>CAIVJW010000143.1 GCA_903906315.1 uncultured delta proteobacterium | reverse complement strand
GTCGGCGCGACGGGGGCCGCGGGCGCGGCGTCGGCCGGCGGCGGCGGATCGACGCCCACCGCTGCCGGCGGCGCAGGCGGTGGCCATGGGGGCGGGGCGATCGCGGGCGGCGCAGGCGGAGGGGGAGGCGCGGCGGCGGCGTGCGGAGACGGGGCGTGCCAGGCAGGGGAGTCCTGCGCGTCCTGTCCGGCCGACTGCGGCCCTTGCGGTCCGACGTGCGGCGACGCGCTCTGCGACGTCGGCGAGACGTGCCACTCGTGCGCCGCCGACTGCACGTCGGCCTGCCCGTCCACCCCCGTCAATGGCTATTCCGAGGGCGACGGGCTGCACGCCATCGACCCTTGCGCCTTCCCGATGTCCGACACCGACTCGTGGGCGAGCCGGTCCGCGCTGATCGCCGATCTCGCCAGCCAATTGCCCACGTTCGCCCTGACGGGCGTCCTTGGCGACCTGAACCGCGCGGGCGCGAAGGTCTCGTCGGTGCCGGGGCTCGGCGCGGTGAGCCGCGGCGTGAAATGGGAGCCGGGCGACGAGACCGTCGCCTACTGGTGGCCCCAGGGCCTCACGGGCTCGGGCGACGGCGTCGCGGGCAAGCTCGCCGGCAAGGACGTCGTGCTGTCGGCCTGGTACTACCAGCAGGCGAGCGACCCGGGGTCGAAGGTGCAAAAGGGCGTGCGCCTCGCGGTCCTCGACCCGGCGACGGCCAAGTACCGCTTCGCGCTGCTCGTCGAGCCGTACGCCGCGGGCGGCGTCACGACCTTCAAGTCGGTGCCCATCCACGCCGGCGGCCTCGCCTGGTACGGCGACTACCTCTACGTGGCGGACACCGGCGCGGGCTTCCGCGTCTTCGATCTGACCCGCGTCCTCACGGTCGCGACCGACGCCGACACCATCGGCCTCGACGCGGCGACCGGCGCGTTCCGGGCGCACAAGTACAAGTACGCAATCCCCCAGATCGGCGCGTATCAGCGGGGCGGCTCGTGCAAGCCCCTCTTCTCGTTCGTCGCGCTCGACCGGTCCTCGGTCCCGCCGAGCCTCGTCACGGGCGAATACGACGACGCGAGCCTCTACGCGCGGCTGCTCCGCTGGTCGCTCGACCCGGTGAGCGGGCGAATCGCAGGATCGGTGTTCGCGCCGACGGAGGCCTATTTCGCGGGCCAGACGCACCTCCAGGGGGCGCTCCCGCTCGGGGGCAAGTGGCTCCTCTCGTCGAGCAAGCCGGCCGGTGGCGCGGGAGCGCTCTACCGCGTCGCGCCCGGCGCCTCGAAGACGTTCGCGTGGTCCGACTCGCCCGAGGATCTCTACCTCGACGGCTCGAGCGGCGAGCTGTGGTGTCAGAGCGAGGCCAATGGGGCGCGCTACGTGTTCTCGGTGCCGGCGTCCAAGTACAAGTAGTACCGGTCATACCACCATCGCCGTCGGGCTCGTCCGAGGTCGGTGCTTTCCAGGCTGTGTCGAGGTCGGCGCGGCGCGAAGTGGGCGACGGGGCCCAGGATGGTGCCTCACGTGGGCCGTCGTGCCCGGGACCGCGCTCCCGGTCACCTGGCCCAGGTGGCGCGCGCGGGCGATTGGGCCTCCCACGCGCCGTGGCACGAGCATTGCGTTGCGGTTGCGTAGCAGCATGAACGGCGCGCCCATCGAGATGCCGAGGCGTGTCGACGGTCCCTCGGGGGGGCTCGCGACAGGAGGTCGCGAGGTGGGGCCGGCTCGCATCGAGGAAGGCCTGCCCGCGTTGCACTCCATCGGTCCCAAGCCCACCGTCCTTCTCGTCCACCCCGACGCCGTCACCCGCACCGTCGTGGCGAGCGAGCTCGCGGACGCCTTCGAATTCGTCTGCGCGTCGAGCGGTGAGCAGGCCGAGCGCATGTACCTCACGCGCCGCCCCGACGTGATCGTGGTGGACGACGGGGTCACCGACACCACCCCTCGGTCCCTCGTCGAGGGGCTGCGCGAGCTCGACCCGCGTCTGCGGGCCGTGTTCCTGGTCGAGCGGCGCCCCGACGCGGTCGTCTGGAGGCTCGCCGAGCTGGGGACGGTCCTCGCGAATCGATCCGACCTCGAGCGGCTGCGCGTCGCGCTGTTCAAGGAGGTGCGCGCCCTCCACAGCGAGCAGGCCCGCACGGAGCGAGCCCAGCGCCGCGCGGAGGACGAGACCCGCCGCGATGCGCCGGAGTCGATCCGCAAGTCAGGGGACTGAGCTCGCGCCGCGCGCGCGGGTCGCTTCAGGGCGTCGGTGGCAGGACGACCGAGGAGATCTCCCCGGCGCGCACGAAGGCGGCGAAGGCGCCGAGCGTCTCCTGCGTCACGACGAGCTTCGTCGTGATGGTGACCGGGCCGGGCGGCAGGTTCAGCACCGCGGCGCCGCCGCTCGCGTCGGTCTTCGCGGCCGTCTTGCTCGGGACTTTGCCGTCCACGTAGTAGGTCGAGCTCGACGCGTCCGCGGCGTCGGCGGCGACCGTGAGGCCCGCGGCGGGCTTCGGAGCGCAGTCCTCTGCCGTGATGGCGAAGTGTCCGCGCGTCGGGTCGGCCTGCTCGCCGACCAGGCCGAGGAGGCCGGCGAAGCTCGCGTCCGCGAACAGGTAGAAGTTTGCCCCGGTCTGGGGCGAGGCGGCGAGCGGCTGGCCGAAGAAGAAGGTGTTCGTCACGTAGCCCGCGACCGAGGCGCGCACGAACCCGTCGAAGCCGATCTCGCCTCCCGGCGCGGTCAACGTGACCTTCCCCGCGGCGTCCGTCACGCCCTGATCGTGCGGGGCGGCGCAGTCCGGGTCGTCCTTCGCGCACGCCAGGACGGCGGCTCCCGCGATCGGCGCCTGCGTCTGGAAGTCGAGGAACACGGCCGTCGCCGTGATCGGCTTTCCGTCGGACTTCGGCCACTCGACGTGACCGACGCACGACCAGTCGAACACCAGCGACCCGCCCGCGCCGCTCCCTCCCTCGCCGGCGCCGCCGCTGCCGGCCTGCCCTCCGCTGCCCGCCACGCCGCCGCCGCTCCCGGCGCCGCCCGCGCCGCTCTGTCCGCCAGCGCCCGTGGCCGTGGTGGTGGTCGTGGCGCCGACCGTCCCGGTCGCGCCGCTCGGTGTGCTGTCCGATCCGCATCCCAGCAGAGCGATCGCGACGTACGCGGTGAAGATGTTCGCCTTCATGGATCCTCCCAATCGTCCCCTCGGACAGCCCGCGAAGGTACGCGGTCGCCGTGCCCGGCGCGAGTCACCGGGCGCTCGGGGGGGCAGGGAGCCCGAACACGGCGCCCGTGTGGTAGCGCACGGAGGCTCGTTACTCCGCTGTGTGGTTGTCATTCCTCTGGCTGTCGAAAGGGTGATTGCTCCATTGTTTGGCGCCGAGCCGCCTCGCTACGCTGGTCTTCTCACTTCCACGGAGGGCTAGGAGATGTCCCGAGGCGCCATCGGCCGCACTCTCGCGATCACGTGCTCGGATCGCTCACGTCGGCCGGACGAGCTGACGCGCGGCGCGCTCGGGGCACGTTCACGGCGCGCCTTGCCGTCGGTGGGGCGAGCCCGTCGCCTGTGGCCGTCGCGGCGGTGCGGCGGGTCGTGACGGTCGTGGGGGGCGGGCGGGATCGATCGGGCCTCGCGGGCAGGCCGCCCGGGAGGCGCGCTTGAGCACGACTCGAACCGGCCCAGCTCCGGCCCAGCGCGCCTTCGCGCTGCGCCTCGGCGAGAACGACCTCGTGGCGTACGCGCGGCGAATCGGGCGCGTGCTGCCCAAGCGCGCCGACGTCGAGGCCGAGTGCCGGAGGCTCGGGATCGTGGTCGGCCTCGACGGCGCCGCGATCGATCGGCTCTGCGCCGGCAAGACGACGACCGGGGTGGACGTCGTGGTTGCCACGGGCGTCGCGCCCGACCCGGGCCGCGCGCCGACGGTCGACTACCGCTTCATCTTGCCCCAGGACAACCGCTCGTTCGGCGGAGACGTCGACGACGGGGCCGTCGACTTCCGCGAGGGCATGCTGGCCGAGCACGTCACCGTCGGCGCGGTGCTCGCCGTGAAATCGCTCGGCACGCCGGGCACGCCCGGGCGGTCGGTGCGCGGGCGCGAGGTGCCGCCGCGCGAGCCGCCGCCCGCCCGCCTCGAGGCCGGGGCGAACGTCACGCTGGCGGCCGATGGGATGAGCGCGGTCGCCGCGGCGAGCGGCACGCCCGTCGTGCGCGGGGGGCTCGTCTCGGTCGTGGTCGCCTACGAGGTCCCCGGCGTGAGCTACGCGACCGGGAACGTCCACTACGACGGCTCGGTGGTCGTCCGCGGGGACGTGCAGACGGGCTTCTCCGTGTGCGCGACGGGCGACGTCGAGGTCTTCGGGGTCGTCGAGGGGGGCACCGTGCTCGCCGGGGGCAACGTCGTGGTCCACGCCGGCGCTCGCCACGGCGGGCGCATCGAGGCCGCGGGGAACGTGTCGCTGCGGTTCGTCGACTCGGACTCCGAGGTGAACGCCGTCGGCGACGTGGCCGTGCTCGGAGGTGCGGTGCAGTGCCGCATCGCCGCCGGGGGCGCGCTCGTGATCGCCCGGACGGCGATCGGCGGCGTGCTTCGGGCCGCGACGCGCCTCGAGGTCGGCGAGGCCGGCGCTTCGCGCGGGACGCCCACGCTGCTCGAGATCCGTCACGACGCCTCCGACGCGGATATGGCGGCGCTTCGCACGTCTTGCGACGAGCGCCGCGGTCACCTCGAGCGGCTCGCACGCGCGGTCGAGCGCGCGACGCTGGCGCCGACGCCGGACGTGAAGGGGCGCAAGTGGCTCGCCGCCGAGCGAGTGCAAGCGCTGGTCGAGCTCGCGTTCGCTGCGGCGCGGCTCGAGGTGTGCACGCAGCTGCGCGCGGCGAGCCCCAACTCGGGCGAGATCCGCGTGCGGCAGGGGCCTCACCCTGGCGTCGACGTCGTCCTTCACGGTCGCGTCGCTCCCCCGCAGGAGGGGGGGCCGGCCCGTCGCTACGTGTACTCCGCCGCGGGCGCGACCTACGACCCTCCCTCCTGGGTCGCCGTGGCCCCGGCGCCGCCCCCGTCGCGCACGGGATCCATGCCGCCGAGCTTCCGCACGGTCCGGCCGTCGATCGCGCCCGTCGGCGTCGGTCGCCCGTCCATCCTTCCGGGCTCGCGGGCCTCGTTCCCGCCCATCCCCCGCATCCCTGCGCCGCCCCCCCCGCCGCGCGCGGTCGTGGCCATTCCCCGCCAGTCCCTGCGCCCGACGCTCGCGCCGCCGGTCAGCTGGGCGCCGCGCAAGCCGTAGGTCGGCTGGCGTCGGGCAGGCGACCACGGCGATCCGGCGAGGCCGCTCGGCGGCTGGTCGCGCGCCGCCGCGCGAGCGTCATCGCGGCCCGTAGCTCGGCACGGTGGACCAGTTGCCGCCGACGTTCGGCGTGTGGCCTGGCGCCGCGGGCCGCCCCTCTGCGCCCTCCCAGCCGGTCGATCCACCGGGCGCGCTGCCCTGGGCGCCGGTGGTGCCGGGCGCCCTCGACGACGGGCCGGTCGCGGCGCCCCAGCCGTAGCCTCCGACGTACGTCGGCGCGTGGTTCACGACGCTGACCTGATTCTGAATGACGATCGTCGGGCCGCCTGCCCACGGCCCGCCCCCGCTCGGGGCTCCCTGCGGGCCCGTGCCCCAGGACTCGCCGAGCGTGATCGTGTGCGCGAGCCGCGGGCGGGCCGGGGGCGGCGCGGCGGCCACGCTCCAGTCGTCGTCGGGGGCGATCGGCGTCGCCGCGGCGGCCGTCGCCGAGGCGGGCGCGCGCGGGCTCGCGGCGCAGGCGGGGAGGAGCGTCGCGACGACGAGGAGGGCGCGGGCGATTCGCGGCTTCACGAGTCCAAGCATACCCCCGACCTCCTGCCTCCGCCCCTGCCGGGGAGCGCCTCTCCGGAGGCTGCGTGGGCCGTCCGCGATCCGCGATGCGTCGGTGGGTCGGGGGGCGCCGCCGTCAGGCTCCGCGTGCCCGCGTCGGGAGGCGCCGCTTCAGCTGCCGCGGAGCCGCTCCCAGAGGCTCCTCCGGCTCGGCGGCGGGTCGTCTGCGTCGCCGCCGAGCTGCGTCATCACGCGCTCGATCGTCGCGACGAGGCCCGGGTGGCGCTCCCTCCGCATCTCGAGCCCGAGGAAGCCGACCCGGGCTCGCTCGGCCTCGTGGAGCCCGCGCACCACGGCGACCGCGGCCTCGCGGTCGGCCCCCGCGCCAGGGAAGCGCCCGATGAGCCCGAGCGCCGCTTCGAGGTGCCCGACGGCCGTCTCGGCGGTGGCGTCGCGCAGGATGGCGAGGGCGCGGGCGCGCGCCGGCTCGGGGCGACCGAGCCGATCGGCGAGCGCGCTCAGCGCGACCTCGACCACGGCGGAGTCGCCGTCGTCGAGCGCCCGCACGACCAGCGCGGCCGACCCCGCGGCGTCGCCCGCGATCACCGCGATCAGCGCGGCGACGCGGACGCCGGCCTCCGCGTGATCGGCGTACGGGCGCGCGGCCGCGGCGGACTCTCCGGTCGGTCGCGCCGCCGCGATCGCGAGCAGCAGCCGCAGCGCGGCCGGCTCGATCCCGGGCGCGCCGAGCGCCTCCGCGACCGCGGTCGGACCCTCGGGCAGCCGCTCGAGCAGGTGGTAGGCGCGCCCGAGGTGCGCGTTCACGCCGGCCGACACGATGCGGTCGGCCAGAGCCGTGGCGCCGCGCGTCCCGAGCGCGGCGAAGAGCTTGCTCGAGGCCTCCGCGTCGCGCGCGGATCCGGTCTCGAACCTCGCGGCGAGGTCGTCGACCTCCTTGCGAGCGAGCAGCGATCCGATCGCCGTGGCCGCCCCCGGGGCGTCGGCGCGCGCCGCGCGATCGAGGCGAGCTGCCACCTCGGCGACGCGGTCGATCCGGTCGTGCTTGAGCGCGAGGCGTCCGACCTTGGCCAGCACGCGGACGTCGCCCGCCGATTCGATCGGCGTCGGATCGAGCGGTCCGGCCTCGTTCGAGAGGTAGATCGCCTCCGCGCCCAGCCACTCCTGCAGCCCGATGGGCAGGTCCTCCACCGTCAGGATGCGGTGCTTCACCAGGAGGCGCAGGACGGCCTCGGCCTCCGGCGGGTCCTCCTTCGCGAGTCGCCGCGCGCAGAGATCGATCGCCGCGCTCCGCGCCTCGCTCGCGGCGGCGCCGGCCGGGTCGACGTCGGCGCCCGAGCGCGCGGACTCCTCGCAGAGCAGCCGCGCGAGGTCGATCATGGGTCGCGGCGCGAGCACGTCGATGATCGCCGGCGTGATGCGCAGGTCCTCGAGCCCCTCGACGCGCTCGATGTCCTTCTCGATCCGCGACGCGAACCTCACGAGCTGCTTGAGCAGCTCGGCGTTTTGCAGCGGGCGCACGGTGTCGGCGAAGATCTGCCGCTTCGCGCGCCGCAGCGCCTCGTGGCCGAGGTCGCGGAACATGGGCACGGCGCGCAGGTCGCGGCGCAGGCGCGCGAGGCAGACGCGGACCTGCCAGGGCAGATCGGTGTCCTGGTGGGCGACCTCGTCGCGGATCAAGACCGAGACGTTGAAGACCTCGGCGCTCACGAGCTCGGCGGAGATGTCGAAGCGGTGCTTGCCCGCGACCGGGCGGCTCAGGATCGCGGTGAAGCGGCCGAGCTCCTCGGCCGTGATGCCCGCGCGGAAGGCGAGCAGCACGATCTCGTGGCGGTCGAAGTACTCGACGAAGCGCGGGACGAAGAGCTCGTATACGCCGCTGAGCAGGACCTCGCTCATGCGGACGCGGCCCTGCGTGAGGCCGTCGACGAGGATCTCCGGGGGGTCGCCGCGCTGCAGGAGGTAGCCGACCTGCGGCTGGTCGGCGAGCACCGCCTCGAGCCTCGCGAAGAGCTCGTCGCGCTCGGCGTAGTACGCCGGGTGGCCGACCTCGTAGTAGCTCGTGCGGTTCATCGTCTGCACGAGCTGGCGCGTCAGATCGCCGAGCAGCTCCCTCTCCTGGACGATGGTCTTGCGTGACGGCCGCTCGCCGTGGAGCTCGGGCGGGGGCGCCGCCGGGACCGCGGCGGGGGCGATCGGGGGTGGGGCGATCGGAGGCGGCGCGAGCGCGTGGCGGGACGCGTCGGCGCGGGGACGTTCGCGCGCCGACGACGGTGGAGGGGCGAGGTCGTCGGGCTCGAACCGCGGCAAGGGCGGGAGCCGCGGCGCGCGGAGCCGCTGCGACGGGGGCGCGGGATCGTCGTCGGGATCGGCGCGCGGGTCGGGGCCGCGCACCGTCGGGCGGAGTCGTGAAGGCGGCGCGGGGGCGTCGTCGATCTCGGCTCGCGGGTCGCGCGGTCGATCCGCCCCGCCGGGCTGCTCGCGGGCCGCGCGGTGCCCTGGGTCCTCGGCCGGTCGCGGGGTGCTGTGGGCCGGCTCGTCGTCCGGCTCGGCGCGTGGGTCCCGTCGATGCGTGCGGAGATCGTCTCGGTCGCTCACGACCCAGTATCGCGCCCGTGACTGGCATTCTTCAATGCGCGGAGCGCGCGTTTCTCCCCACGCGGCCCAGCATTTTGCTCCAATGGTATCCGCGGTCACGGGGTCGTCGGCGCCTCCCGATAGGCGCCTTTGCGACGGGCTTCTCGATCAGCCTGCGCGCGCCGTGCCGACCCGGCGCCGCTCGGCGGCCGCCTCGGACGTGAGCGCGTGGCGCACGAGCTCGCCGGCGAGCGGGTGGGCGAGGACGAGGCGCGCGTCGGTCTCGGCGCGCGCGAGGTCGCGGTCGTAGCGGCGGAGGTGGTCGAGGGCCGCGCAGAGGTCGCCGCAGGCGAGGTACGCGAGGCGCAGCTCGCTGCGGCGCACGGCGAGGGTGAACGCGCGCGCGTCGGGGACCGGGCCGAGGTGCGGCGCGACGTCCTCGATGAGCTTCCTCGCCTTGCGGGCGAGGGCGCGCTGCACGTGCGGCAGGAGGCTCTGGAGCGCGGACTCGCGCGTGGGGGCGAGCTCGCCCTGCGCGAAGCTCGGGTCGACCGATCGGACCGCGGCGAGCAGGAGCGCGTCGCCGACCTCGAAGGGGACCTCGTCGAGCCAGGTGAAGCCGAGGGCGGCGCGGGCCGACAGGCGCGCGAGGGCGAAGGCGCGCTCGGGCTCGGAGATCTCGGCGAGCGCGGCGGGGACGACGAAGATCGGCGTCTCGCCCGGGAACACGCGCGCGGGGCCCGGGAAGCCGGCCGGTGCGTAGATCTCGACGGCCTCGAGACTGAAGGCGCGCGTCATCCGGTCGAGCGTGAGCCGGGTGGCGCCGCCCTCGCGCGGGCCGAGGCGATCGCGCGGACCGACGCCGAGCGCCGCGGGGTCGAGGCGCAGCACGCGCGCGGCGATCGGCGCGACCGCGATCGCGACGTCGACGAGGTGCGTCTTGGCCTCGGCGAAGAGCAGGCGCGCGAGGTCCGCGCCCGCGAGCGTCCCGGGCGCGGGCCCGTCGACCGCGGGGCGCGCAGATCGGAGGCGCGCGAGCCGGTCGGGCGGGAGCTCGCCGAGGGTCGCGCGCACCTCGTCGACCGCGAGGCGCTCGTCGGCGCGGCCCTCGCGCGAGAGCGCGGCCTCGAGCGAGGCGAGCACGGCCGCGCGATCGGGCAGCACGGCGATCACGTCGGGCGCCTGGAGCAGATCGCGCAGCACCCGGACGGCCTCCGCGTTGTGGCCGGCGGCCTCGAGCCCGCGCCCGAGCAGCGCGCGGGCCTCGGGCGTGGCGCCCGGGAGCGTCGTGGCCTGGGCGAGGCGAGCTACGCCCTCGCGCGGGCGACCGAGGACGCGGATCTCGAGCATGCCGAGGGTGCCGAGCCAGCGCGGGTCGAGCGGCGCGCGGCGCGCGGCGGCGAGGTCCACGACCGACTGCAGGGCGGCGGCGTAGCCGGCGGCGCCCTCGCGCGTGTCGATGCGGAACAGGCGCGCGAGCGACGCGACCGCGCGCGCGTCGCCCGGGGCAGTGACGATCGCGTCGGCGAGCGCGCGCACCACGAGGGCCGCGTCGCCGAGCTCGCCGCCGAGCTCCGCGAGCCGCAGCGCGCGATCGAGGCGCACGCCGAGATCGGCCTCGCCCTCCACGAGGCGCGACAGCGTCACGGCGGCGAGCGCGCGATCGCCCCGCGCCGTGGCGATCGCGTGGAGCCGCTCGAGGGGCGCGCGTCGGTGCGGATCGAGGGCGAGCGCGGCCTCGAGCGCGGCCTGCGCGCGGACCGGATCCGCCAGCGGCCCGTCGTACAGCCGGGCGAGCTCGAGCTGCGCGGTGACGCGGTGCTCGGGATCGACGAGGCCGGCGGCGGCGCGCAGGAGGGATTGCTCGGCCTCGAGGGGCAGGCGCGTGGTCGCCAGGAGGCGCCCGAGGAGCAGGTGCGCGACCGGGTCCTCGCCGCGCGCCGCGACCGCGCGCCGGAGCGCCGCGATGCCCACGCTCGCGTCGGGCGCGTCCGGGCTCGTGCCGTGTCGGAGCGCCGCCTCGCCCACCGCGCGGCCGGCGAGGGCGATCACCTCGGGGCGCGTGCTGCGCGCGATCGCCGCCCCGAGCACGTCGGCGAGGCGCCCGGGCGTGGGCGCGAGCAGGCGCGCGAGCGCGGCGGCCGCGGGCGCGCTGTCGGGATCGGCCGCGATCGCCTCCTCGTAGAGCGCCGTGGCGCTGCCCGGCCCCGGGCCCTCGTGGACGGTGAGCTCGGCGGCGGCGGTGAGGTGGCGGGCGCGATCGCGGGCGTCGGGCGCGAGCCGCGCGAGCGCGAGCTCGGCCGCGACGGTGCCGACCGCGTCGCCGAGCTTGCGCGCGAGCCGGGCGAGGCCGTGCGCGGCCAGCACGCTCTCCGGCCACGATCCGAGGGCCGCGCGGTACGCCTCGAGCGCGGCGATGGAACGCGCGGGATCCGCCTCGGCCTCGGTGTCGAACAGCAGCGCCTCCTCGAGCTGGAACGTGGCCCGGGCGAGCGGATCGCGGGTGGCGGCCCGCCGCGCGACGACCGCGGCGAGGAGCGCCTCGGGCGCCCCGGGCTGCACCCCCTTGCGCGTCGCGCGCTCGGTCGCGACCCGGAGCGTCGTGTCGAGCACGCCGGTGTCGCCGGGGGCCTCGACGGCGAGCCGCGCGAGCGCCTCGAGGACGACCTCCTGGCCGAGCTCGCCCTCGAGCGCGACCATCTCCCAGAGCGCGCCGGCTCGCGCCACGCGCGCCGAGAACACGTCGGCCTGCCGCCGCAGCGCGCTCGCGAGCTCGCGGTGCGCGCCCGCTCCGCGGTAGAGGTTCGCGAGGATGCGCAGCGCGGGGACGTGATCGGGCACGACCGCCGTGAGCTCCTCGAGCAGCTCGGCCGCGCCGGCCGGGTCGCCTCCCGCGGCGATCGCCTGCGCGAGCGCGATCCGCAGCCCATGGTCGACGGCCGCGCTCGGCTTCTGCTCGAGCCACTCGTTGTAGAGCGCCACGAGGTCGGCGTCGTCGCCTCGGCGCAGGTGGATGCGCTCGCGCGCCTCGGCGACGGCGGGATCGCCGGGCGCGTCCTCGTCGGCGCGCGCGAGGTGCGCGAGCGCGGCGACCGGGTTGCCCGCGACCTCGGCCACCTCGGCGGCCTCGAACCGCAGCGCGGCGCGGGCGGTGCGGTCGACCGTCTCGGCGGCGATCCCGCCGAGCGCGGCGGCCAGCCGATCGAGATCGGAAGAGTGCCGCAGGAGGCGGGCGATCTCCGCCTTCGGCAGGGGGTGGCCCGGTCGCTTCCGCGCGGCCTCCTCGTAGGCCTCGACGGCGCGAAGCGGCTGCTTTCTGCGCTGCTCCTCGAGGCGCGCGATCTCGATCCACAGCTCGAACGCGTCGTCCGGGTCGGTGGCCGCGAGCGCGCGGAGGGCGTCGAGCGCGTCGTGCTTCCGATCCGCGCGCTCGTGCAGCCGGTAGAGCGCGCGGAGCGCGTCCGGGTGGCCCGGCTCCGCGGCGAGGGCGCGACCGCCGAGCGCGGCGGCGCGCTCCCGATCGCCGAGGCGCTCGGCCGTGACCTCGGCCGCGCGGATCAGCAGGCGCCGACGCTGCGCCGCGCTCGTCGTGAGATCGGCCTCGGCGACGAGCGCGTGGGCGAGGTGCGCGTGATCGCCCGCGCGCTCCGCGAGGCGCTGGAGCGCGAGGATCGCCGTGCGGCGCGTCGGATCGACCGCGAGCACGCGCTCGATCACCTCGATCGCGCGCCCCGGGTCGCCGATCTCGTCCTCCCAGCGCGCGGCGAGCTTCTCCTGCAGCGCGATCGCGCGCGCCGGATCGCGCGCGGCCTCGGCGCCCTGCGTGTACAGGTCGATGCGCGCGCGCACGCCGCGCGGGTCGCCCGACGCGGGCGCGGGCGGCGGGGCGAGCTTCGCCGAGAGCGCGTCGAAGACGTCCTGGTTGCCGGGGTCGACGACCCACGCCGCCCGGAGCGACGCCACGGCCTCGTCGTGCCGCCCGAGCTGTCGGTCGGCGATGTCGGCCGCGCGCACGAGCGCCCTCGCGCGATCGGCCGGCCCGCGCTTCGTGCGGGCGCCCGCGGCCTGCCACACCTGCAGGCGCTCCTCGTGCCGACCGAGCCGCGACAGCGCGCGATCGAGCCGATCGCGCGTGGACGCGTCGTCGGGCGCGATCGCGAGCGCCTCGGCCGCGTGCGCCGCGGCCTCGGCGGCGCGGCCGAGCGAGTCCCACGACGCGGAGATGCGCACGTGCTCGTGCGCGCGCGCCTCGGGGCTCGTGAGCTGCGCGAGCCGCCGCGTGCGCAGCGCGGTCGCGCGTTCGACCTCGCCCGCTGCTTCGAGGCGGTCGATGAGCTCCGCGAGCGCGCGGCGGAAGGTCGGCGTCGCCTCGGGCGCGCGCGCGATCGCCCGCTCCAGCAGCGCGATCGCGTCGCGGGGCGCGCGGAGCACGTCGGCGGCGAGGCGCGCCGCCGCGTAGTCGAGCCGGGAGGCGCGCTCGGCGTCCGGCTCGACCTCGGCCTCGGCCGCGAGCGCCGCCGAGAGCCGCGCGCTGTCCCCGTGGCGCACGAGGTGCCGCCGGAGCGCGTCGCGCACAGGCCCCGGCTCCGGGTCGAGGGTCACCGCGCGCTCGAGCGCGGGCAGCGCGCGATCGGCGTCTCCGAGGAGCCGCTCGAGCACCTCGGCCCGCTCGACCTCGACCCAGGCCGCGAGGCGCGCGTCGGCGTCCGGGCGCACCGACTCGTCGCCGCGCGAGGGCCGGGGAGCGACCGCGCCCGCGACGCGCTCGAGGTGGGCGTCGAGCTCGGCCTCGAGGCGCGCGTCGGTCCGGCCCGCGAGCTCACGCCGCAGCACGGCCTCGAGCCCCGCGAGCGAGGCCGCGTGGCGCGGCGCGACCGCGATCGCCTCGGCGTACGCGGCGCGCGCCTCGGCCGCGAGCCCGAGCTCGGCCGACAGGCGCGCCTTCTCGGCCAGCAGATCGGCGCGCTCGCCGTCCTCGGCCGCGATCGCGATCTCGTCGTCGATCACCGCGATCGCGCCCGCGAGGTCGGCGCGCGCCTCGTGCACGCGCCGCAGCCGCGAGAGCGCCGGCGCGAGCCGCGGGGCGAGCCGGCGCGCGGCGTCGTAGTGGCGCCGCGCCGCCGCGAGATCGCCCGTCGCGCGCTCGGCGTGGAGGCCGAGCTCCACGAGCGCGCGCGCCGCGCCGATGGGATCGGGGTCGGCGAGCCGGCGCGCCCGGTCCGCGAGGCCCGAGAGCACCGAGGGATCGGTCGGCGGCGCGCGCCGCGCGGTGGTCGTCGTCGCGGTGATGGACGGGCGCGCAGGAGGCGGCTCCGACAGCGGATCGGTCGCGCCGATCGGCAGCAGCTCCGTGACCTCGCTCCGGGGCGCCGGCGGCGGCGGGACCGTCGACGGCAGCGACGGGTCGCGGCCGGGAGGCGGATCGATCGCGACCCCGGGATCGCCGGGCGGCGACCCGATCGCGGTCGCCTTGCTCTGCGTGTCGGTCACCTCGTCGAGATCCGCCGTCGGCGGCGGCGAGGCGGCGACCTCGGGCGCGGGCGCCTCGATCGCGTCGGCCCCCTCGGCGCGCGCGATCGCGTCCCGTGGCGGCGCCGGGGCGCGATCGCCCGGCCGGGGGAGGTGCGGCCGGGGGATCGGCCGATCGACGCGATCCTCGCGATCGGGGGACGTCGCCTCGGGCCGCGGCTCGCGCGTCGTCGAACCGCCGTCCCAGCCGTCGTCGAGGAAGGTCGGCGACGTGTCGATCGCGGGGCGCTCGGGGGGCCTCGGCGGCGCGTCCGTCCTCGCCTCGTCGCGCCCATCGGGATCGGCGGCCTTCGGCGCCGGCTTCGCGGGCTCGGGGCGGGCTGCGGGGCGAGGGATCGCGGCCGGGCGCGGCCTGGGTCGCGGCGGCGCGGCCGGCGGGGCGCGATCGCCCTCGGGGCGCCCCGCTTCAGGCCCACCGCCCGCGCGTCCGCGCGCGTCGCTCTCGTCGGCCACGGCGCGATGCTACCAGACCGCCCGGTCCGGGCGCGGGGCGAGCGACGGTGGGTCGCACGACGCCGCCCGCGCGTGGAGCGGGACGAGCTTCCATCCGGAGCTCCTGTGCGATCGCTCGCGGTACCAGGAGATCTGCAAGTCGAACGGAGACTGCGACTCGCGCATCCAGCAGGTCTGCCGCCCAGGACCTGCCGGCACCGGCCTTCGCCTCTGCGCGACCCCTTGAGCTGCGCGCGTCGAGGAGCGCGCCGTGCCGACGGCCATCGAGCGGAACCAGACACGCGGAGGCGGGGGCTCCGGCTGGGCTGTCGCGGGGTCGAGCCGCGCTGACGAAGCTCGGGCGCCACGGGGCGCCGCCTCGAACCCGGAGGGCTCACGCCTGAGGGCGAACGTGTCGCAGCTCGCGGCCGAAGACCGGACGCCTCTGACCTGCGCGGGCGAGCTCGCGGAGGTGGCGCGGCGCCTCCTCGCCCCGCGAGCCGACCCGAACGCCGCCGAGGTTCGCCTGCTGGGACAACCATGCGGCCGCGGCGGAGCTCCTCCTCCGCGCGGGGGCCGCGTGAGGACGCCCGGAGCACGTTGGGCGGGACCGCCGCGCAGCCGTGTCGGGGCGCC
>CAIVJW010000142.1 GCA_903906315.1 uncultured delta proteobacterium | reverse complement strand
TCCGCCTGGGGGCGGCCCGCGCGGTCGGCCGGTCGGGGAGACCGCGACCTCGGCGACGGGCGAACGGTCGGCTGCCGGCGAGGTCGCGACCTGCCTCGGGGGCGGGCGCTCGGCCCGGGCGGAGAGGCGCGACCTCCGGCAGACCCGGCCGGCCGGCCCGGGCGCAGGTCGCGACCCGTCGCGGAGGCGGCCCGCCGGTCGCCGCGGGGGGGCGGATCCGGCGCGGGCCCGGGCGCTCGAGGCTTGACCTCGCCGCGGTCTCCCTCGGACGATGCCAAACCATGAGAAGCCTGACTCTCGGGGACATGAAGCTCGGACTCCACGACCTCCTCGACAAGCGCAGCGAGGCGCTGCTGTCGACCCAGGCCGGCGCCATGTACGCGCCGATGCTCGCCGGCCGGCGCAAGGCGATCGACGCCCTGCCGCCCGCGCTGACGGGCGGCGCGCCGCTCGCCGATCAGCTCGCCGCGGCCGACGAGGAGCACGACGGGTTCGGCGCCGCGATGTGGTTCTTGATCGAGGCCTACCAGCGGGCGCCCGGCAGCTCGGCCGCGCTGATCGCGGCGGCCGATCGGATCCGGCAGGGGTTCATCCCCGCCCTCGGCGACCTCCAGCAGAGCTACGCCACCGAGGCCGACGCGGCGCTCACGCGGGCGCCGCTCCTCAAGAGCTACAAGGCCGACCTCGAGCTGTTCCCGGTGGCGGGCGGCACGCTCCACGACTGGGCCGCGGGCTTCCTCGCCGCCGGCACGCACCTGCACGACCTCCTGAGCGATCGCGCCGACGAGGCGAGCTCGCCGACGCGCAAGGACGCCGCCGGCTTGCGCGCCGACGCCCTCGGCCTCGTGTCGAGGCTGCGCGCCGCGCTCGCCGACGAGGTCAAGCACGACAAGAAGCTCCCGCGCGACCTCGACGCGCAGCTCTTCGGCTACCTCGACCAGCTCGCGGCCACGCGCGGGGCGGCGAACGCGGCGAAGAAGGCCGCGAAGAAGGGCGACGGCAAGGCGCCCGGCCCGGAGAAGAGCGGCGGGGGGTGAGGCTCGAGGGCGCGCGCGCTCGCCTCGCCCCTCGCGACGCGCTCGCCCCGATCTGCTACGCCGGGCGCATGAGCTACGTCGTCCTCGCGCGGAAGTGGCGGCCCCAGTCCTTCGAGGATCTCGTCGGGCAGGAGCACGTCTCCGCCACGCTGGCGAACGCCATCGCGCAGGACCGGGTCGCGCATGCGTTCCTCTTCACGGGGGTTCGCGGCGTCGGCAAGACGACCAGCGCGCGCATCCTGGCGAAGGCGCTCAACTGCGTCACCGGCCCGACGGCCAGGCCCTGCCAGACGTGCTCGCAGTGCACCGAGATCACCGTCGGCAGCGACGTCGACGTGCAGGAGATCGACGGCGCCAGCTACACCGGCGTCGACGACGTGCGCCGGCTGCAGGAGAGCCTGCCGTACCGGCCGGCGCGCGACCGCTTCAAGATCGTCATCGTCGACGAGGTCCACATGCTCTCGGTGAACGCGTGGAATGCGTTCCTGAAGACGCTCGAGGAGCCGCCGCCGCACGTGAAGTTCATCTTCGCGACGACCGAGGTCCACAAGGTCCCGGTCACGATCCTGAGCCGCTGTCAGCGCTACGACTTCAAGATGCTCTCCGCGCAGGCGATCGCGGGGCACCTGCGCCACGTGCTCGACAAGGAGGGCGTCCCGGCCGACGACGGCGCCGTGGTGACGCTCGCCCGCGAGGCGGCCGGCAGCGTGCGCGACGCGATGAGCCTGCTCGACCAGGTCATCGCGTGGGTGGGCGTGGGCGAGGGGGCGGCCCGGCTCACGGCCGACGGCGTGGCGCGCGTGCTCGGCGTGGCCGACAGCGCGGTGCACCACCGCCTCGCGAGCGCGCTCGTCGACGGCGACGCGGCCGAGTGCGTACGCGTGGTCGGCGAGCTGGCGGGGCAGGGCTACGATCTCCCGCACGTCGCGCGCGACTTCCTGCGGCACCTGCGCGACCTGGTCGTCGCGAAGGTGTGCGAGGAGCCGGGCAAGCTGCTCGACCTGGCCGACGCGGAGGTCGCCGACGTGAAGTCGCTCGCGGCGCGCGCGGACGCCGACGACCTCCTGCGCCTGCACCAGGGCTTCAGCCGATCGTTCGACGACGTCGTGCGCAGCGGTCAGCCGCGCGCCGCCCTCGAGATGACGCTCGTGCGGCTCGCGCGCCGGCCGGCGCTCGTGCCGGTCGACGAGCTGCTGCGGCGCCTCGGCGAGCTCGAGCGCCGGCTGCACGGGGGCGGGGGATCGCCGCCGCAGGGGCCCGCGGGCGGTGACCGCCGCGGTCCGCCGCAGGGCGCGCCGCCTCCCGCGCCGCAGCGGCGCCCCGCGGGGATGGACCCCGCGCCGACCGATCCCGCGCGCGCGGCCGCGCCGCCGCG
>CAIVJW010000141.1 GCA_903906315.1 uncultured delta proteobacterium | reverse complement strand
GCCGCCCCCGGAGCCGGTCGCGTCGCCGCCGGTGCCCGCGGCGCCTCCGGCGTTCGTCGCGGTCGATGCGCCGCCGCCGGTGCCCGGCGCGGCCCCGGCGCCGCCGCCCGCGCCCTCGGTTGAGCCGAGATCGCCGGTGCCGCAGGCGAAGAGGAGCGTCAGCGCGGAGGTGGCGATCGCGAGCCGGGGAGGGCGCATGCTTGCATCGTACGCGAACGCGTCCGGCAGGCGCCTCGCGGGCGCGCCCCTTCGCGGCGCATCCGCCGCGAGAGGCCCGAAGCCAGACTCTCGCCGAAAAGGTGCGGTCGCCGTCCCTTTCGAGCACCGGCTTGAAATCCGGTGCAAAGCGGCCAAGAAGCCCGGGCCTCGGCCGGGCTCGGTGCGATCCGAGCCCTGCTGTGCAGGGCTTCTTGGGTGCCCTGCACCGGCATTCATGCCGGTCAACCCAGGCAGCGCGGCGAGCTCGAACCGCTGATCAGCCAACCTGGACGGGGCGGGGTCAGGCGGCGAGCTTCGCCGGATCCGCGAGACCTTTTCGGCGAGGGTCCAGATAGGAGGAGGCGGGCCCTGCGGGGCCGGAGGCCGGCCGGCAGATGCGCCCCGCGTGGACGCGCGGGACCGCGACTCCCCACCCCCCATCTTCCCTTGGCGTCCTTGGCGCCTCTCTCACTCCCTGTCCGTCCGATCCACGGCTTTGCGAGCCAGCCAGCGGACGACGCTCGAACCGAGGGCCGCGAATGCGTACGGTCGCGGATTGCTGAACCGTTGCCCTGACCCCAACCCCTCTTCCCGTGAGAGAGGCCGATCCTCCAGTCGGCGCGATCGGGATCCGAGAGGTCCGTGGTCGTGCCGTCGTCGTGCCGCCGCCGGGCGGCTACGGCATCATCCACAGGCTCTCGCGCACGCGCGCGGCGTCGAGCGGCACGTCGTCGAGCATCGCCTGGCTCGGTGTCCAGCCGGGCTCCGTGAGCAGGCCCGTCACGAACATCGCCGGCGCGATCGTCTCCCACACCGTGAATTCCAGGTAGTTTGGCAGCGCCGCCTCGAGCGGCACCATCCGGCGCCACGTCGGCAGCACCCCGCTGACGATGGCCTTCGCGTCGATCGCGGGTCGCCCGGTGTTGTCCCACGGCGGAGGGAGCAGGGTGAGATTGGCGCCGACGAACCTCGGGCCCGACCGCGCGCCGACCTCGAGGCCCCAGACCGCCGTGTAGGCCTGGGTCGCCAGGCCGCTGCCGGACCCGTAGACCGTGAGGCCCGGCTTCACCTCGGCGATCGTGTCGATGGAGGAGGGCAGATCGAGCGCGGTCACGTAGCGGTGCGTCCCGATCCCGGTGGTCATTGACCGCCCCTGCCCGTTCGCCCCGACGAGGTGCGCGACGCCGAGCGCGGCCGCGTGCTCGTAGGCCGCGTCGCCCGTCACCTTCCAGGCGAGGGCGAGCTCGCGCAGCGGCTTGTAGAGCCCGTTGCCCCACGCCGTGAAGCCGACGTAGCCGTGATTCGGCGGGTACCAGGCCCAGCCATAAGGCCATTGCGACTGGCCCGCTCTCCAGGCGTCGCCCTGCTTCTTGATGGCGGCGGTCGCGTCGGTCCCCCAGCCCACCGGGAAGTCCGCGCCGTGCGTCGCCACCGAGGCGAGGTCGACGAGGCGCATCTGCCACCAGGCGTTGTCGCGCAGGGACTTGAAGGCGGCCGTCGACTCCGCGCTCTCGAGATCCGTGCGGTAGGCCTGCGTGCCCGTGGCGAGCCAGAGCTCGACGGCGGCGAGCAGGCGGCGCTCCGCGTTCGGCGTCGGTCGCTCCTTCCACGTCAGCGCCTTGCCGGCGACGGTCATCGTCGCCTCGACATGCACGTTGGCGCTCGTGCCGAAGGCCCACGCCGCCTCCGCGCTCTGCCTCCAGCCGGCCGCGTCGCTCGCGGCCCCCGCGGCCTCGAGCGCGCGCGCGATCAGCGCCGCCTGCCTCGCGTACGCGAGCGTGGAGTCGCGCGTCGCGAGGGAGAGGTAGTACGGCTGATGGTCCGCGCCCGGGTCGGCCACCTTCGGGTGGCTCGTCGCCTCCATCCACGTGCCGACCGCGCCGTCGGCGCGCTGCGCGCTGCGGTAGGCCGACAGGCCCCACACGGCCTCGTCGAGCAGGTCGGGGAGTCCATTGTTGCGCTCGGCGGCCGGGAGGTCGAGCTGGCCGTCCGCGAAGTTCTGCGGAGCGAGCAGGTAGGCCGTGGCGAGGTCGCGGGCGACCTCGAGGTGCATCGAGCGACGGTCGAAGTCGCCGGCGTCGTGCCAGCCCCCTGCGATGGATGGCAATTGGGTCTGCGTGGCCGTGGCCGTCACGGCGTCGAACGAGGACACGCTCACGTAGGCGCCGCCCGCGTCCGTGAAGCCCCAGCCGGCGGCGGCGTGATTGGCATAGTCGTCGGTGTCCGGCGGGAATGCCGCCTGGTAGACCTGGTGCGAGTCGCCTCGCGCCCACGGGGTCACGGCCGTGTCGAGGGCCGCGCAGCGGTTGTGGTAGAGGCCGCGCGCGTGGGCCAAAAAGGCCGAACCGAGCGCGTCCGCGCCGATCGGGAACGCCGGCGTTCGCCCGGCGCCCGGGAGCCGCACGTAGTAGCGGCCGGGCGTCGTGAGCGCGCCGAAGTCGAGCGACCAGAGCGTCTCGCCGGTCTCCTTGGTGCTGTCGGCGAGGTAATGGACGAGGCCGTCGAAGGCCACTATGCCGTCCGACTCGCGCACGACCTGGAAGGGCTGGCCGTCGAAGCGCGAGAGATCCATCGGCCCGGCCGGACCGAGGAAGTGGCCGAGCAGCGCGCGCTTGCCCGGGTCGCCCGCGCGAAAGCCGATCTGCGAGAGCTTCAGCGCCCAGCTGACCGTGGTGTCGTCGTCGTAGACGAGGTCGACGCGGTTGCCCCAGCGGTCGCGCAGCGCGAGCGGCGTGCCGTCCTTGAGCGGGAAGGGCAGGCGCGCCCAGGTGACCAAAGTCGTGCGCGCGGCGCCCGTCGAGAGGCTGCCGAGGTCGGGGGCGCGGCGGGCGATGCGCCACTCGCTCACCGGCTGCGTCCACCGCGAGAGGATGGTCGCCGGCGTCGCGGCGCCGCCGCACGTCCGCGCGAGCAGGAAGTCGCTCGCGGCCCACTCGGCGAGCGCCGGGGGCAGGTAGCGCATCTTCGTGTCGAGCGCGGCGAGGCCGTACTGCATCACCCACCACCACTCGTTGAGCTCGCCGACGTGCGCCTCCATCGCCGTCAGGTACGCGCCGCATCCGGCCGCGAGGCGGTCCTCGAGCGCGTCACTCGGGTCGGTGAGAAAGACGACCGTATCGTCGGTGATCACGCGGACGGTGCTCGCGGACTCGAGCGGCGGGTCGCCGTCGTCGAACGCGCAGCGCGGCCCCGGCTCCCACGGCATCGACGTGGAGGGGCATTTCTCGCCCTTGCCACGCGGCGCGGCGCGCAGCGCGACCTCCGCGGCCGAGAGCGATCGGCCCCAGACGCGGGCCTCGTCGAGGCGGGCCACCACGCTCTCGGGCAATCCCCACGTGCCGAGTCGGAACGGCATGCCGAAGAGGTGGGTCGGGTCGGCGATGGTCAGTGTGCCGCTCAGCGGCGTCGCCTCCGCGCCGTCGAGGAAGAGGCGCATCGCGCCGAGGCCGCCGGGCGGGACGACGAGCGCGAGGTGGTACCAGCAGCCGAGGGTCGGTCGGGCGAACGTGGCCGTGACGCGCGCCGCGCCGCGGCCGGCGCGGACCGTGAGGAAGCCCGACTGGTCGGAGAGGGTGAGCTCCGGCTGGTTGTACGTGCCGTCGCTCCAGCCGATCAGCACGCCCACGGTGTTGTTGCCGGGCTTGTAATACCAGGCCTCGATCGTCAGACCCTTCGAGAGGTCGGTCTGCGTGAAGGCGGGCCCGAGCGCGCCATTGCCGGTGGCCGACCCGGTCGGGCCGTAGGCGAGGTTGCCCTTCGGCTGCGCGACGTCGGTCGCGGAGAAGCCGCCGGCGCTGACGGGCGTGAGGTCGTGAGCGCCAGCCGCGTCCTTGAAGTCGCCGTCGAGGGGCCACGAGCCGACCACGTCCACCGGGTCGACGTCGGGCAGGGGCCCGCCGCCGCCGCCGCCCCCGCCGCCCTGGATCGGGGGGAAGTCCATCGCGCAGAGGACCGGGCAGACGAGGCCGTCGCCGGCGAAGCTCGCGTCGCACGCGCACTCGCGCGACCCCGGGGTGTTCGTGCACGTCGCGCTCGCGGCGCAGCCGCCGTTGGCGATGGCGCACTCGTCGAGGTCGGCGCACGCGAGTCCGTCGCCGACGAAGCCGATCACGCAGTCGCAGCGGAAGCCGCCCGGGAGGTTTCTGCAGACGGCGTGGGGCGCGCAGCCGCCCTTGTCCGTCAGGCACTCGTCGACGTCGACGCAGTCGAAGCCGTCGCCGAGATAGCCACTCTTGCAGGCGCACGCCCGCGATCCGGGCGTATTCGTGCAGATCGCGCCCGGCGAGCAGCCGCCGTGGTCGACCGCGCACTCGTCGACGTCGGCACAGACTGTCCCGTCGCCCTCGTAGCCGGCCGGGCAGGTGCAGACGCGCGACCCCACGGTGTTTGCGCAGGTCGCCAGGGCGTCGCAGCCGCCGTTGCCGGAGGCGCACTCGTCGACGTCGACGCAGGTGTGGCCGTCGCCCGAGAAGCCGGGCAAGCACGAGCAGCTCCACGCGCCGGGCGTGTTGATGCAGGCCGCGTTCTCGCCGCAGCCGCCGCCGCCGTTCGCGCACTCGTCCTGGTCCACGCAGGTGACGCCGTCGCCGGAGAAGCCCGCGAGGCAGGCGCAGATCCGATCGCCGACGGTGTTGGTGCACGTCGCGTTCGGGTCGCAGCCGCCGTTGCCGGACGCGCACTCGTCGACGTCGACGCACGTCAGGCCGTCGCCCGCGTAGCCGGGCTTGCACGCGCAGGTGCGCGACCCTTCGGTGTTCGTGCACAGCGCGCTCGGATCGCAGCCGCCGTGGCCGGTCGCGCACTCGTCGACGTCGGCGCAGCGCGCGCCGTCGGCCTGGTAGCCGGCGTCGCAGCCGCCGGCCTCGAGGGATGCGTCGCCCTGGTCGAGGCCGCCGTCGCTCGCGCACGTCCCGTCCTGCGCGCACCCCCGGTAGCCCCCGGCGCCGGCGTCGGGCCGGCTCGCGGGCGCTTGCGCCGCCGGATCGCCCCCGCACCCCCCGACGATCACGGCGATCGAGGCGGCCACGATCGCGACGTTCGTGCGGAAAACGGCCATTGCGTTGCTCCTCGTGGGACCCTACCACGCAGCGCCGGGGGCGGCGCGAGCCTGGGCGGCTATGCGGAGGGTGGCGGCGAGCCGGGCGGCCAGGGCGGGCGAGGCGGGACCGGCGGGTGCACGCCCGGAGTCGCCGACTGGGCCGAGCGCTTCGGCGACGGGCACCGGCAATATGGATCGGCCATCGTGACCGACGCGGCGGGCAGCGTGCTCCTCGGGGGCAGCTTCCTCGGTGCGATGGACCTCGGCGGCGGCGCGCTCACGACCGCCGGCTCGGACGACGTGTTCCTCGCACGGTTCTCCGCGGATGGCGCGCACGTGTCGAGTGTCCGGATCGGCGGCGAGCACGAGCCGATGGGCGCGGCCCTCGCGGCCGGCGCCGACGGACACGCGCTCGTGACTGGCTACTTCGAGGGCACGAGGCTCGTCGGCTGCGACGCGCGGTCGGCCCGGCTCTCCCCGTTCGGCGAGGGTCGAGCCAGACCCTCGCCGAAAGGCGCTGCCGCCTTGGCGACCGACCAAGAGCCCTGAGCTTCTCCTCCGGGTGGCCCGGAATCCCCGCGCGAGGTTGCTCGCAAATCCTTTTCGGTGAGGGTCGAGCTACGACGTCTTCGTCGCCATGCTCGCGCCCTGACGGCCGCGCGACGGCGCGCCCCTCAGGCCGACGGCGCTTCGACCCACCCGCCGGACGCGAGCCACGCGCGTACGCGCGCCACGAACGCGCGCGCGACCTCGGCCTCCACCTCGGCGCCGGTGCGATCGAAGCGGAAATTCCTGTCGTAGTCGGCTGCGTCGCGCAAGGCCGCGAGCCTTCGCAGGTCGCGCGCGGTGGCCACGTCGAGCTTGCCCGGCCGGACGAGGTGTTGCGAGAAGAGCGTGTGGACGCCGCGGTGGCTGGTCGCCTCGACGCCCTCGGCGAGCAGCGCCGCCGACGCATGATGCAGCGTCGCGTAGTAGAAGCGCACGACGGCGTCGTCGAAGAGGCCGATCCCGAGCAGCGCCTCGCCGGCCGCGAGCGCATCGTCCGCCTTCGCGAGCTCCGCGGCGATCTGCGCGCGCGTGTCCATGGCATTCATATGGGCACTCCGCGCGTCACGAGGTCCGTCGCGAGCCGCGTGCCGATACGCACTTGCCGGTCGAGCTCCGCCGCGCTCCACACCATCGCCCGGAGGTCCGTCTCGGTCTGCACCGCGACGTCGGCCACGATCGACGTCGCGACGCCGCGATCGAGGCTCGACGCGCCCTCGATCACGACGGCGACGTCGACGTCGGAGTCCGCGCTCGGCTGACCCCAGGCGCGCGAGCCGAAGACGCGCACGTCACGGAGGCGCGGCCCGAACTCGGCCGCGAGCCGCGCCTTCGCCGTCGCGAGCGCGTCGCGAGCCGCCGTGGGGAGGATCGGCGTCACGGTGGCCGCCCCACGCCCGGCCTCGTCCGTCGCGATCGCGCCCATGCGGGAAACGTAGCATGGGGCGCGAGCCGGACGCGCCGAGCCTGCCCGACACCGACGGCGCGCCCCCCGCACGATTCCACGCAACCGCGCCGTGCCTCGCGTCGACAGATCGGTACCATGACGTCCATGTCGACCCCGGCCCGCGTGATCCCCCGCGACGTCGATGCCCTCCCCCCGTCGGAATGGACGCTGCCGGAGGAGCCCGTGCCCGAGTCCATCCTGCACGCCAGCGTCGTCGACCTCTTGCAGGCCATCCTGCTCCACTGGGTCGCGTCGGCCAAGGTCGACGCCCTCGTCGCCACCAACCTCGCCGTCCGCTGGATCGGCCGCGCACCGCGCGTCGGCCTCGATCCCGATCTCTGCCTCATCGTCCCGCGGCCCGTCGACGCCGAGGCGCTCGAGAGCCTGCGCACCTGGGTGCCTGGCGTGCGGGCGCCGTCGCTCGCCGTCGAGGTCGTCAGCAAGAGCCACCCCTACAAGGACTACGGCGATGCGCCCGTGCGCTACGCCTCGGCGCGGGTCGGCGAGCTCTGGGTCTTCGATCCGCTGCTCGTCGGGCCGCGCGCGCTCGGCGGGCCCGTGCTCTTGCAGCTCTGGACGCGCGCCGCCGACGGCACGCTCGCGCGCAGCTACGCGGGAGAAGGGCCGGCCTTCTCGCCGACGCTCGGCGCGTGGGTGCACGTCGTCGAGGGCGGAACGCGACTGCGCGTCGCCGAGGATGAGAACGGAGAGCGCCTGTGGCCGACCGAGGCCGAGGCCGAGCGCGCAGCCAGGCAGGCCGAGCGCGCCGCGAAGGAGGCCGAGCGCGCCGCGAAGGAGGCCGAACGCGCCGCGAAGGAGGCCGAGCGCGCCGCGAAGGAGGCCGAACGCGCCGCGAAGGAGGCCGCGTTGGCCGCGAAGGACGCTGCGCTCGCCCGCGTCGCGGAGCTCGAGGCGCAGCTCGCGAAGCGGGGCTGACGAGGTTGTCCAGTCCCTGACGGCATG
>CAIVJW010000140.1 GCA_903906315.1 uncultured delta proteobacterium | reverse complement strand
GCCTTCCGCCTCGAGCCGGTCGACAGTGGCCAGAAGTACTGCTACTTGGCCGTGCGTGAAGATGTAGGGCGTATGGTTGCGACACGGGCTCCGTCTGGAACGCTCGGGAGGCGAGTAGGCAGGAACGCCGTGGCGCGCGAGGTACTTGGTGAACTGCCGTACGGTCCGAAGGCGTACGGCCTGGCTCTCCGGCTTCTCGTGGGGCGCGGCGGCCGCCCAGCACTCCACAACCTCGCGAGGGAGCTGCTCGGAGTCCAGCTTGATCTCACAGAGGTGACGGTCCAGTCGGCAGAGCACCTTGTACTCCGTCTCGTAGCGCCAGCCGAGAATCCGCTTCTCCTGAATGAACTTCGCCATCCAGCAGGCCAGGGGGGAGCGGAACGTGAAGATCGTCTCACGCGCAATCATGGCCCACCTCCTCAAGTCCCAGAGCAACGTCTCGCAGGGCCTCGACGTCGATCCGGATGTAGGACTGGGTAGACTCCTGGCAGCGGTGTCCCAGGATCGCCGCGATCACCCCCAGCGGCGTGCCCGCTTCGATGAGCCGGCTTGCCAGCGAGTGGCGCAGCGAATGCAACCCGCGTCTGCTGGGCAGCGGCGCGAGCCGCACTCCGGCAAGCTGTCGGTACTTCGACATGACGTGCGAGACGCTCGAGCCATTGGTGAGGGGCAGGAAAGGCGCATGTGCCCGCAAGAAGACCTCTCGGCGTGCGGACGGAGGTCGCCCGTTGCGGAGGTAGTCGATCAACGCGACGCCCAGCTCCTCCGACATCGGCAACGCGAGCGCGCCGCCCGTCTTGCTCTGCTGGAATTCGATTCGAGACTGGTCCCACAGGATGTGCTCGAGCCGGAGCTGCCGGATGTCGCCCCCTCGCAGCCCCAACTGGGCCGCGAGGAGCAGGATGGCGTAGTCGCGCTTCCCGACCGGCGAGCTCCGGTCCACGCCGGCCAAGAGAGCGACGACGTCCTCTCGGCGCCACACAGCCGGGAGTGGCTGCGTGCATTGGACCCGAAAAGCCCGAACGTGGTCGACGAGTCCCTGCGACACGAGGCCGCGCATCAACAGAAAGCGCATGAGGGACCGCAGCGACGAAAGCTCGTGCTCGAGGCTGGTCGGTTGCATGGGCGTCCGAGAGGCCACGAACGCCGAAAAGATGCCGCTGTCGATGCCCGCGACGGACTCGATCCCGCGAGAGGCCACGTAGAGGAAGAATCGGCGTATGCCACGCTCCCGCGCGATGACCGTGCTGCGGCGGTGAAGCAGATGCTCGTCCGAGAACTGCCGATAGTCGGTAAGCGTAGATCCCAAGGCGGTCGGCAGGGCGGCTCTCGGCGCAAATTTTCCGCGCAGTTCGAAGCTGCCGTGCAACGCGACCTCGGTCAGCACTCTGATCGCGTGGCGCATGATCCGCTGGCCGCTGGGCCGCCGGTACTCATTGTCCCCGCGCCGCCTGCACGCCTGCAGGTACCGCTCCCCCAGCGCAGCAACGCCGACCTTCTCCCCGCCCCGCTCTCGAGCAAATCGCATGAGCCGACGGCAGGATCTCGCGAACCGCCTCTGCACGGACTCCTCGTATTTGAGGTGTGCGAGACGCTCAAGCGTCCGCGCTACCACGACCTCCAGCAACACGTCTCCACCGAACCCCACCGCAGCGACCGTCTTCATGGTGAACCTCCCTCGGCGGGCGGCCGACGCGACCGCCCGGCAGAACCATCGTGAGGGAATTATGTGCGCGTGCAGCCGGCGACGCCGCGGCCCCCAGCAGCTGGTCTCGCCCCAGTCTGCGCATACCGCCGGTCGCTGCATAATGCCTCGGGCACCGGAGGAAGGTGCCGAGGCTCGAGGCGGACAGGTGCGACAGCACGCCGATGGTGGTGGGCGCGTTCATGTTGTTCTCCTGGATGTGGAAGAGAAGAACGGCGGCGCCCTCGAGGACCGCGCCGATCGTGTTCTTGTTGTAGTTGTCGTCGACGTGCTCCGCGGTGGGGTGACGCGACGAGGATGGGCTTGAAGGACTTCGGCCAGAGCTGACCGAGGTTCGGCGGCTCGGGCAGGGCGCTGATGGTCGGGGGCCGGCGATGGATCCAGATCCCGGACTCTTCGACCATCTCCTCTCGAACCGGCACGACGGCCAAGCGTTCAAGCTCGCGTTCGTCGTGCAGCGCGGGCTACATCAGCCTCGAAGCCCGGTCCTGGCCGGGCTCTCGGCCGAGGGGCTCCGGCGCCAGCGATAACCGCCGTCTTGCCGAAACCCGCCACCCGGGCGCACGCTATAGGCGTGACGCCTCGCCTGGTCTCCTGGAACCTGCGCCAGCGCGATGGTGCGCGCAGCAAGCTCGCCGGCGAGCCGACGCTCGACATCGCGCTGGTCCAGGACGCAAGGCCACCGCCGCCCAACATCGCGAGCGAGGTCTTCCCGCCGCGAGATGTCCCCTGGACGACGCCGGGGTGCTCTCCCCGCGTCACGGCGCGCGCTCGGAAGACCGCACCGCTCGCCAGCGCCGCTCGTGGCGCGATCCCCGAGAGCCGCGGAGGCAGCCTCACCGTCGTCGACGTCGAGCCGGCGGGCGGCGTCGTCACGGTCGTCTCCGCGTACGCGACCTGGAAGCACGTGGTCTCCGACGCCAGGCGCTCGTGGATCATCTCGGGCGTATCCGCGCTCATCACCGCCGAGAACGACCACAGGATCATCGTCGCCGGCGACTTCAACCTCGCGCGCGGATACGGCGACGACGGCGTCTCCTATTGGGCGCGCCGGTACGACACGGTGATCTCGCGGATGGAGGCGCTCGGGCTGCGCTACGTTGGGCCGGAAGCGCCGAACGGTCGCCAAGCGGACCCGTGGCTCCCCGAGGTCCCGCAGGACAGCAAGAACATCCCGACCTACCACACCGGCAAGCAGAGCCCGGCGACGGCCCGAGCGCCAGCTCGAGTACGATTTCGCGTCGGAGTCGATCGCGGATCGCATCAGGGCGCGCGCGCTAAACGAGCCAATAGGCTGGGGCCCGAGCGACCATTGCAGCGTGAAGATCGAGCTGTCGGACGGGGTGACACGCGCCGCCTACGTTCGCACTCGCCGGTGAGGCACCCATGACCGCAGCCACGTCGAGCCACCTGTTGTCGCCGCGCGAAATCGCCGCGTGGCAGATCCCCGGAGCCTGCCGCGCCCCCGCGACCGTCCGCGCGGAGCTGCCCGCCCTCCAGCGCGGTGCGGTGTGGCGTGCGCCCCAAGTTGAGGCGCTTTGGGACTCGGTCCTCAGGGGGTTCCCCATTGGCGCGTTTCTGCTCGCCCCCTTCCAGCGCGACCGCGGCCACAAGGACTTCCCGTACCAGTCCGAGGACGTCTCCCCACCCGTGGCGACGCACCATCTCCTCGATGGCCAGCAGCGGTCCAACGCTCTCGCGCTCGGGTTCCTGAACCCGTGGCAATGGACACCGGACGACCCGGCGTCCGCCGCTCTCTGGGTCGATCTGGAGGCTCCATCCGCAAACGACGAGCGGGACTTTGTCTTCCGTCTGCTGACGCGCTCTCACCCATGGGGCTATAGGCGGAGCTCGGCGGCCACCGAGGGGCCGCGGTTGGCCGCACACACGATCCGCGAAGCCGTCGCCGCCTACGCGTGCGCCACGCCCGAGATTCTGCGCGGCGCCGGTGGACGCGTCCCGTTGACGCGCGCGTGGCCGTGGGACGCCGGCGCGCCTGTTCCATTCTGCCTTCTGCTCGACGCCATCGACGCCGGCGGCGAGGACGATACGGTCGACGATATCGGCCCCCGTTTGCTGGCGCGGCTCGCAGACTTGCCCTTCTGGGCTCATCCGATTCGGACTTTGCACGACAGCGACGCCCGCCAGCGCGTCACGACGCTGCTGCGGAATAGAATCAGCCGCGGCCGCGACCACATCGAGCGAGTCATCGACGGAGCGCAACGCGTCCTCGGCAAGAGCGCGAGCACCTCGTATCGAGTAGCCGCGCTTGTCGTGCCCGACCTCGGGAGCGCGTTGTCCGGCCCTGCGCGCCACACGGTCGACGCAGCTGCGGGCGCAGACCCGCAGGATCCCATGGAGACCCTCTTCATCCGGATTAACGCCGGCGGCACCGCCCTCGGCGGTGAGGAACTCGTCTACTCGATACTCAAGTCCATCTGGCCTGATGCCGAGCGGTGCATCCAGGCGGTTGGGGTCCGGCTCGCCGCTCCGTCCCGCATTGTGGCATTAGCCGCCCGGCTAGTGCTGGCGGACGCCGCGGCGTCCGAACGCAAGCCGCCGGCTACGCCCGACGTGGCGAGGTTCCGGCGCCTCGTTCACGGTTCCGACCGCGACTGTCCGAAATTCCGCAGCAAGATCCTCGCCTTCTTCGACGGGACCGGAGGCAAGGCCGGCGCGGCAGAGGTTTTTGGTGCCACGCACGCGCTGCTAACGAGCAACGGCAAGTGCGAGCTTCCGACGGTGGTCGTGGCCGCCATCGCGCGGCACAATCCGGACGTGATGTTCCTACTCCTTCGTTGGGTTCAGCGGATGTTGAGAGCCGGGAACGACCTACGAACCATGACTCGCAGGACGACGTGTCGCGTGATCGGGGCGATCACGGCGCTGTCGTGGTTCGCGGAGGACGACGGGCGATGCCTCTCCGCGCTGTGGCCGGGACTTCAGACGGCCGAGGGGAACGGGCTTCGTTCCTTCTTTTCGGCCCAGAGGTTCGTCCGGGCGTACAGGCTTACCCGGGGCAAGTTCGGGCTCCTGCCACTGGTCCCGCCGGCCGTGCTCGAAGACGCTGTCGACAGCTGCATCTTCGGATATGGTTTCAACACGCCCGCCGGCGGCTGCTGGCAGAACTGGACATGGGACAAGCTGGTGGATCGTCCCGTCGGCCGCCTCGGGACCAAGCTTGAGCCCTGGTTCGCGCGGTCCTTTGATAGTATCTGGGCACGGGTGAACCCTGACGACGCGACGGCGCTCGGCGCGGAGGAACTGGACCTCGGCGGCCTGCACCAGCAGGCGTGGAGGTCATTCGTCGAGAAGCTGTGGGGCGAGAAGGGGCTCCTCCTATTCGCCCAGCGCGATTGGCTCACGCGCTGGCTGAGTTCACAAGACTACGACCCGACGAGCGCGGACCAGCTCGACGAAGCGGACCGACCGTGGGATTTTGATCACATTCATCCGGCTTCCTACATCAGAGACAAGAGGAATGTTCCGCAGCTTGTCCGGGCGTGGCACGGATCGATCGGCAACCTTCGCGCTTGGCCTCTGCAGGCGAACCGGAGCGACGGCGACGGCTGCCCTCGGGACAAGCTTGCGGAAGAGCGTGCCCGCGACGGACTTGCTGCATTTGGCATTTCTTGCAGGGACGAGTTGCTCGCGGCCAGCTTCGTCGACCCCAATAGTTTGTGCCATTGGGGGGGCTCGACGCCCCAGGAAACGTCGTTTCCGGCGGGATACCTTGGCAAACCCGCCCAGTTCGGGGAGCAGCGGAAGAACCTCGTGCGAGCTGTCGTCAGCCGGTGGCTCCGCCTCTACCGTCACTGGCACGAGACGCTGCGGATCGCGGATCTCGGCCCGTGACCGCGGGGGGCTCATCGGAGGATGAGGATGTTCACGGACCGCGCGCAGTAGCTCGCGGCCGCGTCATTTCGCACTCTTTGTCGACCAGCCCCCCGCCCATCGCTTTCGCCATCCATCCGGCAAACACCCCTGGACCCGCACCCCATGAGCCTCGCGAAGATATACCAAGAGAGCCAAGCCCAGCTTCACAAGCTCCTCAAGGAAGCAGGCAGCGCCCGCGGCGCCACCTTGCTCATTCCTGACCTCCAGCGCCCCTACGTCTGGACCCCGAACCAGGTCGTCCTTCTGGTCGACTCGCTCATCCGTGGTTGGCCCTTCGGCACGCTCCTCCTGTGGGCCATCGGCGATGGCTCCCTCGAGAAGATCCCCGCGCGCACCTTCTGGACCGTCGACGACCGCACCGAGATCACCACCGGCGCGACGGTGCCAATGGCCACGCCGCCGAAGTCCTTTCGCATGGTGCTCGATGGCCAGCAGCGCCTCCAGAGCTTGCTCCTTGCGGTGGGCGGTGACTCGTGGGGCTTCCGACTGCTCGATCGGGAGTGGGCCGCAGCCCTCGAGGCCGAGCGCCCGAAAGGCCGGAACATCAAGCACCACTGGAGCTGGGGCCAGCTGTGCCTCGACCTCGAGGACTTCAGGGCCCAGCGGGCAGGGGGGCGAAGGTTGCTCGACATCGACTACAGGACGGCCCTCAAGTGGGCGATGTGCTCGGCGCAGGACGCGATCTCGCCGGGCGCGCGCCCAGTCAACTACAAGCTCCCACTGCCGCGCGCCTCGACCGAAAACGAGCCCGCTCGTTTTATCCGATTCTCACGCCTCTGGGACTTCGCCAAACCCACACCGGGCGTGGCGCACGACGAGTACGTCAAGCTGGTCGCGACGGAGCTCGACGCGCACAAGATCCCGAGGGACGGGCGCTCGGTGCTGGAGACGAGCCTGGCGGATCTGTTGGTGATCCTCGGCAACGTGAAGCAGTCGCAGGTCGTCTTCCTCGAACTCGCGGCGTTCGACCCCGACGAGGTCGAGGAGGCCGCCTACGACGACGCAATCGTCAACATATTCACTCGGTTGAACACCGCCGGCCGCACGCTCACGCGCCAGGAAATCACGTTTGCGTGGATCAAACGCAAGTGGGAGACGACGCACAGCGGCGGGAGGAGCGCGGACAAGTGCTTCGAGGACCTGCGCGCGAAGCTCGGAGCAGCGAAGGTCGGGCTGGAGATCGACGAGCTCGTGGGGGCCGTCTCCGCTGTCTGGTCGATGCTCTGTCGCAAGGGTGCCCTGCTCAAGTCGAAGGACCTGCTCAAGGGCGAGGTCGTTGCGCCGATGGCCGCCGATCTGGCGACCCGCTGGCCTCAGCTCGCCGAGAGCTTTGAGGACACGGCTCGTCTCGTCGAAGAGTCCGGCCTCGTGTACGGTAAGCACTTCGTGTCGCTCAACGCGCTCACGGTGCTCTGCGGGTGGCGAATGCTCGCTTGGGAGTGGCGCGCCCGGCATCCGATCAAGGATCCGGTCGTGGACGACGCCTTTCGCAAACGAGTCGACGCCCTTTTTTCGCGCCACGTCGACCGATGGCTCCTCCTGAGCCAGTGGGGCGGCGCCTGGTCGTCGTCATCGGGCGAAGCGTTCACGGCGTACGTGAAGGGGCTCGCGGAGGACTGGGAGGCCGTGCAGAGTTCGGCCGATCCCGAGGCGCTCCACACCGCAATGGCGGCGCGGATGGAACAGTGGCTCATGGGCCTGCAGAAGGACGCGATCGCGTTCGTCGATCGGATCGAGGTCCAGAAACGCGAGCACGTCTCCCGGTACTTCGTCCCGCTCTGGCTCTGGCACCGCCTCGACGGACCTCGGTGGGAGATGTCGAGCATTCCGCTCCGTGATAACCTCAAGAAGAAGCTCTCGCTCGACGTTGACCACCTGGTCGCGTGTGCGTACTGGGCGGAGACCGACCTGCTCGGCAAGGGTGACGAGGCCGCGCCCACCGCCGCGCCGGGCGGTGACCTGAACGATCTCGGGAACTGCTCACTGCTGGAGTCGACGTTCAACCGGGTGAAGTCTGCCGACACGCTTGAGGGGCTGCTCGGCAGGGTGCACGAGTTCACCTCCAACAAGGTGTCGTTGGCAGACTGGTACGCGGCGATGGGCATCGTACCGGCGCTGGCGAACCCGAAGGCGGCCTCCGCAGCCGACATCCGTGCCGCCATCGAGGCACGGACGGGTCAGATCAAGGACGATCTGCGAGATTTCGTCCGCGGAGTGAAGTTGCGGGTTGACCGCGGCTGAACGACGGGGGTCGCCTTGCGCGCGCCGCCGTCAGCTTCGGCGACGTTGTCGTGCACTCAACGTGCTCGTTGTGCACGTCGGCGGCGCGACCCCCAGTACGCCCTCGATGAAGACCGGCGTCATCGTGAGCGGATGTTCTTCTTCCGCATGGTGATGAGCAAGGCGCGTCACGCAGCTCGGGCGAACGTGTCGCACGACCTCGACCGCGTGGCCACGCTCTTCGCGGTGCTGCGCGGCTTGTTCTTCTTCATCCGAACCTCGATGCCCGCCCGCTCGGCGAGCGCGAGCCCCAGCCTCCTCGAGCGCGCGAACACGGTGCTCGTGGAGAGGTTCATCTCCGCCGCCGTCTCCTTGAGCGTGCAGCCGGCCATGCGGAGCTCGAGCATGCGGCGGTCTTCGGCCGCCAGGTCCGCGAGCCACCGCTTCAGGCTGATCGCCCCGAAGATCCGGTGGGTCGGGTCGTTCGAGAGCGCGCGCGCAAGCCCGACGTCGTCGCCATCGAGGTGGTCGCCGTCGAGGTGCAGAACCTCGACCTTGCCGCTGTACCGCGCGTCGAGGACGTCCTTCCTGCTGTAGCCGCCGGCGATCTGCCGGGAGACGTCACACGCGCGGAGGCGGGCGTGATGGACGAGCAGGGCCGTGTCGACGTCGCCGTCGTGGGTCCGGTAGAGGCGCCAGGCGAACGCGATGCCCTCTGCCAGCCGATCATCGCGAATCTCATCGTGAAGATGCCGGGCGATCGGGTTGAAGATGCCGGCCCTGACCTTCTCGTCGAAGGCCGCGCGGGCGCTGTCAATGTCCATCGAGAACCTCGTGCTGAACGCGCACGAGGGCCCGTGGCCTTGGCGCGCTTTTGAACGCGCGCCACGCGGCGCGAGGTGAAGGTGGACGACGTCAGGGTCGACGTCGGGAGGTCACGTCAGCACGGCGCGCTGGTGGTCCCTCCACCGCTCTTATCCCGCGAAAGATCGAACAGTTGCGGATGACGCCGACGGGGGAGATCGTTGGGACGTCGCGACTTTGTTTGGGGCGCTGCACCGAGCCTCGGTCACGTCCGACCGAAGTGCCTGCCGGTGCCTACCGTGGGACCGTGCCGGCCCGACGCGAGGAGGCGCCGCTTCGGGTCGCGGACGCGGCAAGAGCGCGCGGCGACGGCGACCGGCAAGCCGGTGCGCGTGCTGCGGGCGTAGGCGTCGACCCGGCCGCTCGTCGCGCCCCGGGGCCGCGCGGCAGATCTGCCGCCGCGTGATGTTTCGAGCGTGATTCGCGGCGAACCGAGCGCACGGAGTCGTCGACTCCATGGTTGTCGATGTTTCGCAGCGCACGTAGCCTCGCAGCTTCCGCCAACCCGTCGCACGGTCCCGTGCGACCTCGAGGTCTTCGATGGTCCGTCCGCTCCGACTCTCTCGCCCGGTCCTTGGCGTGCTCGGCTCGCTGCTGCTGGTCCCTCTGTCCGCTGCCGGGGGCTGTGGCGGCGACGACGCGGGAAGCGGCGGCCCGGGCGGCGCCACGACCGCGGGCGCGGGCGGGACGGGCAGCGGCACGGGGACGGGGACGGGGAACGGCGGCACCGGCACGGGGACGAACACGCCGCCGGCGAGCCTGTGCCTGACGGTGGAGCCGGTGAAGATGGTGCCGCCCGCGGGGCTGAACGTCCAGTTCCGGGTGCTGGACTGCGACGGCAACGCGGTGCGGCCGCTGACGCCGGGCGACGTGAAGGTGTTCAACGACGTGAAGGGGCAGGCGTTCGGCGCGGGCAACGAGGGCGACAGCGTGTCGGACGTCGGGGCGAACTCGACGATCGAGCTGTACTCGGTGCTGGTGCTCGACATGTCGAACTCGATCGCGGTCGCGGGGGCCCAGGGGGCGGTGATCGACGGGGCGAAGGCGTTCGTGACGGAGACGGTGACGAAGCCGAAGGCAGAGCTGAAGCACCGGGTGGCGATCATCGCGTTCGGGGCTCCGGACGCGATCACGCTGGAGCAGGACTTCACGCAGGACGACGGGGCGCTGAACGCGAAGCTGGAAGAGCTGCGGGCGTCGAAGCCGCGCGGGACGACGGACCTCTACGGAGCCTACGTGAAGGCGCTGAAGACGGTGGCGGCGGCGGGGAGCGGCGGGGACGCGGTCGTGGAGAAGTTCGTGGTGATGCTCACGGACGGGACGCACGAGGCGGGCAACGACGACGTGCTGCGGTCGCAGGCGCTGGAGCTGAAGCACCAGACGGAGGCGACGTTCTACGCGCTGGGGATCCAGGGCAACTACGACGCGTGCAAGCTGGAGGAGCTCGCGGGCCGGGGCGGCCCCGGGGCGAAGTCGAGCTGCCGCGAGGGTGCGGCCTGCGACCCGAAGACGGCGGCGCCGGCGAAGTGCACGCAGTTCTTCTCGGGGGTGGATCAGGCGGCGATCTCGCAGGCGTTCCAGGAGGTGGCGGCGCGCGTGGAGGGGCTGGCGCGTAGCAACTACGCGGTGGGCATCTGCACGCCGGTGGCGCTGGGGAACCCGACGCTGACGCTGAAGGTGGCCGTGGACGGGGTGAAGGCGCAGGAGACGCTGCCGTACGCGGCGGAGGGGCACCTGAACGGTCACGTGAACGAGTGCAACGCGGCGGCGGTGCAGTCGAGCAAGCTGGCGTGCGACGCGTCGGGCGAGTGCGTGATCGTGTGCCTGAACAAGACGTGCGGCGAGGACCACGGGACGACGTGCGGTACGTGCGGAGCGAAGCAGGTCTGCGGCGCGAAGCAGACGTGCGAGGACGTCTGCGCGGGCAAGGACTGCGGCACGGACCAGGGGGTGTCGTGCGGGACGTGCGTGGGCAAGCAGGTGTGCAGCCCGAAGCAGCTCTGCCACGACGTGTGCGCGGGGATGAACTGCGGGACGGAAGAGGGCGTGTCGTGCGGCGGCGCCTGTCCGGGGAATCAGTACTGCGAGGCGAACGTGTGCACGGCGCCGTGCGCGGGCAAGAAGTGCGGAACGGACCACGGGGCGGCGTGCGGCGAGTGCGGGGCGAAGCAGATCTGCAATCCAGCGCAGCAGTGCGAGAACGTCTGCGTCGGGATGACGTGCGGCACGGACCAGGGCGTGGCGTGCGGCGACTGCGGGGCGAAGCAGATCTGCAACCCGGCGCAGCAGTGCGAGAACGTCTGCGTGGGGATGACGTGCGGCACGGACCAGGGCGTGGCGTGCGGGAGCTGCGGTGCGGGAAACGAGTGCGACCCGGCGAACCAATGTGTGCCCTGCGCCGGTGGCTACTGCCAGGACCCGTCGTGCAAGGGCGGGCTCGACTGCGGCGGAATCTCCTGCTGCGACGCGCAGCTCGTGCCGGGGGGCACGTTCCCGATGGGCCGCAGCACGAAGGTGGGCGACCCCGACTACGCGAACGGGAGTTCGGACGAGCTACCTGAGCACTCGGCCACGGTCGCGGACTTCCGGCTCGACACGTTCGAGGTGACGGTCGGGCGGTTCCGCAAGTTCGTGGACGCGTACGACGGTACCCCGCCTGCCGTCGGCGCGGGCGCGCACCCGCTGATCGCGAACAGCGGCTGGCAGGCGGCGTGGAATGCCTCCCTCGCTGCCAGCCAGGCGGCGCTGAAGGGCAACCTGAAGTGCGACGCGACCTACCAGACGTGGACGGACGCGCCGGGCGCGAACGAGAGCTACGGGATCAACTGCGTGTCCTGGTACGAGGCGGCGGCGTTCTGCGCGTGGGATGGCGGGCGCATGCCGACGGAGGCCGAGTGGGAGTACGCGTCGGCCGGCGGGAGCGACAACCGGCTCTACCCGTGGGGCAGCCAGGCGCCGAACAACACGCGGGCGGTGTTCAACTGCCAGTTTGGAGGCGATCCCGGGGCGTGCAGCTTCGACGACCTCGCGCCGGTGGGGAGCACGCCCGCCGGCAACGCCAGGTGGGGGCATCGGGACCTGGCCGGCGGAATGTGGGAGTGGAACCTGGACTGGTACGCCGATGGTTGGTACAGCGGCGGGGGCGCAGTGTGCAGCAACTGTGCCAATCTCGACGCAGCCTCGTCCCGGGGGATCCGCGGCGGCGGCTGGATCGACAACCCGCTCGCCCTGCGCGTGGCTCTCCGCAACAGCCGCACGCCGACGGCTCGCGGCGAGTACGTCGGCGCCCGGTGCGCGAGGAGTGCGCCGTGAAAAATCGGCGGGAGAGAGAGAGGATGAAAGCGCCTCACATCGAAGGGTGTAGCGAACCCGCGATGACCCCGAGTCATGCACTGTCGTCCGCGAGGGCGCCGACGAAGCGTTGACAGGGGCACGGCCGACGGCACCGCGACCGCCAGGGAGCGGGCCTCGCCAGCCTTGCTCTCTGGACCCGCTTCTTGCAGCATCGCGAAGCATTGGACGCCGTCTCGGCGCGGGTTGACGTAAGGTCGTACTTTGGAGATTTTGTCAACTTAGGGCACTTCAGGGGCGCTTCCGCGCGCTCGAGGAGGCGGCTACCCGGCCGGAAGGCGCTTGACGTTCGTAGCCGCCAGCAAAACGCGCAGAAAGCTATAACATGCCGCCGGACACGAAGAATGAGAGACCGCGCTTCGTCGACATCGTCGAGGACGAGCTCGGCGCGCGCCTCGGTGCGCGGCCCGCCATCTACAGCGAGAAGTTGACGCTCTTCATCGCGCACCTGGATCGTGATGGGAGCCCGGTTGCCGACGTCGACGCTTGGATCACCAGCGCGGAGGTCGTGCTCTCCAAGATCGGCGGCGGCGCGACGTCGGTCGCGGTGCGGGGCGCGTGGCTGGGAGACGCCACTGCGCCGATCCACGAGCCAACGACCCTCGTGTACACCTATGCAGCGCCCGAGAAGATCGAGGAGGCCGTGGCCAGCATTCGAGACTTCGCACTTCGCTATGGGCGAGACACCAACCAAGGTGAAGTGGCAGTGCTGCTCGAGAACACCGATGGCGACTGGTTCTTCAGCATCCCGCTCGCCAGAGAGAAGGCGCCCAATGACCCGTAGACAGGAGCTCGATAGGCTTGTTTCGACCGGTAGGATCGTATTCGACGATGCCCGAACACTCAGACCACAGCTGTCGGGTCAGACGTCTCCGTGGCTGCAGGATCTCGTGATTCGCGTAGCCGCGATAGGGCCGACCCTGAGGGTGAGTTCGGTCGTCGGAGGGACGCACGAGCCCACGTCGCTCCACTACGCGGGGCGGGCGTTCGATCTTGGAAACGAGGAGATCGCGGCGACTGTCGTGCCGACCATCGCGACGAACACCGACTCTTGGCACATCGATGAGCTCATCTTCGACGCCTCGATGTTGAACGGGCCGGACGGACGGCCGCTCGACGAGAACCTCTGGAACTACAAGCGAGGGGCCAAGTTCAGCTACAGCGCGGGCGTGCTCCGGCCTGCTCACCGGACTCACGTTCATCTCTCCGTGCGCTTTGGTGGCGCATGGCGCATCGCGGACAGTGACTCGAGCACGACGGTGGAGCTCCGACAGACCGGCAACGGGTACGGTGGATATCTTCGACACGAAGAAGATGGTGAGATCGAGACCTGCACATTGACGAACCTCAGCGGGAATGAGCAGGAGCTTCGCGGGACGGTGACCGTGGAGGAGACCACCGTCGCGGTCACGCTCGAGTTGCTGAATGCGTGGCAGGACTTGAGGCTGACGATGGCCGCCGAAGGTGAGACCGATATTCGCGTCCTACACGCGATCGATCCTTGGTGACCTTAGCCTTGCTCTTCGGACGCCTTTCATGCACGATCCCGGGGTCTTGGCGGTCGGCTCGGGGCCCGTTGGCACGACGCTGCGGAATAGGCATTGAACCTCGGAGCTAGCGGAAGACGAGCCGTCACCTGGCTCATCTCCCGCCGCCACGAGCGCCCTCCTACGCCTGCGTCCCGTCGCCGCTCAGTTCCGAGATGACCGCGCTCGCCTCCCCCTTCGAGAGCGCCTCGAGCTGCTGCTTCCCGTGGTTCTTCACGAGCAGCAGCAGGTTCTCGCGGCTCACGTTCGCCCTCCTCGCCGCGCCGTGGATCGCCGCGAGCTGCTTGGCCGTGAGCCGGTCGGCCCCACCGACGAGCCCGCCACCGTTGCCGGCCGCGTGCCCGTTGCCGTTGCCGTTCTTCTCCCCGTGCCCGTTGGCGCCGCCGTAGAGCTCGAGGCCCACCCCGAGCAGCGACGCGGTCTTCTTCAGCGCGTCCGAGCTCGCCGCCTTCAGGTCATCCGCGAGCGAGACGGGCTCGCCGTCCTGCCCGCGAGTGATCGACGACCCGCCGAAGGCCATCTTGACGACGCCGTCGGCGGTGAGCTTGCCCAGCACCACGACCTCGGCCTCGTGGATCTCGTGCCGCGTGACCTCGAACGACCACGCGTCGCAGCCCTCGTT
>CAIVJW010000139.1 GCA_903906315.1 uncultured delta proteobacterium | reverse complement strand
GGGCCGCTCGCAACCCCCCGACCTCGAACCGACCCCATCCCGAGCGATCTCGGGCGGCCGAGCCGCCCGGGGGTTTGGGGCCGCTCGCGGCCCCATCTCTACTGATGCGGGATCTCGGCGGGCTTCGGCGGGATCAGGAAGTAGACCGAGCGGCTGTCGAGAGGCGAGCCGTCGCCCTTCACGGTGAGGACCGCGCGGTAGAGCTGCGGCTTGTCGGTCGGCTGGACCGTGTTGTTGACCGCGACCGGGTTCACGTCCCAGCAGATGGGCGTCCCGCCGTAGAGCTGCGGGAACTCGTCGTTGTGCCCGTCACCGTTCGAATCCGCGACGGGATTCACGTTCGTGCACGAGCCGCCGCTCAGGTTCACCTCGAGGAAGTCGATGAACTGCGTCGCGTCGACCGCGTCGGCCGGGTCATCGGTGGCCACGATCGTCGCGTCGAGGGACACGCCGCGGACGATCTTCAAGATGGCGTCCTTCGCGGCCGCTACCACCCCCGCGTCGAGCGCGAGGTACGCGAACGGGTTGCCGTTCGCGTCGACCGTGCCCGAGCTCTTGCCGATCTCCTCCGCGCAAAGCTTCGGGGTCGTGCAGAGGGTGCCACCGCCGTCGTCATCGGTGCCGTAGAGGCTGACGAACTTGACGTCCTTCTGCTTGAGCGCGTTGCCGGCCGTCGCCACGGAGCTGACCGAGCCGCTGCACGTCCCGCCCTGGTTGTCCGCGTCCGTGATCTGGACCAGCACCCGCACGGCATCGCCACGGAAGCCGGGGCATCCGACGGGGTTCTTGTTGCTCGCGTCCGCGCTGCACTGGTTGTCGTTCGCGCAGACGCTCTCGTCGGCGACGCACGCGGCCGACTGGATGACGGCCTCGACGCCGCCGCCGAGCGGGGCCGGCGGGATCGCGCTCGCGGTCGCCTTCGCGTCGGGCTGCAGGTGCAAGAGGTTCTGGTACGTGTTGCAGTCGCTGAAGCGGCCGACGCCCGTCCACATGTCCGGGATGCAGCCCGCGCCGGCATTCGCGACGAGCGGGTCGTCGACGCAGGCGCCGGTGAAGCAGACGTAGCCGCCGGGGCAGCTCGCGTCGTTCACGCAAGGCGTGTTGCCGGCGTCGGGCTTGCAGCGGATCTCGTCGATGATCGTGGGCACCTTCGACTTCATCGACGCCAGCTCCTGGGACATCGATCCGGTCGTGTCGAAGCTGAAGTAGATGTCGGCGTACTGCACGCTCGTGCGGAAGTGGAGCGTGTCCTTCGCCGGAGAGGTCGGCTTCTGGTACGGCACGACGAAGACGAAATCGCCCTTGGCCTTGGGGTTCTTCGCCGGGTCGAGCGGGTCCGTGCCGGCGACGACCTCGATGAGATCGCTCACGCCGTCGCCGTCCGTGTCCTGCTTGAGAGGGTCGGTCCCGGCCTTCACCTCGTCGAGATCGCTGACGCCGTCGTCGTCGGCGTCGGGGTCGCGGAAGTCGGGGATCTTGTCGCCGTCGGTGTCGATCGGCGCGGTCACGAGGTCCGCGTCGCCGGCCTCGACGGCGTCGACGCGGGTGTCGTTGTCGGAGTCCAGGTCGAAGCGATCGAAGAACCCGTCGAGGTCCGTGTCGACGTCGACGCCCTCGGCCGCGTCGGAGATCGTGTCGCCGTCGGAGTCCGTGTCGAGCCAGTTCGGGATGCCGTCACCGTCGCAATCGGCCGGATTAGCGGGCGATCCGAGCGGGTCGGCCTTGCCGTCACCATCGCAGTCGCTGCCGTCCGAGATGATCTCGTAGAGGTCCGTCGCGCCGTCGCCGTCGGAGTCGTAGTCGATCCAGTTGCCGAGGCCGTCACCGTCGGGGTCGTCGGTCTTCTCGGCCTTGTCGGGCATCGTGTCGGCGTCCGAGTCGAGGTCGAGGAAGTCCGGCGTGCCGTCGCCGTCGTGATCCACCGGCGGCGTCGTGACGTCCTTGTCGCCGGCCTCGACGGAGTCCGGAATGCCATCGCCGTCGGAGTCGTCGTCGAGGAAGTTGGGCTTGCCATCGCCGTCGGGGTCGTCCTTGCCCTCGTCGGCGTCGGAGATGCCGTCGCCGTCCTGGTCCGAGGGCGGTGGAGGCTGCCCGCCCGCGCCGCCCCCGCCCGTCGTCGTCCCACCGCCGCCCTGGCCTCCTTGGCCGGTCGTGATCGCGCCGCCGACGCCTCCACCGCCGACGCCCGTGGTCGTCCCGGTGACGGTCGCCGTCGTGCCCGACGTGGAGGTCGGTTCGGTGTCGGCGCCACCGCACGCCTGGGCGCCCAGCAGCGAGAGCGTGAGCGACGCGAGGGCGGTGAGTCGGGTCGACGTCGAAGCACGGATCATCGTGGGGCCTCGTCGAGAAAGTCGGAGAAGCCGCGCGGGACGCGAGGCCTCGGTGCCGAGGATACGGCACTCGGCGCGAAGCCGAACAGCCCTACCGAGCGCGGGATCGAAGCGACGGTGTGGACGGCAGGCGCCTCGCGGGAGCGAGGGGTCACTTCGACGACACGTTCGGTGTGGCGGCGAACACGCGACAGGGCTGTCCGCGAAGCGACGGGCAGGGGGCGATCTCGGCGGGTGCCTTCACGCCGCGCACGACCGGGAGCAGGACGCTCGACGGCGTCGCGGCCCCGTGGCCGATCGCGTACTCGACGGGACCGGGGAACTCGAGCAGCCCGAAGCGCCAGTCGGCGCGGCTGTCGCCGGGGGTGTCGATCGCGACGCGGATGCGCGATCCCTTGCGGAACACGTGGCCGAAGCCCGCGATCGCGACGCGCAGCTTCTCCCACGCGCCGACGGTGAGGGGGGCCGCGTCGACGCCGAGCAAGGACGGAGCGGGCCATAGGTCGGTCGACGCGGCCTCGTCGAGCTTGCGCATGCTCGCGCGCAGCCACCCGCTCTGCACGTACATCTCGTTGCCGTCGGGCCGCACCTCGGTGAGGTTGACCTCGAGGTCGGCGTCCACGACGGGCGAGCGCAGGAAGAGGTCGACGCTGCCCGTGCCGAGCATGACGAGGTCCTCGTCGAGCGGCGCGGAGGTGAAGCCGACCGCGTACCCCTCGGCCGGCGCGCGCCAGTCGTACGCGGGCAGCGAGCTCCAGACGCCCGGACCGTCACCCATGATGCCCCGCGCTCCGGCCGTGGGGTCGAGGCGGAACGTCGACGCGGACCCCGCGGCCTGCGGCGGCGATCCGCCGAGGGACCCGTCGGGCTGGAAGTAGAAGCGGCGCGGCTCGGTCTCCTTCGGAGGCCACGCGCTGAAGCTGGCCTCGAAGCGACCGTGGGGAGCACCGATGGGCTCGGTGGCGCCGTTCTCGAAGATCGCGCGCACCTCGGGCTCGGCCTCCCACGCGGCCTTCGCCTCCTCCCACGATCCGTAGCTCGCCCAGCGGTTCTCGGGCACGGAGAGCTCGACGCCGAAGGCCTGGGCCGCGACCTGCGGCGCGAGGAGGCTTATCGCGAGCGGATAGGTCGGGACCTCTTCGGCGACGTAGAGGTCCAGGAACGCCTTCCACTCGACGAGCACCTGCGGCGAGAAGCCGTCGGGGTGCACGCCGTTGTAGACCGTGAACCGCCGGCTCGGCGCCGAGCTGAAGCGATCGAGCAGCGTCGTGAAGAAGGGACCGGTCTGCTCGTCCTGAAAGCCGCCGGCGAGGAAGACCGGCACGTCGATGACGTCGGCCCACTTCGTCGGGTTCAGCGGGTCGACGACCTCGGGCACGTAGTACTTCTGCGACCGCGCCTGCTCGACGTTGTTCACGCGCTGATCGTGGAGCAGCTGGTTTTCCGCGCAGACGGTGTCGCCCGCGTCGACCTGCTTCTGCTCCCAGCCCTGGCCGTACGGCGCCGCGCGGTTGTAGACGTGCTCGATCCACGCGAGCGCGAAGCCCTCGTTCAGGATGCCGCCGGGCACGAGCGTGGTGGCCGTGTTGCCGATGACGCTCAGGGGGACGATGGCCGCGAGGCTCGGCGGGCGCGTCTTCGCCAGGAACAGCTGCGTGATGCCGGGGTACGAGAGCCCGGTCGTGCCCACGCGGTGCCCCTTGACCCAGTCCTGCGCGGCCACGGTCTCGACGACGTCGTAGCCGTCGAGGAGCTGGAGCGCCTCGAAGTAGTCGTAGGCGCCGCCGGAGCAGCCCGTGCCTCGGATGTTGACGCTTACCGTGGCGTAGCCGCACGCGGCCATGATGAGCGCGCTCGCGTCGGACGGCGCGTCGCAGAGGACCGGAATGGCCGCGCAGAAGGACTCCTGGCTGCCGTGGACGACGGGCTCGCCGGGGCGCGCCGGGTCGTAGCCCGAGTAGTTGACGATGGTCGGGTACGGGCCGTCCTCGGGAGCGCCGGGCAAGGTGACGTTCACGGCGAGGGTCGTGCCGTCGCGGACCGTGAGGTAGCCCGTCCCGGCCGAGAGCTTCTGCGAGGCGTAGAACGACGCGGGCGGCAGGCTGTCGGCCTCCGAGACCACGTCGACGGCGTCGGAGCGCGCGGGCTTCGGCGCGCCGACCGTGTGCACGCGGTAGCCCTTGCCGGGCGGGAGCTTGCGGAACACGAGGCTGCCCAGGTGGTCGGCCGTGCCGGTCGCGATCGTGGCGTCGGCGCCGTCGCGGAGGTCGAGGCCGGCGCCGGGATCGGCGTGCGTGACGAAGACCTGCTGCACGCTGCCGCGGACGCGGAAGGGCGCGTCCCCCGGCTCCGGCCCCGGAGCTGCGATCGAGAGCGGGTTCGACGCCTCGTCGAGCGGGCTACAGGCGACGAAGAGCGGGGCGAGGGCGGCGAAGAGCGGCAGGAACGAGGTTGCAGGTCGACGCATGCGGGGTGCCGATAGGAGAGCACGAGGCGGCCTGCGCGCGCGACTGCGGAGCGCGGCGGGCCAGCGCCAACCCGCCCCGGCGGCCGGCCCGAGACCGCGCCCGCGCGCCTCGCGCACCGCTGCATCTGCCCACGTCGCCCGAGCGGTGCTAAGCGCATGGCCCGATGAAGGCCCGCCCCCTCCCCCGGCTCCTCGCGATCGGTGCCCTCGCGATCGGCCTCGCCTCGCCTGCACAGGCGCGCGCCGACGCGAAGATCGCCGTCGTCGACGTCCAGCACGCGGTGATGTCGACCGAGGACGGCATCCGCGCGCAAGCGACGCTGAAGAAGCTCTTCGACAAGCGCCAGCAGGAGCTCGACGGCAAGCAGACCGAGCTCGGGCGCGCGCGCGAGGACATCGAGAAGCAGTCCCGGGTGCTGTCGCGCGAGGCGCTGCAAAAGCGCATGGAGGACTGGCAGCGGCGCATGATCGAGCTGCAGACGGTCTTCGTCGACTACAACAAGGAGCTGCAGAAAAAGCAGGGCGAGCTCACGGGGCCGATCCTCAAGAAGATGATGACGGTCATCGGCCGCGTGGCGAAAAAGAGCGGCTACGAGCTGATCCTCGATCGGCAGGCCGCGCCGTACGCGCGGCCGGACCTCGATCTGACAGAGCAGGTCGTGCAGATGTACAACTCGGGCGACGCGGGCGACTCGAGTGGCGGCGACGAGAAGAAGGAAGCCAAGTAGGGCGGGCGAGCCGCGAGGCGTCGCGCTCGCTGCGCCGGCGCGCCTCGGCGAGCTCGCGGCCGGGCTCGGCGGCACGCTCGACCCGGGCGCGGGCGATCTCGTCGTGCGCGCCGTGGCGCCGCTCGAGGACGCCGAGGCGGGCGACCTCGCGCCGCTCACCGCGCGGCGCTTCGTGCGGCTCGCAACGGGCTCCGAGGCGGCGATCCTCGTGGACGAGGCACTCGCGCCGCTCGTAGCCGCGGGCCGGCGGTGGTGTCACCCGCAGCCGGCGCTCGCGCTCGCGCGGCTGCTCGGGCGCCTCGCCCCGCCCCCGCCCGGCGACGACCGCGCGCTCGCGCACGTCGACGCGGGCGCCGACGTCCACCCCACGGCCTCGATCGGCCCCGGAGCGGTGATCTTCGCCGGATCGCGCATCGGCCCGGGGGCGCGCATCGAGCCAAACGCCGTCATCTACGGCGGCGCGCGCCTCGGGGCGCGCGTTCTCGTCGGCGCGGGCGCGGTGGTCGGGCGACCGGGGTTCGGCTTCGCGATCTCGAGCGCGGGCGCCGTCCGCGTCCCGCAGCTCGGGGGCGTCGTGATCGAGGACGACGTCGAGATCGGACCGCTCTCGACGATCGACGCGGGCACGCTCGGACCGACCGTCGTCGGCCGCGGCGCGAAGCTCGACGCGCACGTCCACGTCGGGCACAACGTGGTCATCGGGCCGGGCTCGATGGTCGCCGCGCAGGCCGGGTTCGCAGGGTCGTCGCGCATCGGCGCCGGCGTGCTCGTCGGCGGTCAGGCCGGCGTCGCCGACCACGTCACGGTGGGCGACGGCGCCCGGCTGGCGGGCAAGGCCGGCGTGATCGGCGATGTCGCCCCCGGCGCGGTCGTGGCGGGCTATCCTGCGGTCGATCGCACGCGGTGGCTCCGCGCCACGGCGCGGGCGCTCGCGGACGGCGACGCCGCGCGGAGGAGCCCGGACCCCGAGCCTGGCGACGGGCCGCGCAAGAGGAGACCGCGTTGAGCACGGAACGCACAAAAGAGGCCGTCTCGCTGGATATCCACCAGATACTGGCGATCCTTCCGCACCGCTTCCCGTTCGTGATGGTCGACCGGGTCACCGAGATCGTCGCCGGCAAGAGCATCCGCGGCCACAAGTGCGTCGCCTACAACGAGCCCTGGTTCCCCGGGCATTTCCCCGAGCGGCCGATCATGCCGGGCGTGCTCATCCTGGAGTCCCTCGCGCAGATCGGCGGCATCCTCGCGTACGCGTCGGACCCGTTCGATCCAGTGTCGAACCTGATGTTCTTCCTCGGCATCGACAAGGCGAAGTTCCGCCGCACCGTGAGCCCCGGCGACAAGCTCGACCTCTACGTCGAGGTGCTCCACCACCGCTCCAACGTGTGGAAGCTCCGCGGCGAGGCGAGCGTCGAGGGCGCGCTCTGCGCCGAGGGCGAGCTGCTCGCGTCGATCGTCGACCGCCAGCCGTGATCCGATGAGCGGCTCGCCCGTCGCGACCAGCGTGCACCCCACGGCTCTCGTCGCGCCGGAGGCGGAGCTCGGCGTGGGCGTCGGGATCGGGCCGTTCGCGGTCGTCGAGGCCGGCGCGCGCATCGGCGACGGCTGCGTGCTCCACGCCCACGCGATCGTGCGCGCGAGGACGACGCTCGGCGCGCGCTCGGTCGTGCACCCCTTCGCGGTCCTCGGCGGCGAGCCGCAGGACCGCCGCCACGCCGGCGAGCCGACGCGCGTCGAGATCGGCTCGGACAACGTGTTCCGCGAGCACGTGACCGTCCACGCCGGCACCGATCGCGGCGGCGGCGTCACGCGCGTAGGCCGCGGCGGGCTCTTCATGGCGAGCGCGCACGTCGCGCACGACGCGATCGTCGGCGACGGCGTCACGCTCGCCAACGCGACGCTGCTCGGCGGCCACGTCGTGATCGGCGACCACGTCGTGACGGGCGGCCAGGTCGCCGTCGCGCCGTTCGTGCGCGTCGGTGCGCGCGCGTTCCTCGCAGGCGGAGCGATGGTCGAGCAAGATGTGCCGCCCTTCGTCATCGTCGCGGGCGATCGCGCTCGCGTTCGAGCGCTGAACAAGGTCGGGCTCGAGCGGGGAGGCGTGCCGCTTCCGTCGCGATCCGCCCTCGAGAGCGCGTTCCGCGCCCTCTTCCGGGGGGATTCCACTCGGCGCCTCGCGGCCGCGGCGCTCGTCGACCACGACGACCCCTACGTGCGCGAGCTCGCCCGGTTCGTCCTCGAGCCCCGCATCGCCCGGCCGTGAGGCCTGCCTCGGCGGCGGTCGGCGGCCGCGGCGGATCGCGAAGGACGGCCCCGGTCAGCGCGAGACGCCGGCCCCGCAGCGGGCGTCGCCAGCGGTCGACACCGAGAGCTCGTAGTCGCCGACCGGCAGCTCGCGCGGGATGACCACCGCCCCGTCGAACGCGCCTCGTTCATCGGTGGAGAGCGAGCCCACGCGCGCGGCGTCGGCGAGCGCACGCCCGCGAAGCAGGACGTCCACGCGGACGTGCGCGCAGGGCGCCGATCCGGCGGCGACCTCGCCCCGAACGCGCAGCGGGAAGCCTCGCCGCACGTCGCCGTCGACCGCCTTCAGCGTGATTTCGGCGGGCGGTCCGCGCGGCGCGTCGGGCTCGCCCGTCGGCGACGGAGGAGCCGGAGCGTCCCCCGATCCCGACGGCGCGGCGGAGCTCGCGGCGGCCGACGCCGACCCGGACGCGGCTCCGTTCGCCCCGCCCGCGGGGCCTTGCTGCCCACTTCGGGCGCGCTCGGCGAGGTCCTGCCCGGAATCGCGCGCCTCCGGCCACGCATACGGGTCGGGCGGCGGGACGTACGGCGGCTTGTCGGCGTCCGGAGCGGCGTCGAGCTCACGCGCGGCGCCACCGAGGTCGATGCGGTGCCACAGCGCGCCGTCGTGGGCCTCGACCCAGGCGTGCGCCTCGTTGACGACCATGCGGGCGGGGATGCCGAGGTTGAGCGCGGTCACGAGGAAGGCGAACGCGCGGTGCCGACAGACGCCCTTCTTCGACAGCGCGAGGTCCAGGTAGATGTCGTCGCGACCGCGGGGCGGGTCCTCCGACGGGGCGAACGCGCGGAAGTAGGCCACCATCTTGCGGACGACCTCGCGCGGCCGGATCGCGCGCGAGACGCCGATCGCCTGCGCGACCTCGAGGGCGGCCGCGTGATGAGCGGCCGGCTGCGGGTGACCGAGCTTGTCGAGGTCCGCCCAGTCGACGTCGGCGAAGTCGCTGCCGAACGTGGCGCGCGCGATCGCGATCTCGACGACGAGCCGCACGCGCCCGGCCGTCGTCCCGCGCACGAACCAGTTGTCGACGCCGTCGCGCAGCACCGTCACCGGCACAGCGGGGCTGACGTGCATGCGCAGGAGCCTCGCGCCGGGGCCGACCGTCGGGACGCGCACGGGCTGCCCGGGGACCAGATCCACCGAGAGGTCGCCGTAGAACGGCTCGTCGCCCGGGCCGACGGCGCCGCCGACCGCGACCGGCTTGAGCGTGCGGCTCTGCACCCGCAGCGTGTAGGCCGCGTCGACCGCGTCGTAGGCGCGCAGGCGCTTGAACGGCGCGGTCGCGGGCGAGAACGGGTCGTCGTAAGACTCGACGTCGGGGCGGCGCGTGTCGCGGTCCGGCTCGTAGGTGGTCTCCGGGCCGTCGTCCGTCGTGCCGCCCGCGTAGGTGCGGCGCGGATCCGGCCCGCGGCGCGGGTCGGGCGCGGTGGCCAGGCCGCTCGGCGTCTGGATCGCCGCGGGGAGGTCGCCGTCGATCGTCGTGGTGCCGAAGGCGACGTCCTCGCTCGGGTCGGGCGGGAGGAGCTCGTGCAGAATGGGCCCCTCGGCGCCGGCCGGCACGACGCCGAGCAGGACCGGCAGCAGCACCGCGAGGAGCGCCGCCAGGAGGCGTCGAGTGGCCGAGGTTCGCAGAGTCCGCACGGCCGTATTGAGACACGATCGCGGCAGAGGTTCCAACGAACTCCGTCGCGACCGCGATTCGGCCGACGAGGTCAGTGCGCGGGCCGACCGTCGTCGCCGCGGCGCCGGCGGGCTTGAGGCGGCGGGCGCAGGCGCTCGAGGGCCTCGGTCGGCTCGCCGCGCGCGGCGAGGTCGGCGAGCGCGACCTCGACGGCCAGGTCGAAGAGCTCGGTCTTCGCGAAACGCCCGGGGCGACCGGCGTAGAGCCGCGGCAGGACGGCCACGATACGGCGGATTCCGTCGGCGTAGCGCCGCGAGAGCGCGATGCGCTCGACGAGGGGCTCGAGGAAGTCGGCCACCGCCTCGCCGCGGTCGGGCGCGCCCTCGCACGCCTCGCGGATGGGCTCGAGCAGGAGCAGCGCCCAGAGCACGGTGTCGTCGAGCGGGCCGTCCTCGTTGGTCCGACGGTCGATGGTGTCGAGGAGCCGCCAGAGCCGCCGCCCGGCGCCCTCCCCCGCACCGTCGTCGTAGAGCAGCGACGAGAGCTCGGGGAGCAGCACGTCGAGCACGCCCGTCTCCCAGGCGAGGTAGATCGTCCGGCGCGCCTGGCCTCCGCGCATCAGGCGCAGGATCTCCTCCGAGACGCGCGGGCGCGCCGCGAGCGCGAGCGCCTCCCGGCAGTACACGATGGCGTCGTACACGTCGGGGGTGATGGCGAAGCCGAGCCGCCCGGCGAACTTGAGCGCGCGCAGGATGCGGATCGGGTCCTCGCGGAAGCGCACCTCGGGCTCGCCGATCGTGTGGACCACGCGCCGGCGCACGTCCTCCATGCCGCCGCACCAGTCGAGGATTTGCTGCGCCTCGAGGTCGTAGAACAGCGCGTTCATCGTGAAATCGCGGCGGACCGCGTCCTCGTGCGCGTCGCCGAAGACGTTGTCGCTGCGGATGAGCAGCTCGGCCCCCTCGTCGGCCTCGTCCTTGGGGTTGCGCCGGAACGTGGCGACCTCGATCACCTTGCCGCCGTGGAACAGCACGTGGACGAGCCGGAACCGGCGGCCGATGATCCGCGAGTTGCGGAACAGGGCGCGCACCTCCTCCGGGCGCGCGCTCGTCGCCACGTCGAAGTCCTTCGGCCGCCGCTCGAGCAGGAGGTCGCGCACGCAGCCTCCGACGAGGTACGCCTCGAAACCGGCGCGCGTCAGGCGCTTGACGACCTTCTGGACGTCCGGATCGATGCGCGCCTCGTCGAGAACGACGTCGTGGCGCGTCGGGTCGTTGGGCCCGGGCTCTGCGGGCACGCGGGGGCGCGGCGGAGCCTGGGCGTCGTCGTGGTCACGCCCGCGTGGATCGACTGCGGGAAAATCGGATACTGTGTAGGAAGGGGTCGAACGACCCATGGTCTCTCGGGCGACGCCAGGCCGCCCGCTCAGGCTTCGTGGGGATGTGTCGGGTCTGCCGCGCTGCACAGGCCTTAGCAGGCGGTGCGCGAGGGGGCAAAGCCGGGAGCGCCGGAGCGCTCACGGGCGCCGGGCACCGAGCCTGGCGCGCTTCCTCGCGACGTCCCGTCTTATCGGAGATCCGCGGCCGCGTGTAGCTCCTCGGCGGATTGCGCTACAGAAGGCCGTCGAGCGCCTCGGAAGCGACCCTCCTGCCGCGGAGTCGAGCGAGCGACAGGCAGGCGGCGAGCACTGCGATCGGGTCCGGCGCGTCGCCCACGTCGTGGCCGTACGCTCGCGCGACGGCGCGGACCAACTCGCGCGGGTCGCGACCGGCCGCCCGCTGGTCGCGAAGCGACACGCCGCGGGCGCGCTTCGCCAGGCGAGCGCCCTCCGGCCCGGTGACGAGCGGCACGTGCGCGAACGCCGGGGCGACGCCGCCGAGCAGCCGCGCGAGGAGCACCTGTCGCGCCGTCGACGCCTCGAGGTCCGCGCCCCGAACGACGTGGGTGATGCCCATGGCGAGATCGTCGACGACGACGGCGAGCTGGTAGGCGAAGACGCCGTCCGCGCGCCGCAAGACGAAGTCGCCCTGCCGGTCGGACGCATGCTCGACCCGCGGGCCTAGCACGCCGTCCTCGAAGGCGACGCGGCCGGCCTCGCCCTCGGGGATCGCGAGCCGCACGGCCGGTGGCCTGCGGAACGCGCGGGCGATCATGCCGTGCGGCCGGCACGTGCCCGGGTAGCGCGGCCCCTCGTCGCCCTCGTGCGGCGCGCTCGCGGCGCGCGCGATCTCGGCGCGCGAGCAGTCGCACAGATAGGTGTGCCCGGCGCCCTCGAGACGGGCGAGCGCTGCCTCGTAGAGCGGCAGGCGGGCGGACTGCACGTAGGGCGCGTGGGGCCCACCCACGTCCGGCCCCTCGTCCCACGCGAGGCCGAGCCAGCGCAGGTCGTCCAGGATCTCGTCCGCCGCGCCCGGCAGGACGCGCTCGCGATCGAGGTCCTCGACGCGAAGGACGAGCGCGCCTCGCGCCGCGCGGGCGGCGGCCGCGCAGAGGACGGCGGTCGCGGCGCTGCCGAGGTGGAGCAGGCCGGTCGGCGAGGGCGCGAAGCGGCCCCGGTACGGGCGCGGAGCGGTGCTATCGACGAGTGCGGGCATGCGGTCGAAGGCGCGGGCAGCGAGCCGTCTGCAGCCAGGAGCCGAGCGTCGCGGCGACGCCCGCGGCCGTCAACCCGCCGCGCGGACGGCGCTCTCGGCGGGCCGGAAGACGCGCCGCCAGAGGGGGTAGCTGTAGAGCACGTAGACGGCGTTCGTGGTGGCGGCGCGCGCGAGGACCGCGCCGACCACCGAGAGCGGGAGGGCGGTCGCGACGAGGTGGTAGAGCGCGCCGTTGAGCGCGAGCGCGCCGGCCTCGGCGAGGGCGAAGAGCGCGAGCTGGCGGCGGAGCGCGCCGGCGGAGGCGCGGAACGCGAAGAGGCGGTTGCCGACGAACTGCACGGCCGCGCCGAGCAGCAGGGCGGGCAGGTTGGCGGCGCGCGGCGACAGGTGCAGCGCGCCGACGGCGAACGCGACGACCGCGAGGTCGGAGAGCGAGGCGGTAGCTCCGACGAGCGCCGAGCGAGTGAACGCGCCGAGGTCGGGTGGTCGGCGGGCCGGCGGGGCGAGGTCGGGCATGCGCTCGGCCGTCGCAAGCGGCGTGCGCGGTCCGTCGGTATCCTGCGGGCGGCCGGCGCGCGCGGAAGGCGCCTCCCGCGCCCACTTTCGGTCACGCGACCGCCACGCCTCGTTCGCGCCGGGCGCGCGTAGCTCGGCACGCGGCGGCCGCGCCCTTCGCTTCGGCCTTGAGCGGCCGCCCCGCTGCGACCAACCTAGGCGGATGCCCACCGACCCGGAGCCGCCCGCCCCCGACGACCACGCGGAGGGCGCCCCGGTGGAAGCCGCCGCGGCGCCCGCCCCGGTCGAGGCTCCTGCAGCCCCCGACGCCGCGGCCGCCCCCCACACGCTGCGCTGGAAGTGGAACCTCGCGCTCTTCGTCGTGACGGTCGCGTCCGTGGGGGTCACCGGCGGCGCGACGTTCGCGACGGCGCTGCTCGCCATCCTGCTCACCCACGAGTTCGGCCACTATTTCGCGGCCCGTTGGCACGGCGTGCCCGCGTCCCTGCCCTACTTCATCCCGCTCCCGCTGCTCAGCCCGTTCGGCACGATGGGCGCGGTCATCTCGATGCCCGAGCGCATCCGGTCGCGCAACGCCCTCCTCGACATCGGCGCCTCCGGCCCGCTCGCGGGGCTCGCGGTTGCGCTGCCCGTGCTCGTCTTCGGGCTCCTCGAGTCGCCCATCCGGCCGATCAGCGGAGAAGGCCTGCAGGAAGGGCAGAGCCTGCTCTACCTCCTGATCAAGCGCGTCGTGCTCGGCCCCATCCCCGCCGGCCACGACGTGTTCCTCACGCCGCTCGCCTTCGCCGGCTGGAGCGGCCTCTTCGTGACGGCGCTAAACCTCATCCCCATTGGCCAGCTCGACGGCGGGCACGTGCTCTACGCGCTGCTCGGCCCGCGGGCGAACCGCGTCGCGCGCGCGCTGCACTGGGGCCTGCTGATCGCCTTCGCGGCGAACCTCGCCTCCTTCGAGCTGCCCGTGATCCGCCACCACGGCTCGGCGGCGGTGATCGCCGCCCTCTCCCACGCCTCGTCGCCCGTCTGGGACGAAGCGCTCAAGGGGGTCACCAACTCGATGTTCTGGCTGATGTGGTTCGGCCTGCTGCACCTGCTGCGCCGCATGACCGGCGGCTACCACCCGCCGACCGAGGAAGGCGAGCTCACGCCGGCGCGGCGCGCGGTCGCGGTGCTGTCGCTCGTGGTGTTCGCGCTCCTGTTCATGCCGACGCCGATGTCGAGCTACTAGCCGACGCCGAGCGGGGGCACGCTGCGAATGGCGACCGCGCGGTTGCCCCGCGAGGAGGCGATCAGCCCTTCGGAGCGAACTTCTGGGCGAGCGCGACGCACACGGGCGTGGGCGCGTAGTGCGACACGTCGCCGCCATGGCTCGCGATCTCGCGCACGAGCGACGCCGAAACGAAGCCGTAGTTGGTGCGCGTCGGAAGGAAGACGGTGTCGACCTGCGGCGCCATGTCGGCGTTCGCGTGCGCGATCTGGAGCTCGTACTCGAAGTCCGTCGCCGCGCGCAGGCCGCGGACGATCACGCGCGCTCCGATGCGCTGGCAGTAGTGGATGAGCAGCCCGTCGAAGGCCTCGACGCGCACGTTCGGGAACGAGGCCGTGACCTGCTGAAGGAGCGCGAGCCGCTCGTCGAAGGAGAACGCGGGCTTGCGCGAGGGGTGCAAGCCGATCGCGATCACGACCTGTTCGAAGAGCTTGCTCGCGCGCTCGACGAGGTCGAGGTGGCCGAACGTGACCGGGTCGAAGCTGCCTGCGTAGACGGCGAGGAAGCCTTCCATGTGCGGCTCATCGTGAGGGGTTGCGGACACGGTCGCACCCACGATCAGGGCTTCGGCTTCTTCTTGGCCGGCGGCGGCGCCTTCTTCGAAGGCGGAGGCGCCGCGGGCGCCATCGACGGCGCAGGCCCGGCGCCCTGGTTGAGCGGAGGCGCCGCCTGAGGCGCGGGCGGCGCGGGCGCCGCCGGCTGCGCGAGCAGCTTCGCGATCGAGGAGTTGTCCTCGAACCACGCCACGCGCCCGCCGTCGCCGAGCGTGAGGCGGAACTGCGCGAGCAGCCCCGCGCCCACCACCCCGTCGAGGTCGATCGCGAGCAGCTTCTCGACGCCCTCGATCGGCGCGCCGAACACGCCGGGGACCTTGGGCACGTCGAACGCCCCGAGCCTCAACATGCCGACCACGCCCTCCTTGAGCTGCGGCGCTTGCGGGACCGTGCGCATCGACGCCACGTCCACGCCCGCTTTCTTCCAACCCCCTTGATCCAAGGCGATCGGGAACTCCATCGCCGTGTCGACGAGCAGCGCCGCCTTCGGGCCCTTCTCACCGTCGAACCCGCTGCGAAGGACCATGCCACCGCCGCGCGCGTAGCAGAGGTCGACGCGAGTCGCCGCCGGCGGGGGCGGCGCCGCGAAGCTCCGCGCGACGAACTGCCGCCCGAAGTAGTCGAGCGTCACGTTCATGTGCCGGAGCACGTTCACCCCCAGGAGGGCGCGGATCGGCGCGCCGAGCTCCTTCGAGATGCCCGACAGATCCTGGGCGAGCGCGGGGACGTCGCGCACCTCGAAGCGCTCGCCGAAGCGGAGCGACACCCAGCTCGGCTCCGGGCGGGTGGCGCTGTCGAGCACGACCTCGGCGTTGCCGGTCGAGATGAGGGCGAGGCCCGCCTCACCGTCGATTTCGAGCGGCACCACGAAGTACGGCACCGACGGGTTCACGTGCGGCATCTCGATGGCCGCGAGCATCCCGCCCGCGTGCGCGAACGGCGTGCGACCGGCACCGCGGCGCGCGAGCTTGGCGATCGCCTTCGCCCAGTCGTCCTTGACCTCGGGGTCGTTGAGCATCGCCTCGAGCTCGTCGGCGGCGGCCTCGAGCTCGCCCTTGTACCAGAGCGCCCTGCCGCGCAGGCCCGCGGCCTCGGAGGTGCGGACCTCTTTGAGCTGGCGGAGGACCTCGTCGTAATCGAGACGGGCGAGGGCGATGCGCGCCGCGACCAGGCGCACCTCGGGGTCGCCAGGGACGATCGCGAGCGCCTTGCCGATCGAGTCACGCGCCTCGTCGACGTCGCAGGTCTGGTAGTCCTGCTGCGCGCGACGGAGCCATTTTTCGGCCGCGTCGGGGCGCGATCCATCGGGGCTGTTCGCGCTCGGACAGCCTGCGAACGCGACGGTGGACAGCGCCAGCGCGCCGCGAAGGACCAGGTTCTTTACGTCCGAGCTCACCGTCACGTCTCCTCTACGAGCCATCTCCGGGCCGCCCTCCGGTCGTGGGCCCGGGCCCGGCGCCCGGCGTCGCGCCGCCGGCGCCCCCTACGGAGCCCTCCGCGGAGTCGGTGCCCGGTTCGAGCGCGAGGATGCGGTCGGCCCGGAGCTCTCGGCGGCTGCGCGACGGGAGCAGATAGCCGAGAACGCGCGGGGGGTCGAGGTCCGTTCGCACCCCGACCACGACCACGCGGAGATCCTCGGCGCCGCGTCCCGCCGGCCGGTAACGGACGCGAACCTCCCCGCCTCGCTCCAAGGCGGCGATCGCCGCCGCGAGGATCTCCGGCCGAGCTTTTCGCTCGCCGGCGCGAACGTGCCAGAGCTCGCGGGGGGTCGCCGCCCCGATCTCGACGAGAGCGCGCGCGAACACGCTGCGGAGCGCCTCGACATCGTCCCCGGCGCGGTGGGCGCGCGCCCGCACGATGCCGAACGCCGCGCAGAGGGCGGCGAGGCTGTGGCTCTCCTGGACGAACGCCCGCCGCGAGAGCGTCAGCGAGTCGAGGAAGTGCGCGACCTGCCGCGGCCGACCCGCGCGCGCGAGCTCCGCCTCGAGGAACGCGACGTCCCACGCCGCCGCGTGAGCCACGAGCACGGCGCCGTCGAGCAGCTCCTCGACGCGCGGTGCGAGCTCGGCGAACGACGGCGCCGACGCCACCGCGGCCGCGTCGATGCCGTGCACGTGCACGTTGCCAGTCACCGGCGGATCGGGCCGCACCAGCGACTCGAGCCGGTCCACGACGCGCCCGCCGACGACGCGCTCGATGCACACCTCCACCACGCGATCGCGCTCGGGACGCAGGCCCGTCATCTCGAAGTCCACGAACGCGAACGCGGCGCGAGCGAGCGGCTCGTCCCACGGCGGCCCCGCGGGCGGTTCGGTCCTCGGCCCGACGCGGCGCGGCCGCGAGGGCCCGTTCGCGCTCAAGGCTCGGCTCCGCCGCGAGGCGCGACGCGAGAAAGGGCGCTCGTCATGGCGCATCCTCTACCACCGGTGCCGAGCCGGCGGGCGAACGAGTCCGCCTCGCGGTCGCGGACGCCCCGGCTGCCCCAACGCCCGTTCCGCTGCTACAAATGAGGGGTGCCACCAGCTGCCGCCCCACGCGACGCGGATCTCCGCGCGGAGCCGGCCCCCCGGAACCGATCGGCCGAGGTCGGGCCCCGCGCCTGCCCGCTCCCGCGCGACCCGCTCCAGCTGCCGGTCCTCCTCGTCAACCGCCTCTTCGTCCCCGTCCAGGTGACGACGGCGCGCCGCGGGCTCCTGCTGCTGTTCGGCGGCGCGGCGCTCGCGCTCGACGAGGCCGGCGAGCTGCACGAGTTCGCCCGCTGGCGCGACCTGCCGGTGCGCGAGCGCGACGACGCGCTGCCGATCGTCGGCGGCGCGCTGCGCGTCCCGCGCATCCTGCACCTGCGCCGCTACGAGCGTGTGCGCAGGGCCGCCGTCCGCCTGACGCGCCGCAACCTGATGCTCCGCGACGGCCATCAGTGCCAGTACTGCGCGCGGCACGCGCCCGTGCGCGACCTCAACATCGACCACGTCATGCCCCGCTCGCGCGGCGGCCCCGACTCGTGGGAGAACCTCGTCACGGCGTGCCGGCCATGCAACCTCCGCAAGGGCCGCAGGACGCCCGACGAGGCCGGGATGCGCCTGCTGCGCGCGCCCGCGGCGCCGCGCTGGTCGGCGACCATGCAGCTGCTCCACGGCGAGCCGGCGCCGTTCGAGGAGTGGGGCCCCTTCCTGCGCGCGAGCTGAGAGGCGTCCGTCCGTCGGGCGCGCACCCACCGCGATCGCGACGCCGACGGGAGCGCCGCGAGGCGTCCCGACTTCTCAGCGCTTCGAGGCCACGAGCGCCCCCGAGTCGTCGCAGTACGCGACCGCTCGATAGCCGTCGGCCGTGCACAGGAAGAAGTCCGTGCACCCCGTGAGGCATGCCGCCCTCGCGCACTGCTCGGCCGCGGCCACGGGGCAGTCGGGCAGCTCCAGATCGGGCTTGCAGCCGATCGCCTCGCCCGTGGTGTCGATCGTCACCGATCCGCACGCCGCGTCGGGCGCGCCGCCATCACGCGGGGCGCCCGCGTCGCCCCCTACCCGCGGCGAGCAGCGCTCGGCGACCCGCCACGTGCCTCCCGAACAGTCGTACACGCCGGTGCACGTCGGGTCGTCGCACGTGCCCCCGCGCCCGATCGGGCACCCGCCCGCCGGGATCGTCCCGCACAGCGCGAGCCCGTCCTCGCTACCGCAGGCCGGCGCGCCCAGGACCGCCAGCGCGACGACGATCGCCGCGACGCCGGCCCGCTCTCGTCGACGGTTCGCCATGGGCCTCAGGTTGCCGCTACTATCTCGCCATGCGCGCGTGCGCCACAACCAACGTCCTCGTCCTCGCGGGCTTCCTCGCGGCGACCGTCGCCGTAGCCTGCACCGGGGGCTCGCCGCCGCCCTTCCCGCCCCCCGCCGCTGCCGACGCGCCCGCGTCGAGCGCCACCCTCACGCCGGCGCCCCCGCGAGCCGCGGCCGCGACCCCCTCGCAGGAGCCCGCGGCCGCCACGAAGCTCGCCTCGACCGACGCGGGCGCCGCGACGCCGACCCACCCGCCCGAGACGGCGCGTGACTGCCGCGATCTCGCGGCCGACATCACGAACGATCCGCCCGACAAGGGCGTCGTCATGAACAACGCGCTCACCGCGGCCGACGCCGGCTCGAGCGACCGCCTCCGCCCGGTGATCGACGTCATCAAGTCGAAGCGCGACGCCTTCCGCTGCTGCTTCGACCTCTGGGCGAAAGGCCACCCCGGCGAGAGCGGCCGCGTCACGCTGCGCTTCGACCTCGCGCCCGACGGCAAGCTCGAGAAGGCCGGCGTCGCGCAGGACGAGAGCACCGTGCACGCCGCCGACCTGGACGCCTGCATGCTCGAGGTCGCAAAGAGCCTCGCGTACCCGCGATCGCCCAGCGGCAAGAGGACGGCCGTGATCTACCCGTTCGACTTCAAGGCTCGTCGCTGAGAAGAGAGGGCCCCACGCCGTGACGATGGCCCCGCCGCCCGCCGCCCCCCGCGAAGCGTCGCCCGCCGGGCGCAACGCGTACGCCGAGCTGCTCCGCGACACGCGCGGCCTGCGCCGCGAGCAGCAGCTCGCCCGCGAAGCGTGGCTCGCTGGCTTGTCCGCCGACAAGAAGGAGGAGAGCCTCTTCGAGCTCGAGATCCTCCTCAAGGGCCTCGCGTGCTTCGCCAACCCGCGCAATCACCCCGGCCCCGGTCGGCGGCGCGCCACCGTCAGCCACGATTTCCGCGAGCACCTCGGCCACGCGCGCGAGGCGATGCAGCGCATCGTCCAGCTCTCGCGCGCGCTGCTCGGCCAGCACGATCGCGCCTTCGTGTTCCACCGCTACCTCGAGACCGTGCTGCCCGAGGACAACGCCCGCACGCGCCTGCTCGCGGCGTCGATGGGCCAGGACTCCCCCGAAGCCAGCCTCGGCGTGCTGCGGCACGGGCTGACGAACCTGCTCGAGGTCGGCGCGGGCTTGCTCCGCCTCTCGCGCATACCGCTCCGCCTCTTCTACGCGCACCTCTCCAGCGCGATCCGCGAGGTCGCGCAGAGCGCCTACTTCAACCCCCTGCGCGCGCTGGAATTCCGGCCCGAGTTCGACCGCATCGGCTCGGTGCAGGTGCTCGAGCTCATCCAGCGCGTGCCCGGCGAGGAAGCGCACCGCCTCGTCGCGCTGACGTTCCTCGCGCTCTTCCGCATGCTGCGCTACCTGCGCCTGCTCGACGCGATCGCGGTCGACCCGACCGAACGCCGCATCGCGGGGCGCGCCTGGCTCGTGCTCGCCGTGCTGCGCAGCGACGCGCGCGCGCTGTCGAGCTACCTCCGCCAACGCGCCGGCGAGCTCCTCGCCGACAGCTTCGAGCGCGATCTGCTGCGCGTCCCCGCCCCCGAGATCGCCGCTCGGCACGACGACCTCGTGGGCGAAGCTCACCGCCTCGTCGCCATCAAGGGCGCGCTCACGGGCATCTCGGCCAACCTCCGCCTCGAGATGCGCCGCACCTTCGAGCACGACCTACCCACGATCGACGCGGCCACCCCCGAGGCCGAGCTCCGCGCCCGCGTCCGCCAGGTGACCTCGAACCTCCGGCCCGCGCTGCAGAACGCGGTCCTCTTCTTCGCGAAGTCGCTCGGCGCGCGCCTCGAAGAGGGCCGCGTCTTCGACGAGGAGGCCGTGCGTCGCGCGACGAGCGAGCGACTGCGCCGCGACGTCTGGTGCTTCGCCCAGATCCTGCGCGCCTTCGCCATCAAGGCGCGCCACGCGGAGGCGCGCGAGGACGGATGGACCGGGGCCGCGAGCTTCGCCTTCGTCCGCGAGTTCCTCGCGTACTTCCGCGCGATGGGTTACCCGCTGCTGCGCGTCGGCGACTACCCGCGCTTCGAGGGCTTCATGGGCGCGATGGCGAGCCTCGAAGAGACCGACCTCCTCGACCCGCCGCGCCTCGAGGCCGCCGTCCACGAGTCCGAGGCCTTCCACGCCTTCTTGACCGAGCTCTTCGACCAGATCTCGCGGCGCGACGAGCTCGCCGGCATCCCCTTCGACAAGCCCGGCGCGGCACGCGCGCTCAAGCTCTACCTCGGCGACTGAACGGGCCCGCTCGCTTCGGCCAGCGCCGCCGCCGGGGCGCCCGCCCTCGTGCGCGCGCCGTACCACCACAGCACACCCGAAATCGCGAGCGCGAGCGGCAGCGTCGTCATGCCGACGAGGAGCCCCGTCCCGCCAGAGCCGCGCAGCGGGCTGTCGTGGAACAGGTCCGCCGACGCGCCGATGACCACCGGCGAGAGGATGTCGCCGAGCACGTGGATCGCGAGGATCGTCACCGCCATCGCGCTCGCGCGCTGCGTCGCCGGCACGCTGAGCAGCACGGCGGCGTTCGTGGGCGCGACGCTCGTGAAGATCACGAGCTGACAAGCGCCGAGCGCAGCGATGAAGGTCGCCTGCGTCGGCATGAACAGCGCAGCGAGCGCGATCGGCGCCGCGACGATCGAGGACCACGCGCAGACCATCACCGCGGCGCGCGCGCGATCGTCGCCCGGCCACTTGTCGGCGAGCCAGCCGCCGAGCGCCGTCCCCGCGAGGCCCGTCACCACCGTCACGCCGCCGAACGCGAGGTCCGCGCGCGTGAGATCCATGCCCATGCGCCTGTAGAGAAACTCCACTCCCCAGTTCGCGAAACCGCCGAGCGCGAAGGTTTGCGCCACGTAACCCGCGACCGCGAACGCGAAGAGCCGGTTCTTCGCGAGCTCGCGGTAGACGCTCGCCGCTCCCCCCGATCGCGCAACCGCGGGAGCCGCGCGCGGCGGCTCCGCGATCAGCAGCGCACCGATCGCGAGCACGACCCCCGGCCCGCCGGCGAGGAGGAACGCGGCGCGCCACCCCCAGTGCTCGTCGACGACCCCGCCGAAGAGGAACCCGAGCGCGGATCCGATCGGCGTCGCGACGAAGAAGATCGCGAGCCAGCGGTTCTTCCGCGCCGGCGGCGAGAGGTCGTCGATGATCGTCGGGCTCAGCGTCGCGTAGCTGGCCTCGCCCACGCCGACCATCGCGCGCGCGATCAGCATCAGCCCGAGCGTCCCCGCGAGCCCTGACGCCGCGGTCGCGAGCGACCACGCAGCGACCCCGGCGGCGATGAGCAGCTTGCGCGGCTTGCGGTCGCCGAGCCAGCCGAAGAGCGGGCTGGTCAGCACGTAGCCGACCATGAACACGCCCTTCACCGCGCCGAGCTGCGCGTTGCTCAGCGAGAGCGCGAGCTGGATCTTGGGCGCGACCGCGTTGACGACGTACCGGTCGAGGTAGTTGACCAGGTTGAGCGCCGTCAGCAGCGCGAGGATCGCGTAGCGGTTCCGGATCACGATCCTCGGACGGTACGCGGAACCACGAGCGCGCCGCGCGAAAAACGGGCGTGGAGAGCGCGGGCGAATGGCGACCGTTCGAAACACGAACGGACGGTGGGCGCATGCCGACCGTCCGTTCGCCTCCGTCGCGCCGCGCTGCCGGCCCCATGGCCCGCATCGCGTCCGCAGCGAAGGAGACGCACCGATGGGTGCGCCATTTCCCGAGACTCGAGCGCGGAGAGGGGCGAACGGCCCCGACCCGACAGCTCTGTTTCGCGACCTCGTCGCGTCCCAGCGTGCACCTTCGCTCGGGGTGTCCCGGCACCGGACCGCAGAGCACGAGGCTCCACGGCCCGAAGGCACGCTGGAGAGGTGGGTCGCGGCCCAGCGCCGCTACGCCACCTCTTCGACGCTATTCGGTCTCGTCGCTGGCCTGCGCGGTGGCCGCGGGCGCAACGGGGGACGTCTCGAGCTTCTTACCCCGTGGAGCCGCAGCCTTCTTGGCAGCCGCGCGCTTCGCCGGCTTCTTGGCAGCGCCCTTCTTGGCGGCCGCGCGCTTGACAGCCTTCACGGGCTTCTTGGCAGCCGCGCGCTTGACAGCCTTCACGGGCTTCTTGGCAGCCGCGCGCTTCGTGCCCTTGGCGGCACGCTTCGCGGGCTTCTTGGCGACCTTCGCGGCTTTGCCGGCAGCCGGCTTCTTCGCGGTCTTCGTCACCTTCTTGGCAGGCTTCTTCGCAGTCTTCTTAGCAGCCATCTGTGACCCTCCTGATTGGCCACCTCGGACCCCAGGAGCGATGCTCCCAAGTCCCGAGGCAACAGATGTTGCACGTCTTATATTGCCACGCATGGTGGGGGGTCAAGGAAATTGTTGCGTGGCCTAAACCGATGTTCCGGTCGACTTCCGCCAAGATGGCTCCGCAACGGTTGCGAGCGGAACGCCGGCGCAGGTACCGAGCCTTGCACGACTGAAATGATGGCCCAAGCAGGCGCCATTTGCGCAGTTGACACGACGACCATTCCGTGATTGGCGCGGCGCGACTCCGGCCGGCCGACGGAATCCGCCGACGACGCCGACGGCCTTGTGCGGAGCCCCCGGGACCGGTACCTTCGCCGCCCGCGGTATTTCACCGATCAGGAGGCACGTTCATGATGGGTTCTTCCTCGGAGGCGCGGCACACCGCGACCTCGCTGGGCGCGAAGCGTCGGTCGGCGCCGTGGCTGCTCATCGCCGCCCTCGCGGCAGGTGCAGGCGGCGTCGCGTGCGGCCCCTCGCAGGCCGAGTTCGACGCGAAGGTGCGTGAGATCGAGAGCCTCAAGAACCAGCTCTCGGCCGAACAAGCGCAGAACAAGAAGGCCAAGTCGGAGCTCGACGAGGCCGCCGCGACGATCGAGCAGCTCAAACAGAAGCTCACGGATGCCGGCCTCGACCTGAACAAGCTCAACGCGAACCTCGAGCAGCAGGCCCGCGCGCTCGAGGAGTACAAGCGCCGCGCCGAACAGCTCGAGGCCATCAAGAAGCGCTTCGAGCTCCTGCGCGCGAAGCTCCAGGCGCTCACCAAGCTCGGCCTCAACGTGACCGTGCGCAACAACCGCATGGTCATCCAGCTGCCCGGCGACGTGCTCTTCGACTCCGGTCGCGAGACGCTGAAGAAGGAGGGCGAGGACATCCTCAAAAAGGTCGCCGAGGTCGTGCGCAACGACGCGGGCCTGGCCGCGCGCACCTTCCAGGTCGCCGGCCACACCGACAACGCGCCGCTCTCGGGCGGGCGCTTCAAGGACAACTGGGGCCTCAGCGTGATGCGCGCCCGCGAGGTGCTCGCGTTCCTGATCTCGGCGCAGGACAAGGGCGGCGGCGGCCTGAGCCCGGCGCGCTGGAGCGCCTCGGGCTACGGCGACACCGACCCGGTCAAGCCGAACGACGCGCCCGACGGCAAGCAAGCGAACCGTCGCTGCGAGCTCGTCGTGGTGCCGAACGTCGAGGAGATGCTCGACCTGAAGACGATCACGCAGTAGCGGACGCGGTCCTCTTGCGCGTCGCCACCATCGACATCGGGACGAACTCGGTCCTCTTGCTCGTCGCCGAGCTCCGTCACGGGGAGCGCGACGAGCTGGCGGCGATCGACGAGCGCGCGACCATCACCCGCCTCGGCCAGGGCGTGGATCGGTCGCGCGCCCTCGCGCCGGACGCGGTGGCCCGCACGCTCGCCTGCCTCGGCGAGTACGGAGCGGCCCTCCGCGCCGCCGGCGTCGATCGCGTCGACGTCGTCGGCACGAGCGCGATGCGCGACGCGCAGGGCGGCGCGGAGTTCGTAGCGCGCGCGGCGGAGCTCCTCGGCGTCGCGCCGCGCGTCGTGTCGGGCGATGAGGAGGCGGCGCTGTCGTTCGAGGGCGCGCTCGCCGGGCTCGGGCTCGACGCGGCGCCGGTGACGGTCGTCGACATCGGCGGCGGGAGCACCGAGATCATCCGCGGCGATCGCGCTGGGCGCGTGCGCGATGCGGTGAGCCTCGACGTCGGGTCCGTGCGGCTCACGGAGCGCCACGTCGCGAGCGATCCTCCGACGGGCGGCGAAGTCGACGCGATCCGCGCCGGTGCGCGATCCGCGCTCGAGCGAGCGCCCGGACCGCACGAGGGCACGCTCGTCGCCGTCGCCGGCACCGCGACGACGATCGCGGCCGTCGCGCGCGGCATCGCCCCGTACGACGGCAGCCGCGTGCACGGCGCGCGGATCGGCGCCGCGGAGCTCTCCGCGACGCGCGCCCGGCTCGCGGGCGTCCCGCTCGCGGACCGGAGGCGGGTGGCCGGCCTCGAGCCCGCGCGCGCCGACGTGATCGTCGCCGGCGCCACGCTGCTCGAGGAGGTGCTCGCCTGGGCGTTTCCCGCCCCCGCCGCGGGCGACGAGGCCACGTTCGTGGTGTCGGATCGTGGAGTGCGCTGGGGCCTCGCGCGGCGACTCGCGCGCGGCTGAGTGCCTGCAATCGCGGAATCGTCGGACCCGTCCGAGCTCGACTGCCGGCCCAGCTGGGGTTGACAGCCAAGGTCCTACTCATTAGAGTGCGCGCGCCTGCCGCAAATTACCCCGAGTCAGTCGGGGTCCCCCCCACGCCCTATTCCAACCGCTCGCCGTTCAGGCGCAGCGGTTCAGCTCCGCGTGGGCGTCGGATCGAGCTCCGGCGGCAGGCTTGTATCGGGCCGCTGACAGCCCCTTTCGCGACCAGCTTCCGGAATCAGACGGCAGGTTCGACGGTTTGAAGCGGGCCATCCCCGTCGAGCGAACGCGTAATCCGTTCGGTCGGTCAGGGCAAGACTATTTCGAGCACGGCGGGGTAGGCAAAAGGAGACGATAATGCAGGCTCGTTCGGAGGTTCAGTTCAAGGTTGGCGACAAGGCGGTCTACCCGGCCCAGGGCGTTGCCGAGGTAGTGAACATCGAAGAGAAGGACATCGCCGGGAATCGCCAGGCCTTCTACGTTCTCCGCATCCTGGACACCGACCGCAAGATCATGGTGCCCGTCAGCAATGCGAGCGCAGTGGGTCTCCGTCAGGTCATTTCGGAGCAGGAGATCCGCGAGATCTTCGACATCCTCCGCGAGCGAACCATCGCCTTCGACAACCAGACGTGGAACCGCCGTTACCGCGGCTTCATGGACAAGATCAAGACCGGGTCCATCTACGACGTGGCCGAGGTGCTGCGGGACCTCTACCGTCTGAAGACGGACAAGCAGCTCTCCTTCGGCGAGCGCCGCATGCTCGACACGGCACGCACGCTGATCGTCAAGGAGATCGCGATCGCGCGCAGCCAGACCGAAGAGCAGGTCAGGACCGAGATCGAGGCGATCTTCCTCGCGAACTGAGGCGCCCCCTCGAGAGGTGCCCAGAATCGCCGAGCGAGCGGGGCAGCGCGAGGGAGGCCGACTCCGGACTACTGCGGTATTCCGAGGAGGCCAATCGACGCGAGGGCCTGCGTGGCAGCGAAGCGGGGCATTTCTTCTGATGAGCCGAGAGGCCGGCCCGGGATGGGGAGCCGGCCTCTTCGCTTTTTGTGCCCACGATCGCGCCTCTTCGGGATCAGCGCGCCTCGGTGCCTGGGCGCTGCTGGACGGGCGGCAGCGACGGCAGCGCGAGGTCGACGTGCCAGGCGCCGTCCTCGAGGACGCAGGGCACCTCCGCGCGCTGGTGCTCGGGCCCCTCGACCTCGACCAGCGCGCTCGCGCCGGCGTGGCGCGCGGTGAAGTGGAGCGGCTCGAACCGCAGCACGAAGCGCGCGGGCGCGATCATCGCCTCGGCCGTGATGGTCTTGCCGCTCGCGGCGCCGTAGCGCTGCGCCCGCACGCTGAGGTTGTCCTGAGCGCGCTTCGACAGGAGCTCGAACGCGGCCTTCGCGTCCGCGGCGTCGCCGTTCACCTGGCGGAGCCGATCGAGCAGCTCGCGCACCGCGCCCTCGGGCGTGGCATTCGGTGGCTTGCGTCCGCAGCCCCCGAGCACGGCGAGGCCGACGATCGCTGCGATCGCTGCCGCGACGACCGAGGCGCGACGACGACGCATCACCGCGCCGCGAGGCCCATCGCCGAGCGGACCTCGCGCATCGTGTCGCCGGCGATGCGCCGACACGTCGCCCCGCCATCGCGCAGGATTTCGTCGACGCGCGCGGGCTGCGCGCGGAGGGCCTCGGCCTTCGCGCGCAGCGGCACGAGCTCGACCTCGAGCGACTCGTGCAGCATCTTCTTGCAGTCGCCGCAGCCGATCGCGGCGCTGCGACAGTCGCGGTCGATCTCGGCGACCTTCGCCTCAGGCGTGACGGCCTGGTGCATCGTGAAGAGGTTGCAGACCTCCGGGCGCCCGCCGATCTCGCGCGTGGCGCGCTGCGGATCGGTGAAGGCGCCGCGGAGCTTCTTCCAGACCGCGTTCGGCGGGTCGAGCAGCTCGATCGTATTGCCGCGCGACTTCGACATCTTCTCCGCGCCGTCGATGCCCTTGATGCGCAGGCGCAGGGGGTGGGGCGCGGGCTCGGGGAAGAGCTCCTTGCCGTAGCGCTTGTTGAAGTGGCGCGCGGTGTCCCGGGCGAACTCGAGGTGCTGGATCTGATCGGCGCCGACGGGCACGAGGGTGCCCTTGTAGAGCAGGATGTCCGCGGCCATGAGGATCGGGTACGTGAAGAGGCCGGCGTTGACGCTCTGCTTGTACTGCTCGCTCTTCTCCTTGAACTGCGTCATGCGCGACAGCTCGCCCATCGGCGCGACGCACGACAGGTACCACGCGAGCTCGGTGTGCTCCTTGACGTCGCTCTGCACGAAGAGGGTGCACTTCGACGGGTCGAGGCCGGCGGCGAGGTACGTGAGCGCGGTGTCGTAGACCTTCTGCGGGAAGGTCTTCGGGTCGTAGTCGGCCGTCAGGGCGTGCGCGTCGACGACCGCGAAGATCGCCCGGTGCTGGCCGGACTCGACGAGCTGTACCCACTGGCGAAGGGCGCCGAGGTAGTTGCCTAGGTGGAGCCCCGAGCCGGTCGGCTGCATGCCGCTGAAGATGGTCGCCATGGTCCGCGAAGGGGTATCGCGGCATGCCCGGCTCGTCCACCTCCGGCGTGGGAGGCGAGCGCTCAGGCCGGGCGGGCGGAGGCGAGCGCCCCGACCTGCCGAAGCGCCTCGTAGAGCACGATGGAAACGGTGTTCGCGAGGTTGAGGGAGCGCACTGCGCCGAGCGTCGGGACGCCGAATACGCTGTCGGCGTGGGCCTCGAGCAGCTCGTCGGGCAGCCCGACGCTCTCACGGCCGAAGACGAGGGCGTCGCCGGGTCGGAAGTCGGCGTCGAGATAGCTCCGCGAGGCGACGGCGCTGAACACGCGCAGGCGCGCGTCCGGGTGCGCGGACCGGAAGGCGCCGAGGTCGACGTGCTGGGTGAGCGTCACCAGGTGCCAGTAATCGAGGCCGGCGCGACGCACGGCGCGCTCGTCGATGCGGAAGCCGAGCTCGCCGACGAGGTGCAGCGGGCACTGGGTCGCGGCCGAAAGGCGGCCGATATTGCCGGTGTTTTGTGGGATCTCGGGCTCAACGAGGACGATCCGGAACGGCTGATCCAGCGGCTCGGCGCGCAGCCGGGGCCTTCCATCCTTTGCCACGCCGGGACCCTTCGGCGGATGCGGCGCGGTGGCAAGCGGGTCGTCGGCCGGGCGTGCGGACCGAGGTGCCCGCCAGAGCGAGTGTTCCCTTGACGCACGCGACAGCGCCCACGTAGCCTCGCGGCCTGGAGATCAAGGTATGCGCGTGACTGGCTGGCTCGCGTTCTGCGTTGGCGCGCTCGCCTTCGCGGGGCTCGTTGCCCTCCCCGCCAAGGCGGCGGCCGATACGATGGACCCGGCGTTGAATCGCCTGGTGCACCCGCTCGCGCGCGGCTGCCTCGCCAAAGGCCCCGACGGCACCGGCGCGTTCTACAACCCGCGTTCGGGCTTCTCGCGGTGCGTGCCGGACGACGGCGCGTTCGCGAAGCTGGTCGCGCAGTACGGCTTCGCCGTGGCGCCGACGGCGATGCGGTCGGCGCGCTCGACGGGGTACGGCGGCTTCGAGTTCTCCCTCGAGGCGGACTACACGAAGATCGACTCGAACGCTTCGTACTGGCGCGAGGGCACGCAGGGCCCTCAGGACCCGACGACGAAGCGCTTCTCGGTCGAGAACCGCACGCCCGACAGCATGTTGCAGCTGTACTCGCTGAAGATCCGCAAGGGCTTCCCCTTCGGGCTCGAGCTCGGCGGGCAGGTCGGCTACCTCGCGCACACCAGCATCATCACCGGCGGCGCCGACATACGCCTGTCGCTGCTCGAGGGCTTCCGCGCACACATCCCGGGCATCTTCCCCGACATTGCCGTCGGTGGCGCCGTCCGGACCATCACCGGGACCGAGCAACTGCAGCTCACCGTGGCGGGCTTCGACGCGCAAGTCTCCAAGCAGATCCCGATCGCGGGGACCGTGCAGCTCACGCCCTACGTCGGCTACTCGTGGATCCGCATCTTCGGCGACTCGGGGCTCGTCGACTTCACGCCGAACACCGACGCGCTGAGCGCGTGCGGTTACGCCGGGCCGAACACGCCCGGGATGCCTGGCGCGAAGGCGCCTTACGACGGGCAGCCCATCTGCAAGAGCGGGACGGCCGCCGACTTCAACAACACGGTGGTGTTCAACCCCGTGCGGCTGACGCGCCACCGCCTCGACTTCGGCCTGCAGCTGCGCGTTCAGGTGGTGAAGTTCGGCGTGCACGTCATCACCGACCTCGTGAACCCCGAGGACGCGAACAAGGGCCCCGACTACGCGGTCTCGAAGGACCTCGTGAACGACCCGAGCGGCGCGAACGGGACCGAGAACAAGTTCGCCGGCTTGCCGAAGCAGTGGACGCTCGCCTTCGAGCTCGGCGCGGTGTTTTAGTCGCGATGGGGCCGCGAGCGGCCCCAAACCTCGCGCTCCTGACGGAGCGCTGCTGGTCGCG
>CAIVJW010000138.1 GCA_903906315.1 uncultured delta proteobacterium | reverse complement strand
TGCGCGAGCGCGCGACGCTCGATTTCGACGTGGGCGACGAGGTCGGCGACGAGGTCGGCGACGAGGTCGTGCGGGGCTGACGGAGGCGCGCCCGGGCGCGTCTACTTCGTCTCCAGGCAGTCTCCGTTTCCCTGGCAATACCATTTGCCGATGCAGGTGTCCTTGTCGGCTCCGCCGTCGCGAACGTCCTGATAGACGTCCTGGGTGCCGTGCAGCATGTCATTGCACACCCCGTCTTGCTGGCCCGTGAGCTTGCCGGAGCACGACATGCAGCGCGTGTGGCACGCCTGGTCCTGATAGCAGCAGAAGCCCGACCAGCAGCTCGCCCCCTCGGTGCAATCGCGGTCCTGCAGGCACGCCTTGCCGCCCAGGCAGGCGTCGCACGTCTCGCCGCCGCAGTCCTGGTCCGTCTCGTCGCCGTTCTTCAGGCCGTCACCGCAGCGGGCCCCGGCCGCGCCCGCCTGGCCGCCCGCGCCCGCCTGGCCGCCGGCGCCGCTGCCGGTCCCGCCGCTGCCGCCGGTTCCTCCGCTGCCGGTGGTCGACGTCGACGTCGTGTATTTCGGGGACGCGGTGGTCGTGTGGATCTCGTAGCCGCCGAGGCCGGAGACGAGCTCGCAGCCGCCGCCCGCGGCGATCGCGCCGCCCGCGAGGCCGATCCCGAGGAGGTTTCGCGCGATTGCCATGATCAGAACGCCCTCAGAGTGCCCATCACGCCGAGCTGGCCAGGACCGAACGACGGAGTCACGCGGAAGCTCGCCGCGGGCCTGTCGGGCGGCGCGCCCTTGGACAGGACGATCGCGATCACGCCGACCGCGGCGCCCGCGATGGCCACGCCGAAGCCCACGTCCGAGACGATCGCGAGCGCCTTTCCCGCGTCGAGGTCCGACTGCGCGCTCGGCGGGCAGCGCTTGGCCGCGTCGCACGCGCCGGCGAGCGCCGACGCCTTCGAGAGCGAGAGCCCGCCCGCGACGCCGCCGACGACGAGCCCCGCCGCGCCGACGCCGAAGCCGATCCACGTCGCGACGGGCCATCCGCCGCGCGACGCCGAGGCGGCCTCGGGTGCAGGCGCGCGCGCGGCCTGCGTCGCGGGCGGCGTGGGCGCACGGGCCGCCGCACGCGCGAGCTTCACGGTGCGGGTCAGCGCCGCGCCCTCCGCGAGCTCCACCTCGATCCGCTCGGCGCCGAAGCCCTCGCACGCGACCGTGACGACGTGCCGCCCCGGGTCGAGCTTGCGAGGGAGCTGCGCGGCCGCGGCCGGCACCGGGGCGCCGTCGAACGCGACCTCGACGGGCGCGTCCGCGGGCGCTCCCTCGATCGTCACCGCGAGCGACGGGATCCGTGGCGCGAGCGCGAGCGCGATCGCCGCGGCGTCCGCGCGCGCTCTCCCCTGCGCCGCCGGCTCGTGCTTCGCGACCGGCAGGCGCGACACCGCGAGCGCGACGTCGCGCGCCTCGACGAGGTGGCCGATCGCGGCGTGCGCCTTCGCGACCTCGACGCCGGTCGTCGGCAGCCCCATGAGCGCGTGGGCCGCCTGGAACGCCGCGAGCGCGCCCGCGCCGTCGTGCTTCGCCGCGAGCTCGTCGCCCCGGTCCATGAGCCCGCGCGCCGTCTCGCGATCCGCCGCCGTCGGCTCGCCCGCGATCGCGACGCCCGAGGCGATCAGGATCGGCAGCGCGAGGAGCGCGATCCGCAACGCCATCCTCGCGCGCCTCACCAGAGCGCGCACTTGCCGGCGTTGCAGCGCGGCTTCGGGCTCTTCATCGCGTCGCAGGCGACCGTCGGGCACTCGGTCGCCTTCTGCGCGCCGCGCGCCGCGTTGATCGGGCCGCAGGCCGCCGCGAGCTTCTGCGCGTACGCCTTCGTCACCGGGACCAGCCCGCACTGGTTGTCACAGCAGGTGCGCTTGCCGCCGACCGGCAGGGTCGTGAAACCGCAGTCCGCGTCGGCCGCGCACGCGTCCTCGACCGCGGGCAGCCCGGCCCCGAGCGAAGGGAGCGTGTCGGCCGCCGCCGATCCGGCCGCCCCGGAGGCGACCGTCGCCGCCGCCGAGGCCGTCGCCGGCGCCGCGACGGTCGCCGCCGCCGAGGGGGCGGCCGAGGGCGCGTGCGCGGCCTGCGATCCGCTCTCCTTGCCGGCCGGCGCCTGCGGGCCAGCCGAGGAGTCCTTTTCCGGGGTGCAAGCAAGGACCGCGATCGCGGCGAGCGACGCGGCTCCGAGGGCGCGCGCGAATACGAGGGGGTGCGTCATGGGCGCGCAGACTACCACCGTGGGCGCGCTCACCGCGAATGCTCGCGGCGCGGCCGGCGGCGGAGCGCCGATCACTCGCTGCCACCCTCGGTTTCCATGGCCCGCCCCACGGTCGAGGTCTTCACCGACCTCGGCGAGATCGAGCGCAGCCCGCAGCGCCGGGACGCGCCCCGTCTGCGGTGGCCGCACGGTGGGCGCCTCGACGACGAGCTTGCTGGACCTCGCCGAGGTCGTAGCCGGCCGCGCGCCGCCAGCTCGGCCCCCACCGCCGCGGCCTCGTGGGTCGCCGAATTGACCGCGAAATCAGCCGGCACCGGCCGCGGCACGCCGCTCGCGGTCGCGCCGCCGAGTGGCCTCGTCCCTCGCTCACCGATCCGGCCGAGCCCCCGTCCCGTTTGGAGGGGCTGCGCCACCTTGCCGCGCGCAGGCGAGCGTGGAAGCCTTCGCGTCATGTCCGAGATCAGCCGATTCTTCGGCATCGTGATTCGGATCTTCTACAACGACCACGCGCCTCCCCACGTCCACGCGGCCTACGGGGATCACGAAGCGCTGTTCGAGATCGACACGCTGAAGGTGATGCGCGGCGAGCTCCCGCGCCGGGCCCACGCCCTCGTGCTCGAGTGGGCGGCGCTTCACCGCGAGGAGCTCGCAGGCGATTGGAAGCTCGCGCGCAGCGGCGACGCCCGCGCGCGAATTGCCCCGCTCGAGTGAGAGGATCTTCGACGATGGCCCTGATTCGAATTCGTGACGTGCAGCCGCTTGGCGGTGCCGTGGTGAGGCTCGTGCTCTCCGATGGCACGACCGTGGAGCGTGACCTGTCCGCGCTTCTCACGGGCGCGGTGTTCGAGCGCGTGCGCGCGGACGACGCGAGCTTTCGAAGCGTGCGCGTGGAGGCCGGGGCGCTCGCCTGGCCGAACGGCGCGGACCTCTGCCCCGACACGGTGATCTGGGGCGGACTCCCACCGGAGTCGGGCGATCGTCCGCCTGCGACGATGGTCGTCGGCGCGGACGCATCCGTCGGCCCGAACGCCCTGACCCCTTAGGGATCGCGCAGTCACCGGGGTGCCGACGTTCGTGCACGGCGGTCGGGGCGTGGTCGGCGCGCAGCCGGTCGAGGCGCTGGAGCGGCTCCTCGAGGGGTAGAGGCGGGGTCCCGCCACGGCGCCGATCGCGCCGCGGGGAGGGGGGCGATCGCAGGCGCACGGTGCCGCCGTCGCTCGGGTCGACCCCGTGGCGGTCGCCACCCTCCGCCACCCCTCCGCCACCCTGGCGAGGCCGACCTCCGCGCGAATTGCGCACGATTGGCCCTGGCACGGCGATCGCCAGAGCCGCGCCCGTGACGCTCGTCCTCCGCTTCGACCGTGGCACGCTCCGCCTCGACGACCTGCCGGCGTCCTACGACCCGCCGCGCGCGATCTGGGACGACCGCACGGCGTGCTTCCGCGCCCCGGCGTACGCCTACGACGCCCTGCTCCGCGACGCGCGGAGTCGCGGGGTCCGGGTCGACGACCGGGTCGCCTCCGCGCGGCTGGCGGCCCCGCTCGGGTGTCGCGCGCCGTCGCTGCGGGACTACCAGCAAGCCGCCCTCGACTCCTGGTGTCTTCGCGGGCGCGGGGTCGTCGTGCTGCCCACGGGCGCCGGCAAGACGCGCGTCGCGATCGCCGCCATCGCGTCGTGCGCCGTGCCCGCGCTCGTGCTGTGTCCGACGCGCGCGCTGCTCGACCAGTGGGAGCGCGAGGTCGGGCGCGCCTACGACGGCGACGTCGGCGTGATGGGCGACGGCGAGCGCCGCCTCGAGCCCCTCACGGTGATGACCTTCGCGAGCGCGCACCGGCACCTCGACGTTCACGGCGCGCGCTTCGGGATCGTCGTCGTGGACGAGGCGCACCACGCGGCGTCCGGGTTCGTGGCCGAAGCGCTCGAGATGTGCGTGGCTCCGCTGCGGCTCGGGCTCACCGCGACGGCGCCGCGCGCGGGGTCTGCCGAGGAGGCGCGGCTCGCCGATCTCGTGGGGCCGATCGTCTGCGAGCTCGGGGTCGCGGACCTGATCGGCACGCACCTCGCGCCGCTCGACCTCGTGCAGCTTCGCGTCGCGCTCGATCCGGACGAGCGGGATCGCTACGAGCGGAGCTACCGGCCCTTCGCCACGCTCCGCGCCGCGTTCGCCCGCGCGCGACCTGGATCGGACTGGCCCTCGCTCGTGCGGGCGCTCGGGATGAGCTCGGACGGGCGCGCCGCGCTCCGGGGCTTCCAGCGCGCCAGCGCCCTCGCCGCGTTCCCGTCCGCCAAGCGCGCGCTCGTGCGCACGCTCCTCGCGCGCCACCGCGACGCGCGCACGCTCGTGTTCGCGGCCTCGACGGACGACGCGTACGCGATCGGCCAGGACAACCTGGTCCCCGTGATCACGGCCGACATCGGGCGCGCCGAGCGCGAGGAGATCCTCGCGCGGTTCAGCGGCGGTCGCTACCGCGCCATCGTGTCGGCGCGCGTGCTCAACGAGGGAATCGACGTCCCGGACGCGAGCGTCGCCATCGTGGTCGGGTCGTCGCTCGGCGCCCGCGAGCACGTCCAGCGCGTGGGTCGCGTCCTGCGCCCCGCGCCCGGCAAGCGCGCCCTCGTGTACGACCTCGTGACCTCGGCGACGACGGACGACCGCCGCGCCTCGAGCCGCAGGGGGGCCCTTGATCGTCCTCGGTGAGCGCGAGCTCTCGTGGGTCGAGCGCGGCGCGGTCGCGGTCCCGGCGTACCTCACGGCGCGCGACGAGGTGTGGCTGCGCGAGCTCACGGGCGAGCTCGCCGACCTCGGGGGCCTCTCCGCGGACGAGGTCGACGACCGCCTCGCCGGCCGCATGGTCGATCTCGGCCGCGCCCACGGCGTGCGAGGGCGGGTGGTCGCGGGGGTCCGGCGCGTGCTCGGACGGTGGTGGAGCACCGTCGTCGCCTCGGCCGCGCCGCCCGCGCGCATCCGCAGCGTGCTCTTCGACCTCGCGGCCTCCGCGAGCCGCGACGCCGCGATCGACGCCGCGGCGAGCGCCCTCGGGGTGGACCGCGCGGCCGTACTCGAGGGGCTCTTCGCCGACCGGCCCGGCGCCCGCCGCCTCGTCGCGCCGGCCGTCGTGCCGGCCCCGGGCGAGGTCGTGCTCGCCTACAACCTCGCGCTCGTGCAGGGCCTGATCCTGCGCTCCTCCGAGACGCGCGTGCGGGTTCGATCCCACGTCCGGTCGGTCGTCCGGCTCGCGAAGCTCCGCCGGCTCCTCTGCACCTACGTGCCCTCCGCCGAGGGCACCACGATCGCGCTCTCCGGGCCCCTCTCGATCTTCCACCAGACGACGAAGTACGGCCACGCGCTCGCGTCCTTCGTGCCCGCGGCCTTCTCGACCCCGGCGTGGGAGCTCGAGGCGACGTGCGTCCTCGGGCATCGGCGCCTTCGGGTCGTCGCCGACGCGAGCGACCCGATCGCGCGCCCCCACGCGCTGCCGCGCGAGACCGACAGCGCCGTCGAGCGGCGGCTGGTCCGCGACGTGCGCAAGCTCGGGCGCGGCTTCACCCTCGAGCGGGAGACGGCCGCGATCCCGGTGGGCGGCGGCGTCTGCTTCCCCGACTTCACCCTCCGCCGGGGCGAGGCGCGGGTGCTCGTCGAGATCGTCGGCTTCTACACGCCGGAGTACCTCGCCTCGAAGCTGCGCGCCCTCGCCGCCGTGCGCGACCGGCATCCGGTGATCGTGCTCGTCGACGAGGCCCTCGCGTGCGCGGACACGGACCTCGTGGGCGCGACGCTGGTCCGGTATCGCAAGAGCGTCGACGCGGCGGCGCTCCTCGATGCGGCGGAGGCGCTGTGGAGGGCGTAGCCCGCGATCGCCGAAAGCACGCATTCACGGCCCCCGGTTCGCGCGTCGTTCGCTGGCTGGCTCGCAAGGCGGTGGAGCGGATGGACAGGGAGCGAGAGTGGCGCCAAGGACGCCAAGAGCGCCAGGAGCGCCGAGGGAAGATTCGGGGTGCCGCGCCGCGAGCCGGCGCGTCGACGCAGCGCGCATCCGCCGGCCGGCCTCCGGCCCCGCAGGGCCTGCCGCCTCCTAACCTCTCGGTTGGCGTCCTTGGCGTTCTTGGCGTTCTTGGCGCCCCCCCCGGGTCCGCACCGCGGCGCCCGTGAACGCGCACCCGTTTCGGCTGGGGTCTCGCAAGGCGATGGGCGCCGCGGAGGGCGGACGGGGGACCGGGGCGAAGCGAATGCGCTTCTCGCTCGAGCTGCCGCCACCCTCCGATCGGCCATCGCCTCCAATCCTCGGCCTCACTCCGGGCTGCCCTGCAGGAGCTCGCCTGCAAACTTCCTCACGTCCTCCGACGGATCGTTCTCGGCCGACCACTGGATCGCCGCCGGCACCTCGGGGACTGATTTCACGCGGTCGAGGGCGTGGAGCGCGGCGCGGCGCACGAGCGGCGCAGCGTCGTTCTTCGCGACCTCGCCCAGCACCGGCACATACGCCGGCAGTGTGCGGTACTGCTCCGCCGTCTCGATCGCGCCGACGCGCACACGGAGCTCGGTGTCTTCGTGCATCACGCTCGTCAGAAACGCGTCGACCTCCGGGTGCACGACCCGTCGCACGGAGACGACCGCGGCAAGCCGCACGGCCGGCACCTCGCGCGTCTCGGCCTCCTTTGCGAGGGGCAAGACGCGCGCATCGCCGGAGTTGCCGAGGGCACGGAAGCCCAGCGCCCGCTGTTCGGGGATCTGCGCGCTCGCCAGGGCGCCGAGGAGCGTCGTGATCGCGAACTCGTAGGCCGCGGGGTCACTCTCTCGCAGGGTCGCTGCGGCGCTCCCGAGCGCGAGCAACGCTGACGCGTGCACCCTGGGATCGGGATCGCTCAGCAGCGCCGCGAGCGCGTGCACGAGCGGGGACGACGACGCCGTGGCCAGACCGAGCCCGGTCACGGCGTTGAGCCGGACTTCCTTCGGCGTCCTGGCGTTCGCCGCCACCTCGGCGAGCGACCCGAGCGACTCGGGGGTTGCCGCGCCTGCCAGCGCGCCGGTAAGCAGCATCCCGTCTTGGACAGGTGATCCCGGGACATCCCTCGCCATCTGCTTCGCGTCGTCGGGGTTCAGGCGAAAGTCTGCCCGCAGCCGCGACATCACCACGGCGCGCTCTTGGCTCGACCCGGTGCGCGCGTGCTCGAGCTCGCCCAGCAGGTCGTGCAGATTGGCGCCCTTCAGCGTGTTGCGGTTGGCCTGGTCGCGCATCGCCTGCATCGTCGCCGGAGCCCGAATTTCGGCTGTGACGTCCATCGTGGCCTCCTGCATCGCGGCACGCTCGGCGCGGTACGAGGGGAGCTTCGCCCCGTCGAAGCCGGTGTTCCGCAGGGTCATGATGCAGCTCTCTTGGTCGCTTATGTGCCCGAGCGGCTCCGCGAAGGGAATATCGGTCGCTGTGATCGCCGAGAGGGTGGCCATCGCGCCGTCTCCGCCGAGCGCGATGCGGATATCGTCGTGGACCTCGACCTGGGCGGATTCGTCGGCCTCGCCGCCCTCTCGTCCCGCGAGGTGAACATAGCGGACGCGGGTCTTGCGGAGGAGGTTGCCCGCCGCACTGCGCGTGTAGGTCGCGTCGTAGGCGCCCGTCGTGTCCTCTTCGCGGGTGGTCCAGGTGTCCCCCGCGCCCGTCACGACCTGCCCGAGCGCCATCATCGCCTTCAGGCCACCCCGCACGTCCATGGGGAGATTCGCGTCGAAGGCAAACGCGACGATGCGCCCGTCGGCGTCCGTGTCGAAGAAGAACGGGCGCGCGAGCAGCGTGAGCAGCTCCGCGTGGGTCACACGCTCGCCGTTGATGGACGCTCCGACGTGCTCGAGTGTTGCGCGGTATCGCACGCGCCTCGCATCGTGCTCCACACAGGCGAGCGTGAGGCCCCCATTCACGGTCTTGTCGAGGCCATGGGGCGCCGGGGCGCCACCGGCGGCGGCCTTTGCGCGCTGACCGAAGGAGATGCTCTGCACGAAGGTAATGTCGTAGCTGTGCATGCTGCCCGGCCTGGGCGCCGGTGCGTCCGCCGCGGCGGTCGCCGTGACCACGGGTATCGACGCCGGCGCGTCGGCGGCAGCCGCTAGCGGAACCGACATCGAAACCGGGTTTGCGGCAGGCGGACGGCTGAACAGGGCGATCAGCACGACGACCGCGGCGCCGCCGACCACGGCGGTACGAGATCGAGCAGTCATGGCGACTCCTTCAACTACGTTGGATTCGGAACGGAATCGGGGCTCGCCCGTCGGGCGGCCCCGGCTGGACACAGGACGGGCGCCTGTGTCCAGCGAGAATGCCGATTAGAACGTCACGCAGCCGTGGTAGTCCAGGTACGGCGTGACCTGCTTGCCCGCGGAGAAGCGCGCGATCGTGGTCGACCACTTCTTCTTGAACCAGAGGAACTGCGTCTTCACGAAGGCCGAAACCTTCCCGGAGAGCTCCCTCGAAGTCAGCGCCCCCGTGACGCTGTACGTGAGGTCTGCGGCTGTCGGCGAGACGACCGCCGTGTTGTTGAACGAGAGGTCCACGAACGTGAGAGACCCCTCGATGCCGACGGTGGTCGAGGCCCAGCCGCTGACGCCCCCGCCCACCGCGGCCGATGCGGTCCCGGTCAGGTTGCACCAGGGCTCTGCGTTCACGGTGAGCGTGGCGGCGCTCAGGTCGAGCGAATCGTTGATGCCCCAGTTCGCTTCGAGTCCGAGCGTGACGGTCACCGGCACGCCGCCGACGATGTACACCTTTTCCTTCTCGAAGAGCATCTGCGTCCACGACGCCTCGTGGTCCAGGTGCGACGTCCCCTCGATCGGGAATCCGCCCACATCCTGCCCGAGCGCCTGCACGCTGATGCTCGCCGTGTTGCTCGCGCCGGATTGGAGGATCGCGTTCGCGTCGAACGAGGCGAGCGTCCCTTTCTTCCCGAAGAGGGCCACGCCCACCGCCATCTTTGCCTCCCCGGAGGCGTTCAGCATGCTGTCGGCCGACAGGAGCACGGACGCCTCGTAGAAGGTGCCAAAGTTCGCGTTCCCGCGAATCTTTGACTGAGTGAACGAGAACGACCACGCCTTTGCCGGGCCGCCGCTCCCGCACGTCGGCGAGCTGGTCACCGGGCTCGACTGCGGTGCCACGCTAAGACCTGTGCCGCCCTCTTTCGACGGATCCTCCGCGAGCGCCACCTCCTCGCAGTCGTAGGACCCGGCATGGGCACTCATGCCGGGCTGGCAGCAGTAGTCGACGAGGTTGCAGGCCGCGGCGTTCTTGGTTGCATTGGAGACGCAGCTCGCGACGGAGGCCTTGAATGACGTGTCGTTGCAGCAGGACGAGTAGGCCTGCGTCGGGGTCGAGTCGCAGCAGAGGATGCCGTGCAGCACTGCCGAGCCGTTGACCACGCTCACGCCCGAAATCACCCGGCCTTGGCCGCACTCGAGCTTGTAGTAGCCGGGGGACCAGTCGCCGGAAGTGGTCGTGGACTCGTGCGCCTCCTTGAGACCCGTATTGCCGAAGGTCACGGGTGCGCAGTTGGTCTGGGCGCTTTCGCCAGGGAAGGAGGCGCATAGAGTGTTGCCGACAGTGACCATCCCATTCTTCACGGAGATTCCGGCCAAGTGCTGGCCCGCCACACACTCCTTTTTGGCGTAACCGGGGTCCCAGTCCACTTTCGAAAGGGCGCTTGGGTACGACCCGACGTAGCCGCCGTTGATCGACACCATGTTGCTCGCCACGGTGGCGTTCCCGCCACTCGCGTTCGTGTAGTTCGATAGCGCGCAGTGGTGCTGATGAATGCCGTTGTTTGCGCCAACCGATATACCTGTCATGACGTCGGTCTCGGCGCATTCCAGCTTGACGTAGCCCTTCGCCCACTCGCCAGTGTCCCAAGTAGTTGGCGATACGCGACAATCGTTGTTCGTTGCACAGGCGAGCGGGTTCGCGTTGTAGGTGCTCTGCGCCGAGAAGGCGGGGCTCGCATCGCAGCAGAGAACGCCGTGTACGCGGCCGAGCTTCGCCCCTTGGTTGGTCGCCGAGCCCGTGGAGCCGCCGTTGGCGAGCGTGCTGAGGCCGCCCATCACGCGCCCGGTGCCGCACTCCAGCTTCGGGAAGCCCGGGTCCCAGTCGCCGGTGAGACTCGACTCGCGGGCATCGACCGCGCCGAGCGCGTAGGTCTGCGCCGCGCAGTTGGTCTTCGCCGTCTCGCCCGCGATCGTGCAGCACAGGATGCTGGCGACGTTGCCATCGCCGTCGCGCGCATAGCCCGAGACGTGGCTATTTCCGGGGCACTCGAGCTTGGCGACGGGGGCGCCCGCGGTGCTCGGATCCCAGTCGCTCGGCATCAGGCCGCCGCTTGCCGGGTAGGTGGTCGACGTCGCCGTGGCCCACACGACCGTGCAGGAGGCCGCCGGTATGCTGCCGCCGGTGAGGTTCGAGTACGATGTCGAGGCGCAGAGGAGGTTGTGGTCCCTCGAGGTGGCGTCGGTCGAGATCCCGGTCATCCAGTCGATGTTCGAGCACTCACTCTTGATCCAGCCGTGGGCCCAGTCGCCGCCCTGGGAGACCGGCGAGCGACGGCACTCCGAATTGTAGGTGCAGCCGGCAGGGTTGGGGTCGTGCACCGTGCCGTTGCCGAGGCACGTCGTGCCGCTGCTGACCCACTCGTCCTCCGGCGGCGCATCTGCCACGGTCCCGGCCGACGGCGCGGGCGAGGCGGACGAGCAGGCGACCATCATGGCCGCGAGTGCCGCGAGGACGACGCGAAACCAGGGCCGATCCACCGTCAGGTCCATCTCGAAGCTCCTTGCTTTGGATCGTCGAACCATAGGGCCGCTCACGTTCCGAACGCCGCGGCGTCTGCGAGGCAGGCGTCGTCGAAGACGGAGCTGGCGTCGCTCGTGATGTGTGTCGTGACAAACTGCCGCACGGAGTTGAACCGACTGTTCATCCAGTACATCAGGCAGTTCGGGTTGCTGCAGTGGTGGCCGTGCCCGTCGTCCTGGTGCTTCGCCGACATCGGGAGCCCGTCGTTGACGAGCCCGACGGCGTGCCCGAGCTCGTGCAGCATGACCATCTGCTCGATGAGCCGAGAGTTGATGGCCAGCGCCAGCTTGTCGGCGGGGCTGTCGATCGGGCCGACGAGGGTGTCGAGGTTGTCCTGCAACGCGGGCTTGAAGACGGCGATGACGCCGCTGTCGCCGACCGACACGCCGAGCACCGCGTTGTTTCGCTGGCCGTCCTTGCTGTAGTAGCCATTCACCCAGATGAAGTAGTAGGCCGCGGTGTTTCCCGCGGAGATCTGGGTGCGGTGCTTGACGGCGATATCGAGGAGGTCCTGCGTCGTGAAGTCGGTCTTCGTGACGTCGTCGAGCCTCGCCATCTGGTCGACCGAGCTCGGAATCTCGAGCGTCTTGTTCGAGTCGTTGAAGAGGCGCAGGGCGTTCCTCTCCATGAGCAGGAACCCCCTCTCGGCGCCACCGAATCCGCCCATCCAGGGCTCTGCGCCTGGGGCGTAAGCCATCTCGAAGACGACTTTCGTGACCGATGGCGAGAACACTTCAGCGCGGTTTCGCGCCGGTACCGGGGCCTCCTCCGTGTCGGAGCTTCCGCATGCGGTCATGGCGCACGCCGCCGCGACGATCGCGGATGACGCCAACCGTGACCAAGAATGAGAAGTGGTGGCTGGATTCACGACTGGGTCCCTTCCTGATTACGTCGAATTGCGCTCACCTTGGGCAGTTGTGAGCCATGTTGCACTTGCTATGCGGCGACGGATGAGCCAGAGGATTCGTTGTTCGGCGGACCAAGTTCAAGAGGCCCGAATCCCCTCGACGGTGGCGACTGACAATTGTCAGTCGCGCCGCGGCGCCCGACCCGCGCGTCGGCAGGCGGATCGGCCTTGGACGGAACGGACGGGGGCAGTGAGCGTCTTCGGCGTGCTCGGCCCCGGTGTCACAGGCGCGGAGTTGGACCTGTCGGTGCGATCGGGGGGGGCCGGTCGGCGCCTACCTGGCGCGGGTCCATCCGCTGGCGACCGCCAGCCGGGTGTTCCGAAGCGACTCGGCCCGCGCCGAGCACGAGCGGTGACTCCGTAGGTCGCAGTCCCGTGGCAGCTCCGCCCCTCCGCGGCTCATGGGGAATCGAGCGGCGCAGGCGCCTGTGCCCAGTCGGCCGGGAGCGGTTGGTTGCGGAAGCTGCGCGCTGTCCCCGCGCCGCCGGGCGCGAGCGGCATCGCGTGATCCTGCTCGTCGACGAGGCCCTCGCGGCGTCGCCTCGCCGCGCGAAATTCAGGGCTTTGTTCGCGAGCGGCCGCGGTCGGAGTCCGTGTCGGGAAACAGCCTCGCCTGTCCCGGAAGCGGGTCCGCCGCCCCGCCCCCCGCGGGACGCGCCGGCGGCTCGCGGCGAGTCGCCCGGCCCCCCGGCGCGGGGCCTCCCTTCTCCACGAGGTCGGGCACCTGGCGCAGGAGCGTCCTCGCGAACGCCGCGGTCTGCGAGACCGTGAGGTGATCGAGATACTCCTTCGTCTTCTTCGTGTCCGCGTACCAGCTCGTTCGCAGCCCGGCCATGGCGCGCACGGTCTTGGCCACGCGCTCGTCGTCGATCACGCGCTCGAAGTACCGCGTCGCCTCGGCGCCCCGCGCCCCGAGGTAGCCGTGCAGCAAGGCGCGGAGCCGGACGCCGCTCGCGTGGTCGTCCGCTTCGAGGCCGGGGCGCGGCGTGTCGGTGGTTCGGCCGAGCACGACCCGGGTCGCCCTGGGCGCGGAGAGCGCGCCGTGCACGAACGCCGCGAGGGCCTCCTGCGGCTCGCCGCTCTCGTACCGCGCGAAGGCCTCGAGGATCCGGCGCGCCGGGCAGACGGCGTCGGGCGTCGTCGACTCGCGCGCCGCGGTCGCCCAGTCGTGCTCGTTCAGCGCGATCGCAGCGCGGTACGTAGACGCCGCGACCGGGTCGCCGCACTCGTGCTCGATCCGCGCGGCCAGCTCGGTCGCCTCGTCGTACCGCGCCGCGCACACGAGCGTGTGCGTCAGGTGCGCAAGGCCGCGGGCGTAGGGCAGCGCCCTCGGGTCCCGTTCGAGCGAGCCGCGCCCGGGGCGCTTCGGGAGCCGCGCGCGGGCGAGCTCTACGGCCCTGCGGAAGTCGCGCTCGGCGCCGTCGAGGTCTCCCCGGGGGATCGCGAGGAGCCCGAGCTGGTTCCAGCCTTCGGCGTAGCCCGGGAAGCCCTCGGTCAGGACCCGGAACGCACCCTCGGCGCGGCCCAGCTCGCCGCGCGCCACGAACCCGAGCGCGTGCGCCTCCGCGTCGGGCGGGACCTCGGGCGACCGGGTCGCGAACCGCCAGGCGAACGCCGCCTCGGTCGGCGGGGCGTCCGGCGGGCGGTCGTCCCAGGTGGCGAGGCGCCAGGTGACGAGATCCTTGAGGTACTCGAGGGCCGCGCGCTCGTCGGCCCTCGCGGTGCCGTCCGACGCGGGCGGCGGCGGCGCGAGCACGATGCCCCGCGCGAGCGCGACCACGTCGGGCCGGAGCGACCCGGCGGGGCGCTCGGTCCGCCGCTCGTAGGTCTCGGGCAGGTGGCCGAGGTCGGCGGCGACCGCGGCTCGGAGCGACTCCCAGCCGAAGCGCACCCCCGGGTGCTCCCTATCGAGGACCTCGGCGAACCGAGCGGCGCTCGCCGGGTCGCCGCCGCGCCCGACCATCTCGAGCGCCTCGGCCCGCGAGTAGAAGGTGAAGAGGACGCGCTGCTCCACCTTGCGAGACGTCGGGTGGCGCTCGCCGGCGACGATCGAGAGCTGGTTGCCGCGCCGGCGGACGTACGCCACGGAGGCCTCCTCGTTGTGCTGACCCGCGGACCGGACCACAACCTGTCTCGTTGTGCAAATTCGGTCCACGTTGCACAACCCCCGGGCGAGGCGATTTCGGTGCTTCGCGTCGCGCCTTCACGCCTGGGAGAGGCCTATCGGGGCCCGGCGAGGCGTGGATGGACCGTGGCGCACGGGGCATGTCGGCCCACGCAGGACGCGCCGGCGCGCCGGCAAGCTCGGGCTGTCGTTCGGCGTTGTGCGCAATGCGTGGCGCGCACGACGCGATCGTTGTGCCTTACGATGAAGATCGCACAACGGCCCCTCGAGGACGCATTCGCAGAATCGGGCGCGATCGCGCCCCCGCGCCCGGGGCGAGGGGGCCCGGTTGCGTCGACCCGCTGCCGCGCCTGCGGATGGCGGCGGCCCTCAGGCGGCCGTTGTGCCTGTCGGCGATCGTCCACAACGACGTCGTCGTGTGCATTGGTCGCCCGCGCACAACGGCGGCTGGCGGCTCCGTGTGCCTGCGGGCGCACCCAGGCGGGGCGCGGCGCGGTCAGGTCCGATAGAGTCCGTCGTCCTCGAGGTGTCGGTCGGCCGTCGCGCCGCGCCCTCCCCCCGCCACGCCCGCCTCGTCGAAGGAGCCGCGCCATGACGCTCATCGCCCACCGCAGTCAGCGCGTCGAGGAGCTCGTCGACGCGCTCGCGATCGCGCTCCAGGACGCCTGGCCCGACGACCCGTTCGAGGCCGTGCCCATCCTCGTCGGCAGCCGCGGCATGGACCGCTGGCTCCGGCACGAGCTCGCGACCCGCTTCGACGGCGTCGCGCGCCTCGACTTCGTGTTTCCCGGCGCGGCCTTCGACGGCGCCGCCCGGTGGCTGCAGTCGCTGCCGAGCGCGGCCGACCGGTCCGCGTTCTGGGAGCGTGCGCCGGGGACGGTCGACGCCTGGAGCGGGCCGCGCCTCGTCGCGCGGGTGCTCGGGCGCATCCGGGCGCGGCTCGGCGACCCCGCGTTCGTCCGCGTTCGCGCCTACCTGGGCGAGGTCGGGGAATCGGTGCGGGCGCGCGAGCTCGCGTTCGCCGAGGAGGTGGCCGGGTCGATCGAGCGCCTCCTCTACGACCGCCCGGAGGACGCGCTCGCGTGGGCGGCCGATCCGGGATCGGCCAAGGATCACGCCTGGCTGGCCGAGATCCTCCGCGACCTCGACGGCGGGCCCGAGATCTCCCCCGCGCGCGTGCGCGCCAAGGTCGCGGCGCTCGCGCCCATCGAGACGGGGCGCGCGTTGCACGTCTTCGGGCTCACGACGCTGCGCCCCGGCGACAAGCGCTGGCTCGCGACGCTCGCGCGCCACCTCGACATCCACGTGTTCGCGTTCGCGCCGTCGCGCGAGTGGTGGGAGGACATCCACAGCAAGCGCGAGCAGCTGCGCGAGCTGCGCGAGCCGAAGGCGCCCGCGGAGACGGCCGAGCTGCTCGCGAAGCTCGAGCGACAGAACGCGATCCTGGCCGCGAACGGCGAGCCGAGCCGCGATCTGCAGGTGTGGCTCGAGAGCACCGGCTACGCCGAGCCGACCACCCCGTCGCACGCGCCTCGCCAGGACGACCGCGCCTCGACGCTGCTCGGGCGCGTGCAGGCCTGGACCGACGGGGCCGAGGACAACCCGACCGACAGCCCGTGGGCCGACCTCGCGGCGTGCGGATCGCTCGAGGTGCACGCGTGCCACGGCGCGCTCCGGCAGTGCGAGGCCCTCCGCGACGAGCTGCTGCGCCGCTTCGCGGCCGATCCGACGCTCGAGCCGCGGCACGTGCTCGTGATGACGCCCGACGTCGCGACCCACGCGCCGCTCCTCGCGGCCGTCTTCGCGCGGCACGGCGACGGCGTCCCGCAGCTCCCTCTCCACATCGCGGATCTCGGCCTCCGCGCGCAGAACCCGGTCGCCGACGCGCTCGCGCAGCTCCTCGGGCTCGCCGACGAGCGGGTCACGGCCTCGCGCCTGCTCGAGGTGATCGCGTCCGCGCCCGTGCGGCGCCGGTTCGCGCTCCGCGAGGACGACGTCGCCGAGCTTCGCGCGATGGTCGTCGGATCGGGGATCCGGTGGGCCTGGGACGCGGCCGATCGGGAGCGGCACGGGCAGCCCGCGATCGACCAGAACACCGTGCGTTTCGGCCTCGAGCGGCTCGCGCTCGGCGTGCTGATGCACGACCTCGGCGGGCTCGACGTCGTGCCCGGGCCCGCGGGATCGGACCTCGCGCCGGCCGTCCCCTTCGACGTCGCCGGGCGCGACGGCGTGGAGCGCTTCGGCCGCCTCGCCGATCTCTTCGACCGCCTGCGCGCCGTGCGCGGGCGCGTGATCGAGCCCGCGACGAGCGCCGGGTGGCGCGCGCGCCTGACGGAGCTGATCGACGACTTCACGGAGGTCGAGGGCGAGTCGGCGTGGCTGCGCGTCGAGGTCGAGGAGGCGCTCGCGGAGCTCTTTCCGGACGACCTCGGCGAGGGCCTCCCGCTCGATCGATCCGCGGTCGCGGCGACGCTCGCGGGCGCGTTCGACCGGCCGCTGCGCGGTGATCGGCCCATCACCGGCGCCATCACCGTCTGCGCGCTCGAGCCGATGCGGTCGGTGCCGTTCCGCGTGATTGCCATTCTCGGGCTCGACGACGGCGCGTTTCCGCGGCCCGGTCGCACGCCCGCGTGGGACCCGTTCGCGGCCCGCAAGCACGGCGAGTACGACCGCCGGACGATCGATCGGCACCTGTTCCTCGAGGCCGTGCTCTGCGCGCGCGACGCGCTCCTGCTCTTCGGCACCGGCTTCGAGCCGAGCCGCGGGGCGCCCGCGCCGATGTCGGTCGTGGTGAGCGAGCTGGTCGAGGTGATCGCCGCGGGCACGGGCGAGGCGCCCAAGGCGCGGAGGGTCGATCACCCGCTGCAGCCCTGGAGCGAGAAGGCGTTCGCGGCGGGGGAGGGGGCGGCGGCTCCGCGGCTCCCGTTCGACGCGGTGTGGGTCGACGCGGCTGTGGCCATCCGCGGGCCGCGGAGGCTCGCCGGGCTCGCGGCCACCCCGCTCGACGCGCCGTGGCCCGCGGAAGATGGGGAGACGAACGCGATCCGCGCCGACGAGCTCGCCCGGGCGCTGGCGAGGCCGCAGGAGGAGCTGCTGCGCCGGCGGCTCGGCCTCTCGCTCGCGCCCGAGGACGCGACCGTGCCCGACCGCGAGCCCCTCGATCAGGGCACGCTCGAGGCCTGGTCGCTGCGCGATCGCGTGCTGCGCGCGACCGAGGGCGGCGCCGAGCCGGACGTCGACGCGCTCGAGGCGCGGCTGCGCGGCGAGGGTGCGCTGCAGCTGCGCGCCGGAGGCCGTCGCGCGCTCGAGGGGATCGTCGGCGAGGCGCGCGAGGCGAGGCGGCGCGCGGAGGCGGTGCCCGGCGTGCGCACCGAGGCGCTCCAGGCCAGCTGCGAGGTGGGCGGCGTGGTGGTGTCGGCCGCCGCGGCGGACGTGCGCCTCGAGGACGGCGACCGGCGGCTCGTGTGGGTGACGGCGAGCAAGGGCGCGAACGGCCGCGCGGAGCTCACGGCGTGGGTCACGCTGATCGTCGCGGTCGCGGCGGGCGAAGCGGTCGTGTCCGCGCACGTGTGCGGCCACGGCAAGGAGGCGACGCTCCACGCGCCCTCGGCGGCCGACGCGCGGGCGCACCTCGACGCGCTCGTGCGGACCTGGCGCGAGGTGCGAGGGGGACCGATCCCCTTGTTTCCAGCGCTCTCGCGCGCGGTCGCCCTTCGCCTCGCGAAGGACGCGCAGCTCTCGCCGGCCGGCGCCGTCGAGGCGTCCGACGCCGCGTGGAGCGGATCGTCGATGGCGGCGGGCGACCACGAAGACCCGTGGGTGTCGGCGATCTTCGGGCACCTCGGCATCGAGGACCTCGCCGAGCGGGCGACCGAGGTCTGCGAGCGGGCCGTGCGCGTGTGGGGCCCGGTCCTCGCCGCGGGCACGGACGCGAAGGGCGCGAACGAGCCCGAGGGCAGCGACGCGGAGGACGCATGAACCCCTGGCGAGACACCGAGGCGCTCCCCGAGCACACGACCTGGCTGATCGAGGCGAGCGCGGGGACGGGCAAGACGTTCCAGATTGCCAGTCTCGTGCTGCGGCTCGTGGCCGAGCACGGGCTGCCAGTCGACCGCATCCTCGCGATCACCTTCACGAATGCGGCGACGGGCGAGCTGCGTGATCGCGTCCGCAGGCGCCTGCGCGAGGCGCTCGAGGCCGCCCGCGGGCCGGGGGCGACGACGGAGGACCCGGTGATTGTCCACGTCCTCGGCGCCGCCCCGCGCGCCGAGATCGTGCGCCGGCTCGAGCTCGCGCTCCGCTCCTTCGATCTCGCGCCGATCTCGACGATCCACGGGTTCTCGCAGCGCATGCTGCAGGAGCTCGCGTTCGACTCCGGGCAGGACCCGGAGCTCGAGCTCATGTCCGACGCCGGCGACGTGGTCGAGGAGATCGTCGACGACACGCTCGCCGCGCTCTACGCCTCCGCGTCGCCCGCGGAGCTCGCCGCGCTGGAGGGCGCCGGCGTCAATCGGGCCTCGCTGCTCGACGTGGCGAAGCGCATGAGCGGCCCGACCAAGCCGGGCGTGCTGCCGGCCGAGAAGGCGCCGGGCGCGGGCGACAGCTCCGCGGACGTGCTGCGCGGCGCGCTCGGCCAGGCGCGGGAGTGGACGGTGAAGGCGGCCGCGATGCAGGCGCGCTGGAGCGACGGCCTCGCGCGCGGCGCCCTCGGGGCGCTCGAGCAGGACGTGCGCGACAAGCGCTTCAAGACGCTGCGCGACAGCTGGATGTCCGGATCGATCCGCAAGGTGAGCGACTGGCTCGCCGCGGGTGCGGGGCCGGGGGACACGGCGCAGCCCGCGTTCGCGCGCCTTCGCGCCACGGCCCTCCGCGGGCTCTGGAAGGGGGCGCCGAGCGACCTCGAGGCGCGCCCGTGGGGGCCCATCGTCGAGGAGATCGAGCGCTTCTACGACGACCACGCCGAGTTTCACGGCGCATTTGCCCCGCTCGTCGCGTTCGCCGCGACCGCGCGCGAGCGGGTCGAGGCCGAGCTCGAGCGCCGGCGCGTGCTCACGTTCGACGCGATCCTGTCGCGCCTCGCGGAGCGCGTCGCAAAGGACGGCGGCGCCGACAGCCCGCTCGCCGCGCGCATCCGCGAGCGCTTCGACGCGGTCTTCGTCGACGAGTTTCAGGACACCGACGACGCGCAGTGGAGCGTCCTCCGCGCCGCGTTCCACGGCCACCGGAGGCTGTTCCTCATCGGCGACCCGAAGCAGGCGATCTACGCATTTCGCGGCGCCGACGTACACGTCTACCTCGCTGCGGCGGGGGTGGTCGATCCGGACCAGCGGCGGACGATGGACCGCAACTGGCGATCCGACGGCCGGGCGGTCGAGGCCACGAACGCCTTGTTCCGCGCCGGATCGTCGCCCTTCGACCAGGAGGCGATCGACTACGTCCACGTGGTCGCGCAGCACGGCGACCGGCTGCGAGCCGTCGGCCCGCCCTCGGGCCTGGATCTCCGCTGGGTCGACGACCGCGCCCGCGGCGGCGACGAGGGACAGCCGATCTCGTCCAAGGCCGAGGGCCTCGCGGCACGGCTCGCGGTGCGCGAGGTCGTCGCGTGGCTCGACGGCGCGCGCGGCGAGATCGATCGCGACCTCGGCGACGAACGCCCGCCCGCGATCGAGCCCGGCGATCTCGCCGTGCTGGTCAATGGCCATCACGAGGGCGCGGCGGTGCTGCGGGCGCTCGGGCGCGCGGGCGTGCCCGCGGTGGCGGCGGCCCACGATTCCGTGATCGAGACGCCCGTCGCGCGCTGGCTCGCGGCGTGGCTGGACGCGGTCGCGGGCGGTGGGCGCGACCGCGCGGCGAGGACGGCCGTCGTCACGCCGCTGTTCGGCTGGGCGGCCGACGAGCTGGCGTGGGCGCTCTCGCGCGCGGGTCGCGAGCTCGACGGCGCGGGCGACGCGGGCGACGCCGTCGATCCGGCGCGCGCACCGGACCCGAGCGCGCGCGACTGGAACGCCTGGACCGAGCGGCTGCAGGCCGCGGCCGATCGCTGGCCGAAGCAGGGCTTCGCGCGCACGTTCGACGCCGAAGCGAGCGCGCTCGGGGTCGTGCCGCGCGTGCTCGCGCTGCCCGAGGGCGAGCGTCACGCGACGGACCTGCGCCACCTCTTCGAGCTGCTCCACGTCGAGGAGCGCACGCGCCGCCACGGTCCGCGGGCGCTCGCCGACTGGCTGTGCGCGCAGGCGGGCGCGGGGGGCGAGGAGGCGGCGCAGCGGCTCGAGAGCGACGCGCGCGCCGTGCGGATCGAGACCGTGCACGCGAGCAAGGGGCTCGAGTATCCGGTCGTGCTGCTGCCGTTCGGGTGGTCGGCGCGCAAGCACGACGACAAGGGCCGCCCGATCGTCGTGCGCGGCGATCACGGCGCCGAGCTGCACGTCGGCGGCAAGGGCACCGAGGGGCGGACGGAGGCGCACGCGCGCGCCGTGGCCGAGGAGCGGCGCGAGGCGCTCCGCAAGCAGTACGTCGCGTTGACGCGCGCGCGGCACCGCACGATCGCGTGGTACGGGCCGATCGGCGCGGGCGGCGCGGCGGCGAGCGGGACGGCGATCGGGCGCCTGTTGATGCGCGATCCGGATCGGGACGGCTTCGACGACGGCGCGATGCCGGACTTCGGCAAGAAGGGAGCCGCGGGCGCGTGGCCGAAGGCGAAGCTGCGCCTCGACCAGCTCGTCGCGCGATCGGAGGGGAGCCTCACCTGGTCGGCCGAGCTGCCGGTCGAGGGGGCGACGCAATGGGTGGCGCCGGCGCGTTCGCTCGCGGATCCGGCGCGCGCGGCGTGGCCCGCCGACGCCCCGGCGCTCGTTGGCCCGTGGATGGTCGCGAGCTTCACGAGCCTCGCGTCTGGCAGCGCCGCGCCCGACCGTGACGAGCGGATGCGGGCCGACGCCGCGATCGCCGAGGCCGCGGGCGTCGCGCGTCGGGCCGAGGCGGGGGAGGGGCCCGCCGGCCTCGTGAGGCCGCCCCGGATCGATCCCCCGGGCGCGCCCCTGCGCAGGATCGAGCGCGGGCGCGGCACGCAGTACGGGACGTGCGTGCACGAGCTCCTCGAGGCGCTCGACTTCGCCACGGGCGTCGCGAAGGACGGCCGCTCGCTCGGCGACCTCGTGAACGCCTCGGCCGCGCGCGTCGGGCTCCGCGGCGACGAGCTGCTCACGACGGAGCTCGTGGAGCTACTCCCGACGCTGATCGCGACTCCGCTCGACTCGACGCGCGAGGACGACGCGGTCCGCGGGCTCCCGCCGGGGTTCTCGCTGCGCGACCTCGCGCTCGGCGATCGCCTCGACGAGCTGGCCTTCGACCTCCGGCTCGGCGACGGCACCGCGTGGCGACGCGATCCCGGCGCGAGCGCGGCGCCGCGATCGAAGCTCGAAGCGCGCCCCGGCTGCGTGGACCCCGGCAAGGTGTACGAGGCGATCCTGGCCTCGCCCGAGGCGCATCGCCGCGGCGTCGCGCCGTGGGTCGACCACCTCCGCGCGCGCCGCGACGCCGGGCGCCCGATCATCGAGGGCATCGCCGGCATCCTCACGGGGTCGATCGATCTCGTGTTCCGCGCGACCGTCGCAGGCGATCGGCGCTACTTCCTCGCCGACTACAAGACGAACCGCATCGGCGACTCGGAGGCCTTCAACTACGCGGGCCCGTGGCTCGAGTGGGAGATGGCCAAGGCAGGCTATCCGCTCCAGGCGCTGCTCTACACGCTCGCGCTGCACCGGCACCTGAAGACGAGGCTCCGCGGCTACGACTACGACCGCGACGTGGGCGGGTATCTCTACCTGTTTCTGAAGGGCATGTCGGGGCCGGACACGCCGCGCGACCCGGCCACCGGGCGCTGCCTCGGCGTGCTCGGCGATCGCTGGCCGAAGGAGACCGTCGAGGCGCTCGATCGGGCGCTCTCCCCCGAGAAGGAGGCCGCGCAATGACTCCCACGTTTCAGGCCCTCGCAACGCGGTTCGTCGAAGAGGGCGTGCTCACGGCGGCCGACGTGCAGGCCGTGGCGATCGTGGCGCCGCGCTTCGGCGAGCGCGATCCGGTTCGGATGCTCGGGCTCGCGTTCGCGGTGCGCGCGCCGCGCGTCGGGCACGCGGGGGTCGACCTCGCGGTCGTCGCCTCGCGCATCGGAGACGATCCTCGTCGGCACGATCCGCGGTCGGCCGCGCCGCCCGACGCCGCGCCGGAGGCTGCGACCGACGGGGGCGCGGCCGACGAGGAAGAGCCGCTGCCGTGGCCTGCCCCGGAGACCTGGCAGCGAGAGACCCTGTCCTCGCCTCTCGTCGGGCCGCCGGACGACTCCGCGCGTCGCCCGTTCGTCCATCAGGATCTCGGCGGCGGCGCCTCGCTGCTGCTCACGCGCCGCATGTTTCGCGAGCAGCAGCTCGTCGCGACGGCCCTCCGGCAGCGCACGCGCGCGGGCGTCGACGACCGCGCCGTCGTCGCGGGCCTCGACGCCTCGATCCCCCGACTGTTCCCGGGCGAGCCGGACGGCGAGGCCGCGCGCGCCGTCCGCCTCGCGGCCACGCGCCGCCTCGCGATCGTGATCGGCGGTCCCGGCACGGGCAAGACGTTCTCGATCACCCGGCTGCTCGCCGCCCTGATCGAGGACCGGCGCGGCGGGCGCCCGCTCGTGATCAAGCTCGCGGCGCCCACCGGCAAGGCCGCGGTGCGCATGCGCGAGGCGATCCGCGAGGCGACGTCGAGCGACGCGACGCCGCCGCTCGACGTCGACGCCGACGTGCGCGCGGCGCTCCAGGCGCTCGAGGCGAGCACGCTTCACCGGCTGCTCGGCGTGCGGCCCGACGGCAGCGTGCGCCATGGGCGCGACAACCCCGTCCCGGCCGACGTCGTCGTCGTCGACGAGGTCTCGATGGTCGACCTCGCGTTGATGCGCAGGCTGGTCGAAGCGGTCGCGGACGACGCGCGCCTCGTGCTGCTCGGCGACCGCGATCAGCTCGCGAGCGTCGAGGCCGGCTGCGTGCTCGCCGACCTCGTGAGCGCCCGCGACGCGGGCCCGCTCGCCGGGAGCGTGCAGGCGTTCACGCGGTCGCGTCGCTTCGCCGACGCGCCCGATATCGCGCTGATAGCGGCCTGCCTCCAGAGCTACGCGACCGAGATGCCCGGGGTGCCGCGCGGCGACGACGGCGCGCGCGTCGATCGCGCCGTCGACGTCTTCGCCGGCCGCCGAGGCGCGCCCGACGAGCGCTGGCCGAACGAGCGAGTCACCCACCTCGGCGCCCCCGAGATCACGGGCCCGAGCCAGCGCGGGCGCCCGAGCGAAGCGCAGCTCGACAGGCTCGCGGATCCCTACATGAAGGGCTTCGAGGTCCGCGACCCGGATGGCCGCGTGCGCTGGGTCGACGGCTACGCCGCGATCCTGGCCCGCGAGCTTCGCGCCTCGGGCGTCCGATCGCCGGCCGTCTGTGCGCCGCAGTTTCAGCGCGCCGTGCTCGACGCGCTCGCCCGGTATCGCGTGCTCGCCGTCCACCGTCGCGGTCCCCTCGGCGTCGCGGGGATCGAGAAGGCGCTGGCGTCGCGCGTGCGCGAGTCGCTCGACCACGATCGCCGCGGCGACTCCGGGCGCCACTGGATCGGCCGCCCGATCCTCGTGACCGAGAATGCCTATGACGTCGCCCTGATGAATGGCGACGTGGGCCTCGTGCTCCCGACGCCGACCGGGCGCGTCGCCGTGTTCCCCCACGAGCGCCCCGGCGAGGTGCGCGTGGTGCCGCTCTCCCGCCTACCGGCGCACGAGGGCGCCCTCGCGATGACCGTCCACAAGTCGCAAGGTTCGCAGTTCGACCGCGTGGCCCTGGTGCTCGCCGGGAGGCCGTCGCCGATCCAGACGCGCGAGCTCGTCTACACCGGCGTCACGCGCGCCAAGCAGCAGCTCGCCTGGCTCGGCACGGAGTCGGAGCTCCGCGTCGCGCTCGCGCTGCGCGTCGAGCGGGCCAGCGGGCTCGAGGCGCTCCTCCGCGAGCCCGATCCCGGGTAGGACGACGTTCGCGCCGACCGTTCGACGGTCGCGCGCGCCGCCGGCGCGAGGTCGACCACGATCCCGGGTCCGAGGCTGCCCCGAACCGCCGCGCGCACCCCGCTTGCGATCCGTGGGCGTCACGCGCACGGTCGCGCCCGTGACGCTCTCCGTCGTGTTGCGCAGCGGGCTGGTGGCGGTGGTGATGGCGGGGTGCGCGCGGGTCGATCCGCCCGCGCACGTGGCGCCGGGCGCCTGCGCTCCGATCGCGGCGCCGGCCCATGCCGCCGCCCCCGCCTCGCCGACGGCGGCTCCGCGTCGCGCGCGCGTCCAGCGGCGCACGCTCACGCATCGCGTTTCGGGGCCCGTGACGCTGTCTCCGGCGGCGACGCTGGTCGTGACGGCGCCGGAGTCGGGCGTCGTCGAGGTCCTGCTCGTCGAGGTAAACCACGTGGTCCATCGCGGTCAGGAGCTCGCGCGGATCCGCGCCCACGGGCGCGTCGCGGTGGTGCGATCGCCGCGCGACGGTGTCGTGCTGGCGAGGCACGTGGAGCTCGGGGCGCCCGTCACCGAGTCGCAGACCCGCCTCGTCACCCTCGTCGACCTCTCGTCGATCGAGGGGCGCGCCCAGCTGCCCGAGGTCGGCGCCACGGAGGTCCGCGCCGGGCAGCCCGTGGCCCTGCGCGTCCTGGCGATGCCCGGGCGCGAGTTCGCGTCGGTCGTGACGCGCGTGGACGCCGCGATGACCGCGGACCACACGCTCCCGGTGACGTTCTTCGTCGCGAATCCGGACCGATCGCTGCTGCCCGGAATGACCGCCTCGGCGAGCGTCGTCGTGCGCGTCGTCGAGGGCCTTCTCACGGTGCCCGAGGCGGCGACCGCCGAGCGCGACGGCGCGACCGTGGTCTTCGCCGTGCGCGACGGGCGCGCGGAGGGCGTCGTCGTGCGGCCGGTGATGCGGGCCGACGGGCTCGTGGCGATCGACGGCGATTCGATGGACGGCCAGGAGGTCCTGGTGCCGGCCGCTGCGGTGCGCGAGGGCGACGTCGCGCCGGCAGCGGACCCCTGAATCGAGGCCTCCGGGCATGGGTCCGGCGCTGGGCTGGCGCAGGCTCCCTCCGTCGCGACCCGCCTTGACGCGCGCGGGCCACCCCCGCCGGCTCCCGATCGACGACGACGTGGGCCGCGAAACCGCCCCCCTACGAGGCCGCTTCCGCCGCGGGCTCCTCGAGCGCGACCCCGGCGTACACGCGGTCGGCCGCGAGCCGGCCCGCCATCGCCGAGAGCGGCACCGACTCTCCGGGCCCCGCGGTGCGCAGCACCCAGGTGTCGCCTTCGCGCGAGTAGACCTCGAGGGCGACCTCGGTCTGCGAGACGAGGACGTAGTCGCCCAGCGAGGCGAGCCTCCGATAGTGCGCGAACTTCTCGCCGCGGTCGTACGCCTCGGTGCGCTTCGACAGCACCTCGACGACGACCGAGGGGTTCGTCATCGCGCGGGCGTTGTCCGGGTCGACGGCGAGGGGGCCGCAGACGACCGACGCGTCGGGGTAGCTGGCGAGGCCCGTCGCGGTCACGCGGACCATCGCGTCGGAGCCGTAGACCACGCAGCCGCAGCCGAGCGCGATCGAGCGGAGCTCACTGGCTGCGGCGGCGCCGAGCGCCCCGTGGGCGAGCGTCCCGCCGGCCATCGCGTAGACGTGGCCCGCGAGCCACTCGTGGCGATCTGCGCCATCGCGCTCGCGGGCGACGAAGTCGGCGCACGACGTGTACGCGGCAGCGGCGGCTTCACCCGGCATGGCTCGACTCTGCCACGCTGCCGCGCCGCGCCGCCCCGCCGCGTTGGCGCCCTCCCCCCACGCGAGCTACCGTCGCCGGTTCACCCCAACGACCGAACCTCCCCGGGCCGAATCCATGACGACGACCGACTCCCCGCTCCCCAAGTGGCAAATCGTGACCGGCCGCGCGCTCTCGGGCCTGCTCGCCCTCGTGTTCCTGCCGAGCGCCTTCTTCAAGATCGCGCAGCCGCCCGGCTTCCTCGACGGCTGGACCAAGTCCTACCCCGCCGGCGCCGCGCGTCCGCTCGGCCTGATCGAGCTCCTGGCGTTCGTGCTCTACCTCGTGCCGAAGACGCGCTACCTCGGCGGCCTGCTCCTGCTCGCGTACCTCGGCGGTGCCGTCGCGACGCACGTGCACGCCGACGACGGCAAGTGGGTCGTCGCCGTCGTCGTGGGCATCGTCGCCTGGGCCGGCCTGTACCTCCGCGATCCGAAGGTCCGCGCGCTCCTCCCGATCGCCCGGGAGTAGCGGCGGGCGCCCTCGACGCCGGTCGCGCGGGGCTCGCCGCGACCGCGGCGCCGGGGGCTGCGACGGCCGCGCGGCTTCACCCACCGAGCTCCGCGTCCTGCTTGCGCCGCGCGTGCAGCGGGCGCGTGGGCTCGAGGCCCTCCTGCGCGAGCCTGCGCCTCAGTAGGACGCCGGCAGCGCGAACCGCTCGACAGTCGCGTACGCCACCGGCGCGACGTTCACCTGATAGAGGTAGTTGTCGTGCGCGATCGAGATGCGCCCCGACCCCTTCGCCTTGGCGAACTGCCCTAGATCCTTCCCCTTTCCGGAGAGCCGCTGGACCGCGCCGCCCTTGAGGCCGACGTAGACGTCGCCGGTGAAGGAGTCGCGCGCCAGGCTGGTGATGTCGGCGGGCGCCGTCGCGAAGGGCGTCGTCGAACCATCGGCGACGTGGAGCAGCACGAGCTCCTTCGTCGCCATCGCGACGAGCAGGCGCGTCCCGTCGTACGGCGCCGCCGCGTACACGCGCGACGGTAGGGTGGCCACGAGGCTCTTCGTGCTCGTGTCGAGGTCGACCGAGTACACGTCGCCGTTCGTCGCGATGTTGCCGACGTACACCTGGCGCCCCAGGCCGTACGAGAGCCCCTGCGGCCCGGTGTCGAGGTAGCCGTCGCCGAACGGGCCGGGCCCCGTGGTCGTCTTGATCGCGGGGATGACCATCGGCAGCGTGCCCGTCTGCGCGTCGAAATGGGCGACGCCCTGGGGCGATCCTGCCTGGCAGCCGCAGTTCGCGCAGCAGTTGTAGGTGAGCGCGACGTCGACCACGTTCCCCTGTCCGATGCTGCCCATGCCCTGGATGGCCGCGACCTCGCCCATGTTCAGGTTGGTCACGCCCGTCACGCTCGTGACCTGACCCGCGGGCGACATCTTGCGCAGGTAGTCGGGGCCGCTGAGGACGGTCACGCCCCACGCCCCGCATTGCAGGTCGACGTCGAGGTCGACGAGGCCGTAGGTGAACGCCGCCGCGTTGAGGCTGGCGAGCGGCGCCACCGCGCACGTGGGCGCGGGCCGGTCGCAGGGGCACGCGGCGCCGTGGCACACGCCGCCGTCGCAGGTGAGGCCGATGCACGGCAGATCGGCCACGCACGCGCCGATCTTCGGGTTGCAGGACGATCCGGGGCCGCAGACCTTCCCGCCGCACGCCTCGAACGGGCCGGTCACGACGCAGGCGCCGCCGACGGGCACGCACTGCCCCGCCTTGCCGTCGCCCACGTTGCACACGGTGCCCGCGCCGCACGGGGTCGCGCCGGGCCCGGCGCAGTCGTCGACGCACGCGCCGCCCGCGCACGCCTGGCCGGGGCCGCAGTTGCCGAACGCCTCGTCGACCTGACCATCGCAGTCGTCGTCCTGGCCATTGCAGATCTCCTCGCCGGGCTGGCCGGGCGAGCAGACGCCTTGCTGGCCGCCCACGCACGCGGGCACGGACGCCGCGCAGGCGCCCTGGCCGCAGAGCACCTGGCCCAGACCGTCGTCGGCGACCCCGTTGCAGTCGTCGTCGGCCCCGTTGCACTGCTCCGGCTTCGCCGCGCCCGGGAGACACGCGACGGGCTTGCCCGCCTCGCACGCCGGCACCGTCGCCGAGCAGGCGCCGACTCCGCAGCTCACCGCGCCGAGGCCGTCGTCGGCGACACCATTGCAGTCGTCGTCGACTCCGTTGCACGCCTCGGCCGTCGGCAGCACCTCGCCGGCACAGGCGCCCCACGCGCCGCCGGCGCACGTCTGGGTGCCCTTCACGCACGCCCCCACGCCCGCCGCGCCGGGCGGCCCCGAGTAGCAGTCTTGCGTCGCGCCATCGAGGCAGTCGCAGCCCTCGTCCACCGCGCCGTCGCAGGTGTCGTCGACCCCGTTGCACGCCTCCTTCGGCGCCGCAGGCAGCGGGGTGCAAGCGCCGGGCTGCCCGCCGCTGCACGCGGCGGCCGTGACCTGACAGGCCCCGAGCCCGCACGTGATCGGGGCGATCCCGTCGTCGACCGGACCGTTGCAGTCGTCGTCGACTCCATTGCAGCTCTCGGGCGCCGGCGTCACCTCGCCGGCGCACGGTCCCCAGGTGCCGTCGGCCGCGCAGCTGCGCGTCCCGCTCTTGCACGCGCCGACGCCTGCGGTCGCTGCCGGCCCGTCGTAGCAGGGCGCCGACTCGCCCGCCGCGCACGCGCACCCCTCGTCGATCGTGCCGTCGCAGTCGTCGTCCTTGCCGTTGCACACCTCGGCGCCGCAGGTGCCGCCGCCGCTGCCTCCCGCCGCCGTCGAGGTCGCGCCGCCCGCGCCGCCGCTCCCTCCTGCGGGCGAGGCGGTCCCGCCCGCGCCGCCCGTCGCGGCCGACGTGCTCGACGTGCTCGACGTCGCGGTGCCGGTCGTCGCGCCGGACGAGGCCGTCTCGACGGTGCTGCCGCAGCCGGCCGCGATCGCGAGGGTGAGGGCGGCGGGTGCGGCGAAGCGGATCGGCATGCGCATCGGAGGGTCCTCCCGGTCGGTCGCCCGGCGGCCGGGCGGAAAGGACGGAGGCTATCACCATGGCGCGGGATTCTCGTCGGAGGGATCCCGCTGCGGTTCGCGGCGTGGCCACGACCGACCGGCGAGGCCGGCGAACGGCGCGTCTCCGATGGGCTCGGCCTCGGGGCGCGGGCTTCGCGGCCGGGCGCGTGTCGTCCTGCGATCGCGGTCGGCGCGACGGGGCGCCGCCGCCGAGAGGCGCGGTGTTCGCGTGAGGCTGGGGGGGATGAGCGGGGAGTCGAGAGCGCGTTCCCGAGGCCCGGTGAGCCGGACCTCGGGAGTCGCCGGGATCAGGCTACGCGGAGGCCGTCGTCGCCGCCTCGAGGTCCTGCGCCTGCACCACCGTGACGGCGGCCATGCTCACGACCTCGTTCAGCGTCGACCCGCGCTGCAGCACGTTGACCGGCGCGCCCATGCCCATGAGGATCGGGCCGATCGCCTCGGCCCCGCCCAGCTTGAGCATCATCTTGTAGGCGATGTTGCCGCTGTCGAGGTCGGGGAAGATGAGCACGTTCGCGCTCTCGGTGAGCGTGCTTCGCGGGAACAGGTCGCGCCGCATCTCGCCGTCGAGCGCCACGTCGGCCTGGATCTCGCCGTCGATGATGAGGCCGGGGCGCCGCTCGCGGACGAGCTGCGTCGCCCGGGCCACCTTCTTCGACTGATCGTTGCGGGCGCTGCCGTGCGAGGAGTGCGACAGCATCGCGACGCGCGGCGCCTCGTCGGTGAAGAACCGGACGTGGTCCACGGCCTGCAGCGCGATCTCGGCCAGCGCCTCGGCGCTCGGGTCGATGTTGACCGTGGTGTCGGCGAAGAACAGGACCTTGTTCTTGACCAGCATCACGTAGAGGCCGCTGACGATGTTCGATCCCGGCTTGAGCTTGATGACCTCGAGCGCGGGCTTGATCGTGTCGGGGTACGCGGTGCGGCTGCCCGAGAGCAGCCCGTCGGCGTCGCCCATCTTCACCATCATCGCGCCGAAGGCGTTGCGATCGGCGAGGTAGATGCGCGCGTCGTCGAGGTTATTGATGCCCTTGCCGTGACGCATGTCGAGCAGCTTCTCGGCGTACGCCTCGAGCTTCGGCGAAAGCTCCGGGTTTTGGATCTGGACGTCGCCGAGGTCGAGCCCGAGCGCCGCGATCTTCTCGCGGATCTTGGTCTCGAGGCCGAGCAGGATCGGAATGGCGATCTTCTCGTCCACGAGCGCCTGGCACGAGTGGAGGATGCGCTCGTCGATGCCCTCGGGGAAGACGATGCGCTTCGGCGCCGTCTGCGCCTTGCGGATGATCGGCCGCATGACCTCGCGGCTCTTGCCGAGCAGCTTCTCGAGCTGGTCGCGGTACGCGTTGAGGTCGGGCAGGTGCAGCCGCGCGACGCCCGTCCTCATGGCCGCCTCGGCGACCGCCACCGGCACGTGCAGGATCAGCCGGGGATCGAAGGGCTTGGGGATGATGTACTCGGGGCCGAACTTGAGGTTCTCGTTCGAGTACGCCTTCTTGACGATGTCGGGCACGTCCTCGCGCGCGAGCTTGGCGAGCGCGTGCACGGCGGCGAGCTTCATCTCGAGGTTGATCTTGCGCGCGCGCACGTCGAGCGCGCCGCGGAAGATGAACGGGAAGCCGAGCACGTTGTTGACCTGGTTCGGGTAGTCCGATCGGCCCGTCGCCATGATGACGTCCGGCCGCGCGGCCTTCGCCTCGGCCGGGGTGATCTCCGGGTCCGGGTTCGCCATCGCGAACACGATGGGCTTGTCGGCCATGCCCTTGATCATGTCGCCGCTGACGATGCCGCCCTTCGACACGCCGACGAACACGTCGGCGCCCATGAGGGCGTCGGCGATCGTCCGCGCCGTGCAGCTCGCGGGCGCGCAGAACTCTTGCTTGTACTTGTTCGTGGGGTGCGGGCGCCCCTCGTAGACGACGCCCTTCTGGTCGATGAGCAGGACGTTCTCGCGCTTGACGCCGAGCGCCAGGTAGAGCCGCGCGGTCGCGATCGCGGCGGCGCCCGCGCCGGAGAAGACGACCTTCACCTCGTCGATCTTCTTGCCGACGAGGTCGAGCGCGTTCAGGAGGCCGGCCGCCGAGATGATCGCCGTGCCGTGCTGATCGTCGTGGAAGACGGGGATGTTCATCCGCTCGATGAGCGTCTCCTCGATCTCGAAGCACTCGGGGGCCTTGATGTCCTCGAGGTTGATGCCGCCGAAGGTCGGCTCGAGCGCCGCGACGACGTCGATGACCTCCTTCGGAGTGGGCGCGTTGATCTCGATGTCGAAGACGTTGATCCCGCCGAAGCTCTTGAAGAGGATGCCCTTCCCTTCCATCACCGGCTTGCCCGCGAGCGCGCCGATGTCGCCGAGGCCGAGCACGGCGGTGCCGTTCGACACGACGGCGACCAGGTTGCCCTTGGACGTGTACTTGTAGGCGAGGTCGGGGTCCTTCTCGATCTCGAGGCACGGCTCCGCGACGCCGGGCGTGTAGGCCAGCGACAGGTCGCGCTGGTTCCTGAACGGCTTCGTCGGGATGACCTCGATCTTTCCGGGCTTGGGCTCGGAGTGGTAGTCGAGTGCCGCCTGCTTCTTCACATTGGCTTTGTCTAGGTCGCCCATGGCGGCGGAGCTTACTCCTCTGCCGCGCCGCCTTCGCGCGAAGAAACAGGCAGAAGCACGCGCGAGATCTGCGCGCCTCGCTCTTGCCGCACCGCGCCGAAAGCTCGGCTTCGCTTTTTCGTGATGGCGCTGCGCCCGCGCCGCCACCCACGGACATGATGAGCCTCCTCCGCCTCCTCGGTGCCTCGTCGCTCCTCGCCCTCGCCGCGGCCGGCCTCGGCTGCGCGCACGGCACTGTCCCCACCGTCGACGACGGCGAGGACGTCGACGACGGCACGCGGTTCGCCGTGGGGGCCGGGCCGAGCGCGGGCCTCGCGGCGGCCTTGGGCCGGGTCGGCGCGGCGCCGGACGGGGGCGCCGCGCCGACCGAGGACGGCCCGGCCGCATGGTCGGACGTGCCGGCGTGCTCGGACGCCACCCAATACGTCTACGTGCTCTCGGCGGAGGGCGAGATCCACCGCTTCTGGCCGCCGACGCTGACCTTCGAGCGCGTGGGGCGCCCCTCGTGTCTGCCGGAGGGGGCCGCCATGTTCTCGATGGCCGTCGACCGGCACGCGCGCGCCTTCGCGCTCGCCCAGGACCAGATCGTCTATCAGGTCGACCTCGCCACCGGCGCGTGCGAGCCCACGGCCGTCGACCGGTCGACCGCGGGGCTCGCCTTCCGGCACTTCGGCATGGCGTACGTCGCCGACCCGACGTCGCCCGACGGCGAGACGCTCTTCGTCCGCGAGGCGTGGGTCGGGACCTCCACGTGGGGCTTCGGTGGCGCGCCGGACCCGGGGACGCGGAGGCTCGCGACCCTCGACCCGCGCACCGGCCGGCTCGCGCTGCGGGGCACGGGCGAGGGCGTCGACGCCGACCTGACCGGGACCGGTGACGGCAAGCTCTACGGGTTCTTCGTGTCCGGCGAGGTCGGCCAGATCGACGTCGCGACCGGCGCGCTCGCCACGCGCTTCGACCTCGGGGGACTCCAGGTCGAAGGCGGCTGGGCGGTCGCCGCGTGGGGAGGCGATCTCTGGGTCTTCTCCAGCGTCCTCGGCGAGACCACGCGCGCGCACCGGTTTCACCCGTCGACGGGGCAGATCGACCTCGTCAGCGACCAGGCCGGGTTCGAGGTCGTGGGCGCCGGCGTGTCGACGTGCGCGCCCACGGCCGCCTCGGAGCCCGAGCCGGTCGAGCCGCCCTCGTGAGCCTCCGCTCGAGAGGTGGAGAGAGTTCACCACAGAGAGGCGCAGAGGCGCAGAGAACACCGAGGAAAGCCCATGAAACTCTCGGCGTCCTCCCTGCCTTCGTGGTTGACCCCCCGTATTTCTGGACCGATCTTCCGATCGAACGATCCCTCGAGCTGGGGAGGACGGCGTCGCTGAGGTCGGCGACGCAGGGGGATCCGCCGTGGCGCGTGAAGGCGACGGAGGGACGGGGCCGCGGCGGTCGGCGGCCCGTCAGGAGCGCGGCGTCGTGGCCTCGGGCGCGCCGTCGCGCACGGGGCGGCGCAGCGTGACGAGCTTGGCTCCCGGCGTCATCCCCCAGGCGCGATCGTAGTAGTAGGAGACGAACGCCGGGCAGCGCTCGGCGTAGAGCACCTCGGCCACGCGGTCGGCCTCGTCGATGAACGCGGCCTCGGTCTCGCAGAGCGCCGCGGTGACGCGGCCGAGCTCGCCGGTGAGCGCGACGTGCCGACAGCCGCACTGGCTCTGGCATCGATCGAGCAGCTCGCACTCGCCGCAGGTCTCGTCGATGCGGTCGCGCGCGGCCTGGAGCGCGGCGACGCGCGGGGGCTCGACGCCCGTCGAGACGTGCCCGATCACGAGCGCGGGGTCGTCGTCCTCGCCGACCATCTGGCCGCACGGATACAGGTTGCCCGAGGGCGCCACCGTGAGCTCGCCATTGGCGAGGAGGCACCGGCTCGCGCAGGGCATCCCGCCGTGCAGGTGCGCGAGGATCTTCCCGTGCAGCGGGTTCAGCGGGACCACCTTGCCTGCGCGGAATGCCGCCATCCAGGCGTCGCCCGCGTCGCGCAGCCCGTCGCGCAGCCAGCCGAGCGACTCGATCGTCCACGGCGCGCGGTAGTCCACGCTGAGCTGCGCCTTCTCCGGCGCGAGCGCGAGCAGGGTCGCCACCGTGCTGCCGAGGGCCCGCGCGCCAGAGGGGCCGACCACGGAGAGGAGCTGGTAGGGAATGCCGGCGTCGCGCAGGCGCCGCAGGCCCCGATCGACGGCGTCGTAGGTGCCCTTTCCGCCCGCGGTGAGGCGCACCTTGTCGTGCACCTCGGGGGCGCCGTCGAGCGACACGTTCACGAGGAACTGGCGCGGAGCGGACAGGATCCGAATGGCACGGTCGTCGAGGAGCGTGCCATTCGTGTTCATGATGAAGCGCAGCGCGAGGCCCGGGGCGAGGCGCTCGGCCTCGCGCTCGAACAGCGTGGCGGCCTCCTCGATGAACTCCGGGTGCAGGAGCGGCTCACCGCCGAAGAAGGAGACGTGCAGCACGTCGCGCGCCTTGCCGAGCGCCAGGCGCGCGGCCTCCACGAGCACCTCGCGGCTCATCCGCCGGGAGAACTTCTCTCCGTTGTAGCAGTAGGTGCAGCGGAGGTTGCACTGGTGGTCGACGAATAGCGTGAGCTCCATGGTCTCCTCTGCGGCGGCGCGTACTCCCTGCGGTCGACGGGTCTCGGCGGCGGTTCGGCCGACGGGACATCCCGCGTCAGGGGCCGCCGCCCGCCCCGCCCGCCCCGCCCGCGCCGCCCCAGCCCTCGGCCTGGTCGCCCGCGAACGCGCCTCCGGCCCCGCCCGCGCCCGTCTCGGTCGCGGTCGTCGTGGTCGTGTCGGTCGTCGTGGTCGTGTCGGTCGTCGTCGTCGTCTCGGTGTACGTGTCGGTCGTCGTCGTCGTGCCGCCGCCCGCGCCGCCGTCGTCCCAGGGCTCCGGCATCCCGCCCGCGTAGCCGCCGCCCCAGCCCGGATCGGTGGTCGTCGTGGTCGTCGTGTCCGTCGTCGTGGTGCCGCTCGTCGACGTGCCCGTGCCGCCTCCCGCGCCCGTTTGGTGCGACGTCGCGGGCTGTCCGGCGTGGCCGGCGTTCTCGTCGACGACGTTCGATCCGCACGCCACCGTGCCGGCCGCGAAGAGGAGCGCTCCGATCAGCGCCTTGCGCGGGTAGTGGGGAGCGGTCGCGCGGGTACGGGGGCGGGCGGGAAGCAGCTTCAAGCTCGTCATGGCGGCACCTCTGCGGGGGGCGTTTGCAGAGGGCGTGCCGCGCCAAATCCTCGGGAAACGGCGGGTTCTCGAACGGTCGTGTGCCTTACTGGGCCAGACTGTCGCGGGGCGTGGCCTCGGGATGCGGCGCTCGGCCACCAGGCGAGGCCGCGTCGTCGTCGCGCGCCCTCGCTCGCTCGGCCCACGCGAACGCGGCCCCGACGCCAGCCCCGAGGCACGCCCCCGCGAGGACGTCGCTCGGGTAGTGCACGCCGAGCACGCAGCGTGACCACGCGCTCGACGCTGCGAACGCGAGCGCGAGCGCGCCATGGACCGGGCGCGCGCGGAGCGCGACGAACACGCCGAACGCGAACGCTCCGGACGCGTGCCCGCTCGGCAGCGAGAAGCCGCCCGGTGACGCGACGCCGACGGCGTGGCACCAGCCGAGCGCGTCGCACGGCCTCGGGCGCTGGAAGACCAGCTTGAGCAGCGAGGTGAGCGCGCTCGTCGCGGCGACGGCGCCCACGAGCCACGCCGTCAGGCGCCGCGTGGCGGGGCGCGCGAGCAGCGGCAGCAGCGCGACGAGCCCCCAGCCGGCGCCGAGCGTCGTCGCGACGAGGAAGAACGGCACGGCCCACGCGGGGCTCCCGACCGCCGCGCGGAGCACGGCTTCGTCGATCGCCTGCACGGCCTCGAAGAGCGGCACGCTCGCAAGGTACACCCGCGCTCCTTTCGCGCTACCTTCTCGCTCCCGTGCCCGTCCCCGACTCCCTCGCGCGCGACCCGGCCGTCGCCGGGCCGATCGGGTCCCTCGCGCTCTCGCAGGTGCGCCCGCTCGCGTCCGCGCTCGCGCTCCGATCCCGTCGCTGGCACGAGGGCCTCGAGCGCCTGGGCGTCGTGCTCCCGTTCGTGCTGGTCCACGACCTCGGCCTCGTCTTCGCCGCCCCGCGCGAGCAATACGAGCTCGGTCCGCGCTGCGATGGCCGCGCGCTCGCCGCGCTCGGCGCCGACGCGCCCCGGTTCGCGCAGGCGTACCACGATCTCCTGATCGAGCTCGCGGGCGGCGAGGTCGCGCGCCGCGCCGCGCAGCTCAAGATGAACGACGACCTCGTCGTGGTCGTCCTCGCGCGCCTGCTCGGCACGATCGCCGCGCGCATCCCGTCGCCGCCCGCCTACGCCGCCGCGATCCCCGCCGACGCCTCGATCTTCGATCGGCTCGACCCGCAGCTCCCCGCGCTGCTCGGCGCGGTGCGCCGCCGCGACTTCGAGCTCGGCGCGTTCTCCGCCCTCGAGGTCGGGCGCCTCTTCGTGCTCACCATGGCCGACGCGCTCGACCTCGACACGCTCCGCCTCTTCGGCATGCTCGGCGCCGAGGCGTCCGCCGGCGCGCTCGCGCAGGTCGACCTGCTCGCCGCGCTCGAGTCCCCCGAGGCCAACGACATCGTCAATTTCTCCCTCGAGATCCTGCCGAGCGTGCTCGAGACCAAGACCCGCGCCGCCTCCGGCACGACGGCCTCCTTCGGCTACTCCGGCATCGGTACGCGCGGATCCATCGACAGCATGGTGCTCTCGGAGCTCGCCTGGGACGACCTCGAGCTCGCGCGCCGCATCGCCGAGAACGAGGTCCTCTACTTCGCGCGCGAGCAGAGCCGCGAGGAGCAGCGGCGCGTGCACCTCCTGCTCGTCGATGCGTCGGCCTCGATGCGCGGCGACCGGCAGACGTTCGCGCGCGGCCTCGCGATCGCGACCGCGAAGAAGCTGCTGATCGAGGGCGAGGACGTCGCCTTCCGCTTCTTCGACGCACGCCTCTACGAGGTCATCCGCGCTCGCAACGGGGCCGTGCCCACGGCCCAGATCCTCTCCTTCAAGGGCGAGCGAGGCCGGAACCCGGCGCGGGTCTTCGCCGCGCTCGCGACCGAGCTCGAGATCGCGCGCCAGCGCGACCCTCGCCAGGCGGTCGTGCACCTCTTCACGCACGCGGCCCTCTACATCCCGCGCGAGATGGTGCAGGCGGTGCGCGCGCACGCGCAGCTCGCGGCCGTGTTCATCCTGCCGTCCGGCGGCGGCGCGCTCGACCTCGACTACCTCGATCTGCTCGACGCGCACTGGGTCGTGGATCACGCGACGCTCGGCCAGAAGGCCGCGCGCGCGGACGCGGCGAAGTCGATCCTCGGCCAGACCGAGGGCGCGTCGCCGGCGGTGGACGGCGCCGGGCCCCGATCGGCGCTGTCGCCCGCCTCCGCCCGGCGAGGGGCCGCGCCGTGAGCGCCCCGCGCGAGCTGTCCGATCTCCGCGAGGAGGCCCGATCCGCCCGCGCTCGCGGCGATCTCGCGGGCGCCCGCGCCGCGCTCGTCGCGGCCGCCGGCCACACCATCGCCCGCGAGGACGAGTACGTCGCGCTCTGCGTCGAGCTGCGCGACGTCCTCGCGCAGCAGGGCGATTTTCGGGCCGCGCTCACCGTCGACTGGTACGCGGGCACCGAGCGCACGCAGCAGCACCTCGTCGGCCGCGTGCCGCCGCTCGATCGCGCGCGCACCGTCCTCGCGTGGGCCGACAAGCTCGGCCCGCACGACCGCGCGCGCGGCCTCTACGCGCAGGCCGCCGACGAGTACGAGGCGGCGGGCCTGGTCGCGCAGGCCGCGATCGCCCGCGAGCGAGGCGGCGACTTCGACCGCGCGCGCGCCCTCTGGTCGCGGCTCGCGCAGCTCCTCTCGAGCTCGGGATCCGACCTGTATGCGGCCGGCCTCGCGCGTTTCAACCTCGCCCGCACCTCGCTCCGCACCGGCGACGCGCGCGCGGCCCGCGAGGCCGTCGTCGCCGCCGTGCACCTGCTCGAGGAGGCCGCCGATCGCTACGAGACCATCGGCCAGCGCGAGCGCGCCTTCGACTGCTTCCAGGTCCTGCTGGCGATCGGCCGCGAGAGCCAGACCTTCGAGCACGTCCTCGAGGGCTACGTGAACGTGATCCGTATCCTGTGCGAGGACCACCTCCGCTACTACGCGCTCCAGTCCTACGAGGAAGCCGTCGGGGCCGCCGAGAAGCAGGGCGAGATCAGCGCCGCCGCGACCCTTTCGCGCGAGATGGCCGCCTACGCGCGCAAGGAGGGCCTCGACTCGGTCGCGGCCTTCGCGACGCTCACGCAGGCGCGCCTCTGGCAGCAGACGGCGGCGGCCAGCCGAGAGCGCGGCGCGCCCCCGGAGCTCTCGGAGAACGCCCTGCTCGCGGCCGTCATCGCGTACGGCGAGGCCGGCCAGTACGGCCGAGTCGGCGCCGTCTACCGCGCCCTCGCGGAGCTGCCCCTCGAGGCCTCGCGCCGCGCCCACTATGGCCGCGCGGCCGGCCGGTACGTCGACGCGCAGAACGTCGAGACCGACGCGGCGCCGCTGCCCGCGCATCTGCGCCACGACGTCGGCTTCCCCGACGTGTGGCACGTCGATCTCGTCGAGTGGGAGCAGCGCGGGAGCGCCGCCGAGGCCGCGGGCGACGTCGTCCTCGACGCCGCGTCGTGGTCCGAGGTCACCCGTCGTCGAGCCATGCTCGCGCGCCTGACGGCGCTGGCGGTCGAAGCGGCCGAGCGCCAGCCCCGGGCCGCGGGCGTCGATCTCGACGAGCTCCACGCGGCGCTCGCCGGGGAGCTCGCGCTGGTCGAGCTCTACTCGATCCTCTCGCCGCTCGAGCACCTGCTCGCGAGCTCGGATCCCTCGGTCCGCATCGCGGTCGCGCGCGCCCTCTCTCGCTTCCTCTACAAGCGCACGTTCATCAGCCTGCGCCAGGCGCTCGCGGACGACGACCCCGGGGTCGCGCGCGAGGCGGCGCGCGCGCTCGAGGAGCTGCGCTTCCCCCACGCCTTCGACCCGCTCGCGCGCATCTATCGCGAGACCCCGCGCGCTGCGGTCCGCGCCTCCGTCATCAAGGCGCTCGCCAAGATCGACACCCTCGAGGCCGCCGAGATGCTGCTCGGCGTGATCGAGCACGACGGCGCGGCCGATCGCTCCGCCGCCGTGGACGCCCTGAAGCGCGCGCGCGGCACCAAGTTCGTCGACCTCGCCCGCGCCGCGATGGGCCGCCTCCCGTCGCCCGCGCAGGCCGCCGTGCGCGACATCCTCGGCGCCCGCAACATCGCCTCGTGAGAGACGGCGCGCGCCTCGCGCACCGCGGGCGATGAAGCAGCCCCGGAGCGAAGTCCGGGGCAGGGCAGCCAACCAGCCCGCCGAGCGCCCGGGCTTCGCGGCGTGCGCCGGCTTGCACGCCGGTGTCCGAAGCGCTCGACCCGCCGTCCGCGACGGCTACGCGGGCTGCTTGCGCACGACGAGCTCGCGCAGCCGCGCGACGTTGCGGCTCTCGCCGAGGACGACGAGCACCGCGCCCGCCGTGAGCTCGGCGCTCGGCTCCGGGTTGTAGAGGAAGGTCTGGTCGATGCGCAGCGCGACGACGAGCAGGTTCGTGTGCGCACGGATCGGCACCTCGCGCAGGCTCCGCCCGATGAACCACGATCCCTGGGGGATCTCGACCTCCTCGAGCCGGAGCACCTCCTTGTCCGCGAGCATCTGGTCGAGGAAGCGCACCACGGTCGGGCGCACCATCTCGCTCGCCATGCGCTGGCCGCCCATCATGTTCGGGCTCACCGTCGCGTTCGCCCCGGCGCGCACCATCTTCGGCGCGGCGTCCGGGTGGATCACCTTCGCCACGATGCGCGCCGTCGCGTTCAGGCTGCGCGCGGACAGCGTCACGTAGAGGTTGTCGCGGTCCTCGGTGAGCGCCGCGACGACGCCGCGGCAGCGCGTGATGCCGGCCTCCTGGAGGACCGAGTCGTCGGTCGCGTCGCCGATCACGTAGAGCATGCGCCCGGAGGTGAGGTCGCGCGCGATCCGCTCGAGCGCGGCCGCGTCGCGATCGACGACGACGTACGGAGTCTCGGTCGCGTCGAGCTCCTCGATGACGTGCATCCCGGTCGACCCCGCGCCGGCGATGACGATGTGATCCGCGAGGCCTTCGATCCGCGTCTGCATCCGCTTCACCCTGAACCGCTTGCCGATCACGCCCTGCACGAGCAGCGCCGTCAGGCTCGACTGAAAGTAGGCGACGGCGCCGAGGCCGGCGATGATGATGAGCACGGTGACGGCCCGCGCGAAGCGCACGTTGCCCATGCCGTCGAGCTCGTAGAAGCCGACCGTCGAGACGGCGTTGACCGCGAGGTAGAGCGACTCGCCGAGCGACCAGCGGCCGCCGCCGAGCGTGTAGATCACGATCCCGCCGACCGAGATCACGAGAGCGAGCACCGCGATCGCCGGCGCGACGCGGGCTCGCCTGTCGTCCCTGTCGCGCTTCGCCGGCATGGTCCGCCCCCGCGTCCTCTCGATCGCGCTCCCCGCGGCGCGTCGAGGGCGCTCTTACCATGAACGGCCCGCGGTCGGGCGCGCCCGAGCGGCCCTCTCGTTGCGACCCGAGGGCGCCCCGAGTAAAGCGCTCGAATGGACCTCGAGACCTTCAAGAAGCTCCCGCTCGGCGGCCTCGACAGGCGTTCGCTCGTCGGTGCGCTCGCGGAGCACGGCGCCCGCGTTTCGGCCGCGTTGCTCGCGAAGCAGCGTCGCGACCTCCGGCCCGCCGGCACCGCGATCGCCCCCGACACGGCCGTGCTGATCCTCGGCGGGTCGAACGGCATCACGCGCGCCCTCGCGGTCCAGCTCCTCTTCGGCGAGCGCGCCGCGGTCTTCGGCGTCCACTACGACAGCGAGAAGATGCAGATCGGCGGCCACCACGTCCGCGCGATCGGCGACGCGGCCGCGGCCGAGGGCCTCACCGCGCGTTTCTGGAACGAGGACGCGACCAAGCCCGCCACCATCGAGGCCGTCGTCGCCGAGCTCGAGGGCCGCTACCGCGCGGTGCACCTCGTCAATGGCATCGCCGCGGGCGCGACCAAGCGCTACGTCGAGCACGGCCCGACGCAGGTCCCGGACCTCGACGTCGCCTTCGACCCGGTCCTCCAGGTGCCCGACTTCTCCCGCCCCGAGAACGTGCGCCGGCTCGGCCTCGTCGACGTCGAGGTCGCGACCGAGACCGACATCGAGCGCACGAACCGCTTCATGGGAAGCTCGTCGTTGCTCTGGGCCGAGCCCCTCGCCGCCGCGGGCCTCCTCGCTCGCGGCGAGAGCATCGTCGCGTTCTGCGACTACGACTTCGCCCCCGACGACCCGGTCTACGCGATGGGCCCGCTCGCCGGCGCGAAGAAGCTCCAGCGCGCGACGATGGCCGACATCCGCGACCGCTTCGGCGCCGTCCCCGCGCGCCTCTGCTATCCGCCGGTCGCGACGACGGCGCTCGGCGCGATTCCCGGCGGGATGCTCATGTTCGCTCTCAGCACGGAGCTCCTCCTCGAGCGCGGGCAATGGCGGGACCTGCCCGATCTCGCGCGCGACTCGATGGAGATCTTCCGCGCGGGCTACGGGGGTGCAGACGTGCGCCTCGACGCGGCCTACCAGGCCTGCCTTCCCGATTTCGCGGCGCGGCGTGACGCGCTCGGGCCGGCGGACCTGCCCGGCGCCTTCCGCGCGCTCCACGCGTCGGCCGCGAGCCGACGCGATTGAATGGCCCGATTCCCGGGCCGTCTCACGAGACATGGGCCGCGCTTCGGGCCGGGGCAGAACGCCTCGGTGAAAAAAGGTGTTGTGGGCCTGCGTTTTTGCTAAAGGATGCTTCTGCTCGAACTTGCCAGCCAGCGCTTGGGTCGAACCTCGGACGGGGCCACGCGTCGATCGCGTGGGTTCGGGCGAGCCGTGTTCGGACCGGCGGGCCGGGAAGGAATCGGCAGCTGCAACGTAGTCTCTGCTCGAAGGTTTGACGCGGCGTTGGCTCAGCGCGCCGGGTTCTGCTAGTCTTCGGGGTCCTTGTCGACAACTCGGGTGCTTACCTGGGAGGAATTTACTAATGAACACTCGTCTTTTCTCGGTCGTTTTCGGCGCCAGCCTCGCTCTCGTTGCCTGTAAGTCGGAGACGACCTCGTCGTCGACGACCTCGACCGGCACCACCACCACCGAGACCGGCGCCGGCGGCGCGGGCACGGGCGGCGCGGCCCAGGGCGGCGCGGGCCAGG
>CAIVJW010000137.1 GCA_903906315.1 uncultured delta proteobacterium | reverse complement strand
CCCCCCGCCCGCTCGCTGCCCTCGCCCCCCGCTCCCGCCCTCGCCCTGCACGCTGGCGCCCGCTCCCGCGCTCGGCCGGCTCGAGAAACCCCGGCAATTAAGATGCGCCGGCCCTGCCGTGGCGACTATGGTCGCGAGGTCGCTCGCGCGGATGAGTAGCCAGCGCTCGCAAGACAACAACGATGCCCGGAATGTTCTGGAGTCGTCGAGGGCTTGATTCGCTGCCAGCACGGAACGGATAGAATGTCAGTGCCGATGCGGCTTCGCGGCGCGTGCGCCCCGGCCCGAATCTGCCAGTCGAGTTCGGGTGGCGGCGTCGGGCTCCGACGTCACACGTCACCCCGCTCGTCGCAGCTCGCGGGCTCCTGGAGCTCGGGACGGGCGGGCGGGACCGGGCCCGTGCCAACGGCTCGGCGACGACACATCCTGGGCACCGGATGAACCGCCACCACGTGCTCAGGGTGTTTGGCGCCGCGAACCGCGGCGATCAACCACCCCGCCCCCCACGCGCGGGCCGCCACATCATCTGCTCTTCCCGCTGAAGCGCGAGCAAATCGCCCCACACCCCGAGGTACGCCTCGTGCCGCGCGCTCCCCTGAGCGGCGTCGACCTCGTCCTTGAAGTTGTCGTAGCGGACGTCGAGCGTCGCACGCCGCAGCGCCTCGGCCACGGCGGCTCGGGGGGCTCGCCCCCGATAGCGGTAGTCCGTCCCCCGCGACTCGACGACGTCGCCGAGCTCGGGCAGGTACCTCGCGCGGAGCTCCTCCAGGTCGCGGCGCACGCGCGCCCGCACGGTGAGCACGCCGGCCGCGGCATCCTGCGGCTTCTGAACGACACTGAAGAACCCGAACGACGTCACGATCCACATGGGCGTCCTCCCGATGACCAACTCGGTCGCAGTGGTGGACGTCGGACCCGACAGCTTCCTGACACGGCCCCTCGCGCCGCGCCGCCTACGGCGCCGGCACGACGCGCACCAGGACGTGCGTGGCCCAGTACGCCGCGGCCTCGTCGCGCCAAGGCCCCGCCTCCATCCCGGCGGGGAACGGCGGCGCGTAGGGGCCGGGAAACAGGGCGCGGACGCGCTCGACGCCGCCCTCCTCGGGCTCGACCACGGCCGTCACCGTCCACGTCGCAACCGCTCGCGGCAGCGTGACGACGCGGACCCGCATGCCAACGCGCTCTTCTTCGACGACGCGATCACGATCGTGCCGCGGGAGCTCATCGAGCGCCGTGACGCCGCACGTGCCGACCCCCTCGGGATACACGGCGCGGGAGACCTCCCAGGTGACGACGGTGGAGCCATCGTGTTGCGAGGCTCGATAGACCGGCAAATTCCGCTGGAGAACCTCGGTCACATCCATCGGATCGCCCAGCGAGGGGTGGAACCTCGAGCCGGCGACCGCCACCGCGCCAGCCCCGTCGTCGAGGCCAGCGGCTCGAAGGCGCGCCGCCACGCGCGGCGACACGGCCTCGAAGTGCCGCAGGACGTGGAGCAACCGCTCATCGGTCAGGTGGAGCGACGCCATCTCTTGAGGAGCTTTCTCCGATGGTGGGGGAACATGTACGTGGCCACCGCGAGCACCGCGACGAGCACGAGCAAGCCGAACAGCGTCCAGAACGTCCCTGGCCGCCAGCCGAGCGCTTCCTGGCCCTCCTTGAGCACGGTAAACGCGGCCCCCGCCCCGGACAACGTCCCCAGCGCGGACACGAGCCCGAGCAGGGCGTTCGCGCGCTCCGCCTGGTCCTCCTGGATGCGCGCCGAGAGCCCACGAATGCGCTCGCGAAGCCGAGCCAACTCGTCATCGAGGCCGAGCGCCTGGCGCATCGCGGCGTGAAGCAGCTCCGGCAGGAAGTTGAACGAAACGCGGCCGACCTCGTAGCGGCTCAAGAACAGCTCGAAACGCTGCCGGAGGGCCACGGGCGACTCGGTCGCGAGCCGCGCCGCGTAGCGATGCAGGCTGTACTTCACGAACAGGTTGAACGCGTACAGTCGAAAATAGGTCGTTCGCCACTTGTCGACCTCCAGCGGCCGCCGAAGTAGACCATCGCCGACGACGGTGAACGAGTCGAGGAGCGGGAGCGCGTCGTAGTTTCGGAACGCGCTGACGACCCCCGCCATCAGCTTCGCGTAATAGGCGGGCGCGGGTGAGAAATACCCGTCGCCGGCCGCCGCGCCGAGCGGCACGCCGCACCCGAGATCGTAGAGCAGCTCGCGCCTGCGACCAGCCTCGACGGGCTCCTCGAGGTCGACGACGCAGAACGTACGGAACTTCGACCCCGAGTACTCATCGACCTCGATGTCATCGCCGCGCACTCGGACACCGCCGAGCACGCGCTGCTCGAGGACCGCGGCGAGGTCGACGGCCTCGTCGCCGTCAATCGACACCTTCGCATCGAAGCCGCGCAACCCGAAGGAGAGCTCGGAGACGACGTCGAGCGAGGGCGAGGCCCCGATGCCGACATCCACCGCGAAGATCCCGAGCGCCGGCTCCTGGAACATCAGCACCTCGGCGTGGTCGAACGCGAACGGCGTGCGCCGCTCTCCGTCTCGCCCTTGTCGCACCAGCTCCGCGCGGAGCCCGACCACGCGCCGGCGCACCTCCGTCGCCGCCTCGTCCTCCTCGCGGCGGAACTTCGCCGCCTCGCCCAGCGCCCGACCGAAGAACATCACGCTCGCGAAGCTCGGATAGAAGAGGTCGCGGAAAAGCTTGCACCGCGCGAGGTCGAGCGACTCGCGCGTGAAGTGGGCGTCCTCGATCCGCTTGCGCGTGGGCACGACTCCCTTGCCCCCGGTCGCAATCTCGAACACCCCGACGATCCTCAGGACGACCGAGTGGACAGCGGGAAGCGAAGGCGACGTGGACACTAGCCCTACCTTCGCAAGTGCGCGTCGATTTCGGCGCGCGCAAGGCTGAGTTTCCTGCGCGGATGAGCTCGCCCATGCTACATGCATTAAGTGCACTTCTTCACGCGCGAGTCGTCGGGGCGTCGTTACCGCGTCGTGG
>CAIVJW010000136.1 GCA_903906315.1 uncultured delta proteobacterium | reverse complement strand
CTCGGATCGATCCGAGCCCGGCCGAGGCCCGGGCTTCTTGGCCGCTTTGCACCGGCTATCAAGCCGGTGCTCGAAAGGGACGGCGACCGCACCTTTTCGGCGAGGGTCTAGCCAACGACACGGTGGGATCGGGCGGCGCGGCGCTGGCGATCGGCGCGAGCGACTACGTCGTCGTGAACAACCTCCTCTTCTCGACGGCGAACGGCGGCACCGCGATCACGGGCGATCGGCCTTCCTCGATCGAGAACAACCTCTTCGCCGGCTTCGCGATCCCGCACCCGCAGGGCGCGACGGCCGCGGCCCTGAACGCGCTCGACGGCCAGGACCTGGGTGCCCCTCGGCTGCAAGCCGAACGTCGACTGCTGGACCGGGCGCGCCGGCGGTAGCGCGACGACCGCGCTCCTGCCGGGCGCGATCTTCGTCAGCACGAACGGCGCCGACGGCCAGGTCGCGACGCTCGCCGACGACGACTGGCACCTCGCCACGAAGGACGCGGCCATCACGGCGGGCGGCAAGGACGCGTCCTCGACGGGGTATTGCTCCGAGCCGTTCGTGCGATACCCTCGGTTCTAGGCTTCAGCCGGAAGGTAATCGCCATGACCCAGACGCTCATCGCATGGATCGCCATTGCCTCCGTCCTCGCCGGTTGCGGCGGGTCGACCGAGGTCAGCGCCACCTCGACCGGAGCCGGGGGGGGCAGCGGGACGACCTCGACGACGTCGACGACCACGGTGCCGGTCGAGTGCGTCGCGCCGTCGCAGGTCGCGGGGCCGTACGCCGCCGTCTTCCGCTTCACGAACTCGGGGATCGACACCGCGTCGGTGCTGCCGAACGGGTGCGGTCCCGTCTACTCGATCTTCGCGTGCGCCGACGGGTACGCGGCGCCGCTCACCACGTACGTCGATTGTGCGCCGGCGTGCCCGGCCACCGAGGTGTGTCCGCAGTGCGGTGCGTGCTCGAACGATCCCGTGACGGTCGACGTCGGCAAGACGGCTGACGTGGACTGGGCTGGGACGGTCCTCACGACCGAGCACGGGGGCGCCTGCACGTGCGTCAGGTCCACCCTCGCCGCGCCGGCGGCGAAGTACCGAGCGAAGGTGACCGTGCACCGGGGAGCCGGCGCCACCGAGGAGCGGACGGTCGACTTCGAGCTGCCTGCGAAGGATGGCGTCGTCATGTTCGACGTTGGTCCGAAGGGCCTCTGACGCCGACCTGGCGAGCGAGCACCCGCCCGGCTGAGGTCGTGGGGCCCGCGACCACGGTGCCCCGCTCCGCAGCCGTGGCGCCCGAGCGCTCCCGTGAGCCTCGGCGTGAAGGTTGCGCCGGGTTGCGGCGGATACGGAGCCGATGATGCGCCCTCCGCCCCCGGTCGCCCCGAACCGCCGCCCGCACCGCATCCTCGCCGCGCTCGTCGCCGCGCTCGCAGGAGCCGGTGTCGCCGCCACGGCCTGCCGCGAAGCCTCGCCTACGCCGGCCGGCGGCGGCGGCGGCGCGGCGACCTCGGCCGGTGGCGCGGGGGGGGCGTCGACGTCGACGGGCGCGCCGGGGGGTGGCGATGCGGGTCAGGGAGGCGCCCCCGTCGGGCCTCCGCCCGCTGACGCGAGCGTCGAGGACCCCAGCCTCTTCCTCGCCGGCGAGCTCCTTGGTCGGCCGACCGCGACGTCGGTCACCGTCAACGTCGTCCCGGCGAAGCCCATCGACGCGTTCCTCGAGCTCGGCACCGCGCCCGGCGCGTACCCGATGCAGACCTCGCCCGCGCTGCGGCCCGCCGCCGACCCGTTCACCGTGAAGCTCGAGGGCCTCGCGCCCGATACCGCCTACGTCTACCGCCTGCGTTGGCGCAAGCCCGGCGACCCGGCGTTCGCGGCCGGCCCCGACCGCGCGTTCCACACGCAGCGGCCGCCGGGTGCGACGTTCCGTTTCACGCTGCAGGCCGACTCTCACCTGGACGAGAACTCGGACCTCGATCTCTACCACCGCACCCTCGACAACGTCCTCGCCGACGCCGGCGACTTCCACCTCGATCTCGGCGACACGTTCATGTGCGAGAAGCACTCGGCGCCGCTCACGGCCGCTGTCGAGGCGGCGCCCGACGAGCCCACGGTCCTCTCGCGGTACCTCTACGAGCGCGCCCACTTCGGGCGTGCGGCGCACTCCGTCCCGCTCTTCCTGGTCAATGGCAATCACGACGGCGAGCTCGGCTACCTCTTCAAGGGGCAGGGCGACGACCTCGCCACCTGGACGAAGCGCGCACGGCAGCGATTCTACCTGAACCCGACCCCCGACGACTTCTACGCGGGCGACCCCACCGAGGAGCCCGTCGTCGGCGAGCGCGCGGCCCCCCACGCGTGGACGTGGGGCGACGCGAGCTTCGTCGCGCTCGACCCGTTCTGGAACGCGAAGGTGAAGCCGGGCGCGAGCGCCTGGGGCTGGACGCTCGGCGAAAAGCAGGACAAGTGGCTCGCTGACGTACTGGCCAAGAGCCAGTCGAAGTACAAGTTCGTCTTCCTGCACAACCTCGTGGGCGGGCTCGACGGCCAGATGGGCGGCGGCGTCGAGGCCGCGCCCTTCTTCGAGTGGGGGGGGGGCCGACCCCGACGGCACGCCGGCGTTCGCCAAGTACCGCCCGGGGTGGGCGAAGCCGATTCACGCGCTCCTCGTCGACACGAAGGTTTCCGTCTTCTTCCAGGCGCACGATCACCTGTTCGCGCGCGAGACGGTCGATGGCGTCGTCTACCAGGAGGTGCCGAACCCGGCCGACAACAGCTACTTCGCCTACAACTGCGACGCCTACGCGCCCCCCGCGCTCGCGTGGACGGGCCCGGCGGGCTACGGCACGTACGACCCGGCGGACGCCGTGCGCCTGCCGAACACCGGCTTTCTCGACGTGACGGTGTCGGAGGCGGGCGTCCACGTCGAGTACGTCCGCACCTACCGCGACGTCGACCTCCAGACGAACCCGAACAAGGTCTTCACTGGCAAGGAGAAGAATGGCGAGGCGCGCGTTCGCGTACTCGATCCCTCCGCAGCCCGGCGACGGCCTGGCCAAGGACTTCGCCTACGCCTGCCTCGGCGACGGCAAGGCGCCGCCCGCCGACTGGGCCTACAACCCCTGATTCGGCGCGAGCTGCGGCGCGCGTCGCCCCCCGGCCGAGGGGCGGCGATGCGCGTGCCTTCGAGTCCGCGTCACGACGCCGCGCCCGTCGGCCGCCCGAGGGGCCCGGGCGGCCCCGCGGTCACCGCCCCGGAATGGGCACGGCGAGGGTGTAAAGCGACGTCCGCGCCGTCACGAAGAGGGTCTTCTTGCCCTGCCCGCCGAACGCGCAGTTCGTCGGCTGCGCGTCGAGCGGGACGGCGCCGAGCGTCTTGCCCTTCGAGTCGATGACCACGATCGCCCCCTTTCCGGACACGGTCGCGGCGACGTAGACGTTGCCCCCGGCGTCGACGGCGAGCCCGTCGGGCGCGTCGACGGCGGCGAACGGCGCCTCGGCCGACAGGGCGCCGTCCGCGCCGACCGTGAACGTGGTCAGTCGGTTGGCCGTCGTCGCGGCGAGGACGAGCGTGTGCTCCCCCGGCATGAGGTCGACGCCGTTCGGCTGCCCGTCGATCTTCGCCTCGAGGTGCAGGGCGCCGGCCGGATCGATGCGGTAGAGCCTCCGCCGCCGGCCGTCGTCGTGCCCCCCTCGGTCGCGCCTTCGGAGGAGCAGCCGAGGACGGCGAGGGTCGCGAAGAAGGTGACCGCGGCGGGTCGGGTCGGAGGAGCCATCGACCGACTCTCCGCCGCTCGACCCCGGGACCTTCACGCCGAAATGGCCCGGGCTCCGGCGGCCGCCGCGGAGGCGCGACCTACGGCCTCACCGGCACTCCGATCCACGACGCCGGCACGCGCAAACCACGTGGAGTGGGCCGCTCACGGGCGCGCACCGCGCGTCGTCGGCGGGCGCATCGGCGAGGCCTGCGATTGGCCGATCGACCCGCCGGCCGGCGGGTGGTGGATCCTCACGGCGGTCACGGTCGAGCCGCGCGAGGGGGCTCGACCGGACGCCGTGGGCTTTCGTCACACGCCGATCAGTTCGCCTGCTTGATCGCGCCCGCCTTCTCCGTGTCGAAGCAGTGGAGCCAGTCGGTCCCGGTCTTTCCGTTGCAGGTCGCCGCGAGGGCGTCCGCGATCCGGCCCTCCTTGGCCTTGTTCGGGGCGAGCTCCTCGACGCATTCCTTCTTCATCTTCCCGTACGTCGCCTCGGGGAACGGGCTGTTCTTGTAGGCCTCCTTCTTCCCGGCGATGTACTTGTCACACAGCTGGTCGAAGGTGGTCTTGGCCGCGGCGGTCGTCGACGTCGCGCCCGCTTCCGACTTCTTGTCGCAGCCGACCGTCAGCGACAGGGCGAGGGCCGTGATGAGCGTGGGTAGGTGCCAGTTGAGGTTCATCGCCAGGGGTCTCCTATGCTCCGGAGAGCTCGCGTCGGGCGCCGGCGTCGTCTTCACGCGCTGCGCTCTCGCGGGCCTCGGAGCGCGCAGCGTAGCAAAATGCCACGTCGCGAGGCAACGTCGTGGCCTCCCGGCGAGGCGCGGGGCCCCATGGCGCCGCGGTCACTGGCTATTTGCGCCCGCCCTCGTGAGCCGCGGCACGTTCGCGTCCGGATCGACCGCGCCGGCCGTCCGGCCTCACGCGCCGGCGATGAGCGCGAGGGCCCTCTCGCGGGCGTCGCCGAGGATGGGTCGCCCGTGGCCCGACAGCAGGTTGCGATATGCGTGACCCGCCGCGTGGAACGCGCGCAGCGCCGCGAGCGCCGCGTCGCGGTCGTCGGAGTAGTCCGGGTGGGGCAGGCACATCCCCTGCGTGAGCGTGAGTGGCGGCACGGCCGCGAGCAGCGTGTCGCCCGACAGGAGGCTCGCCGTGCCGGCGTGGCGATACAGCACGGAGCCCGCGGTGTGCCCGGGCGCGTGGTGGACCTCGAGCCCCGCCACGACGTCGCCGCCCTCGAGCTCGCGATCGACCGGTGTCGACGTGGTCGTGAGGTTTTCGATCTGCGCGAGCAGGAAGGCCAGTCGGTCGCCCGACCGCGCCTGGAGCCGCGCCTTCGTAGCGCGCCCCGCGAGCACGGCCGCGTCGCTCACGTGCGCGAGGATCGGCACGCCGAACTCCCGCCGCAGGAACCCGGCATTGCCGGCGTGATCGCAGTGGCGGTGCGTGATCAGCACGCCGCTCAGCTCGCGCGGCGAGAAGCCCGTGCGGCGCAGCCCCGCGAGCAGCGTCAGGCGCTCGATCGGGTGGCCGGTGTCGACGAGCCAGCGGTCGCCGCGCCCGCCGTCGAGGAGCCAGACATTGGATACGACGAGCCCGCGCAGCCGGTGGATCGGGCCTGTGACGTGGAGCGGGCGCATGGTGCGACAGGGCGTCTCGGGAAGCCGCCGGTCAGATCCCGCCGCCCGCCTCGAACTTCCCCTCGCGGCTGTGCGCCTGCGTCACGCGGCTGCCCGGCGGCACGCCCGTCGTGAGCCACACGTTGCCGCCGATGGTCGAGCCGCGGCCGATGACGACGCGGCCGAGGATCGTGGCGCCCGAGTAGATGATGACGTCGTCCTCGAGCACCGGGTGCCGATCGATGCCCTTGATCGGATTGCCGTGCTCGTCGAGCGGGAAGCTCTTCGCGCCGAGCGTGACGCCCTGATAGAGGCGCACGTTCTTGCCGAGGATGCTGGTCTCGCCGATGACGACGCCGGTGCCGTGATCGATGAAGAACCGCTCGCCGATGCGCGCGCCCGGGTGGATGTCGATGCCCGTCTGGCTGTGCGCGTGCTCGGTGAGGATGCGCGGGATGAGCGGGACGCCGAGCACGAAGAGCTCGTGGGCGATGCGGGCGTTCGTGACGGCGAGGATGCCCGGGTAGCAGAAGATGGCCTCGTCGGGGCTGCGCAGCGCGGGATCGCCCTCGTAGGCCGCGGCGACGTCGGTCGCGAGCAAGCGGCGCACCTCGGGCAGCCGCACGAGGAACGCGCGGGTCGAGCGCCGGGCGCCGTCCGCGCAGTGCTTGCAGCCGAGCGGGTGCTCCGAGGCGAAGCACAGCGCGCGTTGCACCTGCTCCTCGAGGCTCTTCAGCGCGCCGTCGAGCGTGGCGCCGACGTAGAAGTGCAGGCTCTCGTCGTGGAGGTCCGGCATCCCGAAATAGCCCGGGAAGAGCACCGCGCGCAGGGCCTCGACGATGCCGATCACGGCCTCGCGCGACGGCAGGACGAGGCGCCCTTGCCCGTCGCGGCTCTTGCGCGCGAGCGCGATCGTGTCGCGGCACAGCGCGTCGACCACGGACGCGAGCGCGACCTCGGCGGCGGGCGGCGGCGCGCTGCCGCTCGGATCGTCGGGCGCCGTCACGAGGCGGGCTCGGTGCGGTGGGGGAGGGGACTTCGCGGGCTGTCCATCCCGAGGTTGTAGCGGCTCCGCGCGCTCAGCGCGAGGCCGCGGTCGCCTCGCGACACAGCGCGATCCCGGCCTCGTCGAGCGGCTTGGGGAGGAAACCGAGGACGCCGAGCGCGGTGCACGCGCGGCGCTCGCCCGGGTCCTCGGAAGAGCTCAGGACGAAGACGCGCAGCCCTTGCGTGCCCGCGTCGGCGCGCAGCCGTCGGAGGACCTCGATGCCGTCGAGCTTGGGCAGCTGCAGGTCGAGGAGGACGAAGTCGGGCGTCGCGTGGCGGCCCTCCTCGGAGCGATCGATCGCCTCGAGCAGGGCCACGGCCGCGGCTCCGTCGCGCGCCACCACGACGTCGACGATGCCGGCCCTCGCGAGCTCGCGCAACGCGAGGAACTCGTCGTCGCCGTTGTCCTCGACCAGGATGACCCGGAGCTCGCCCATGGCCGCTCAGCCGCCTACCGTGAAGAAGAACGTCGCGCCCCTGTCCGGGGCGGCCTCGGCCCAGAGGTGCCCGCCGTGGCGCTCGACGATCCGGTGGGCAATCGCGAGGCCCACGCCGGTCCCGCGGAACTCGGCCTCTCCGTGCAGGCGGCAGAAGGGCTGGAAGAGCTTCGCCGCGAACGCCATGTCGAAGCCCGCGCCGTTGTCCCGCACGTGGTAGACGCGGCTCGGCCCGGCGCCCCGCGCGCCCACCTCGATCTCGGGGGTGGGGTGCTTTGCGCTGAATTTCAGGGCATTTTCGATCAGGTTCTGCAGGCAGATGTCCCACAGGGCGCGGTCCCCCTCGAGCGTGAGGTCCGGGGCGATCGTCACCGTGGGCGCGCGGCTCGCGGCGGGGTCGACGAGCCGCAAGACGATCTCCGCGGCCATGGTCGAGAGGTCGATTCGCTCGTGGGCGATCTCGGCGCGCGAGAGGCGGGTGAGCAGCAGCAGGCTGTCGATGACGCTGCGCATCGCGCGGCACGAGGCGTCGATCCGGTCGGCGCAGAAGGCCAGGCTGTCGAGATCGCCGCGGGCCACGTTCTGGATGATCTCGCGGCTGAAGCCCTGCATCCTCGCGATGGGCGCGCGCAGCTCGTGCGACGCGGAGTACGCGAAGCTCCCGAGCTCGACGTTGGCGCGCTCGAGCTCGGACGTGCGCTCCTGCACGCGGCGCTCGAGCTCGGTGTTGAGGTGGCGCAGCCGCTCCTCGGCGCGCGTGCGTTCGGTCACGTCACCGAACATCACGAACACCTTGCCGGCCACGGGGACGCCGAGGATGCTCATCGTCTTCAGCGTGCGGTCCTTGCACGTGACGCGGTACTCGCGGCCCTCGATCTCGCGGTTCTCGGCGAGCGCCTCGGCGACGAGGCCCATCCAGGTGTCCATGACGACCTTGCGGTACGCCGGGTCCGGATAGGCGAGCGTCCACCACGCATCCATCGTCGGCAGGTCCTCGGGCAGGTAGCCGAAGGTGTCGATGGCCTTGCGGTTGATCCGCTCGATGGTGCCGTCCAACCCGACGATCGCCATGGCCATCGGCGATTGCTCGAAGATCTTCCGGAGCTGGTCCTCGCTCTCGCGCAGCGCCGCCTCGGCGACCTTGCGGTCGGTGATCTCGCGGACGATGGCGAAGATGTGCGGGGCGCCGCCCCACTCGATGCGGCTCAGGCTGACCTCGGCGTCGAACTCCGTGCCGTCGAGGCGAGCGTGCCGCCATTCGAACACCTGGTGGGGGCCGGCGAGCGCGGCGGACATGCGCTCGCTCGCGAGCGCGGCCGAGCTCCCGCCGCCCGGCTGCGTGGGCGGGGAGAACTCGCCGGGCGACCGGCCGGTGATCTGGTCGTGGCTGCAGCGGAACATCCGGAGTGTCTCCGGGTTGCAATAGACGAACGTCTCGCCCGTCACGACGAAGATGGCGTCCGCGGCGGACTCGAAGATCGCGCGCGCCTCGGCCTCGACCGCGTCGGGCGCGCGCCCGTCGGTAGCTGGCAACGTGCTTTCGGTGTCGATCGCTACCACGCGCTCTCGGTCTCCGCCTCGCGCCAGCGTTTCGCCGGGGAGCGACTTCGCAAGCTACCATACCGGGTTCGGCCTTGAGCGCCTCGCGCCGTGGTCAACCCTTGAACACGTCCTTCGCCGCGCGCATGGCGGCGAACGCCTCGGCGTCCGAGGCCGCGGCCGGGAAGCGCGCGCGGATCGCGGCCGCGCCCGCGCGCAGGAACGGGTTGGTCGCGAGCTCCTCGCCGATCGTCGAGGGCACCGTCGGCTCGCCCCGCCCGCGCCGGTCGGCGACCTCGGCCGCCTTGTCGCGCACGGCGGCGCTGTCCGGCTCGAGCTCCGCGGCGAAGCGGAGGTTCTGCGCAGCGTACTCGTGCCCGCAGTAGACGCGCGTCGAGGCGGGCAGTCGCGCGAGCTTCCCGGTCAGCGAGGCGTGCATCTGGTCGGGCGTGCCCTCGAAGAGGCGCCCGCAGCCCGCGACGAACAGCGTGTCTCCCGTGAAGACCGCGTCGCCGACGAGGTAGGCGACGGCGCCGAGCGTGTGGCCGGGGACGTGGATCGCGCGCACCTCGAGGCCGGCGACCGTGAAGGGGCGGCCCTCCTCGACGCGCTCGCTCTGCGCCGGGACGCGGCCGGCGTCGCTCGCGTGCGCGTACACGGACAGCGCGCCGAACCGCTCGAGGAGGCCCTCGATGCCGCCGACGTGGTCGTGGTGGTGGTGGGTGACGAGGATCGCGACCGGATCGAGCCCTTCGTGCGCGAGCGCGCGCGCCACGGAATCGGCCTCCGAGGGGTCGATGACGAGGGCTTCGGACGCGCCGGGGCGAGCGACGAGGTAGGCGTAGTTGTCGGAGAGGCACGGTACGGGGACGACGCGCATGGCCGCGAAGGTTACCTCGTCCGGCGCCGCGTTCGCTTGTTCGTCGACGCCACGCGGCTGGTCACCACGGCGTTCCAGCGCGAGAGCGCCGTGTGGGACCTTTCCACGGGCAAAGCCACGATCCGCGTCCCCGTCTACGGGTATGTTCTCGCGGTATCGCCCGAGGCCTCGCGGGTCGCGCTGGGATCGCTGGGAAGCCTGATAGCCTTCGACCCCAAGGCCGCCACTCGGGCTCGCCTCGCCGGGTGAAATTGTGCAACTGGGCCGCCGTCAGGAGTAGGCTCGACGACCTTCCAAGGTGGCCTCGGCCGCCGCGTACTGAAGAGGAGCCTCCCATGCGTCCGTCCACACATCTGGCCTCGTTCGTCGTCGCTTTCGGGCTCGTCGCGTGCAGCAGCACGAGCAGCCCGAGCAGCACGGCCGATGCGGGCACCACCCCCACGCCGGACCAGGTCGCGGTGTCGGCCACCCTCGCGTGCAACGACGGCCCGACCGCGCGCAAGCCCGTCACGGTCGGGGCGAGCAAGCTCGAGCGCTGCCTCTACCGGCCTTCGTTGCCGCGGCTCGACATCCAGGTGGACGACGGCCTCGGCGGCGACTTCGTCATGGCGCAGATCGCGTCGTTCTCGGGGGTCGGCAAGTTCACGACGAGCAAGGGCATGACGGACGAGGACACGTTCGTCGAGATGCGCGCGGCGAGCACGGACGTCAGCTCGGAACCGACCGACAAGTGCCCGGTGCACGTCTGCACCCTCGAGGTGACGGAGGCGGGGGTCGTGACGGCGGGCAAGGGAGGAACGGGGACGCTGGCGATCGACGTCGATTGCCCGAAGCTCGGAGGGGCCGCGACCGAGTGCCTCGAGTGCACGGTCTCGCCGGTCGCGTTCCACCTCGAGATCGCGGCCTGCGCGCGGGACGACTGACGTCTCCGTCGGTTCGGTCGCGGAGCGGTCGCGCGAGCGGCGGCCGGAACGAGAGCGGCAAGGCGAGGGTCGCGGCGCGGCGCACGCTCGCGTCGCCAGGGTGCGACACATACGCGACGAGGCTCGTGCCGCCGAGGGCGGGTAGGCCGCGCAAACGCCATCCGGCCGCATAGCCACCCCGTCGAGCCCGCCGAACCTCCCCGGGAGGGCCGTCAGGAGACGTAACCAGGAGGCGATTGCGCGATCGCGCGCAAGGCGCGACGGGCGCGACGGGCGCCCCGACGGCGCTGCGCGGTCGCAGGATCGTCCCTTTGGACGGATCCGATGCGCGGCAGCGGCGCCGCCGGTCCGGCCGGCGCCACGGGGACGTTGCCAGTTGCGCCCACGCCTGCAGATCCCCGAGGCCCTCCGCGCGGGACCGGTCGGGCGGGCAGCGAGGTGTCGTCGGCACGGAGCCCACGCGATCTGCGCCACCGCGCGCAGCGGCGCGACGCGCGGAGGTTCCGCGCCGGCTCGCGCAGCGCGGCCTGGCCGGCACGATGAATACAACGCGGACGTAGTGAGTGGCACCCAGACTCGGTGTTCCAGCTCGCGACGAATAGCCGCTTTCTCGATTCCGTTGGTCGAGGCTTCCGCGCCCGCATCCTCGGGCGGAGACAGCCTCGGACTCCTGCGATTCCTGAGCAAAGTCAGCCCGTTTCGAGGAATGACGATCGGCGACTGGCTCTCTCCCTCGTGGTCGCGCCGCCCCCCGGGCGCTTCCCCTTCGCAGCCCCCGCTCTGCCCGTGATAGCGTCCCTCCCCAGGTGGACCCCCTGCACAGGTTCACGGTGGGGGTGCCATGAGACCGCGCACGTTCTGCTTTGCCTTCCTCCTCTTCGCGTTCACGCCGTCCCTCTCCGCCGGCGCCGATCCCTCGGACACCGACCGTGCCACCGCGCGTACGCTCGCGGCCGAGGGGCACGAGGCCTACGACAAGAGGTTTACACCCGTCCAGGTGGCCTCCCTCGGCGCCACGGTGGTCGGGGCCTCCGCTGGCGCCGGGCATACCTGCGCGCCGACCGCCGACGGCCTTCTCTGGTGCTGGGGAGCCAACGGCAGCGGCCAGCTCGGCGACGGGACGGGGGTGCCCAAAGCCGTACCGACGCAGACCAAGGTGTCGTGCCCGTGAGCGCGGGACTTGGAAGGCGACCAAGCCGAATGGCTCCAACGAGGACCGGGCAGGTCGCGTCCGCGCTGACGCGGGGTCAAGAGTAGCTCGACCCTTGCCGAAAGGGGTTCATGGGAGCTGCCCGTGCGGAGCTCCCCCGAAAACGAGGGGCGAGGGCGCGAGGATCGCAAGGATGCGGAGCGGAGGTCGCAAGACCCCCGCCGGTCCTTGCGCCCTTGCGCCCTTGCGCCCTTGCAGTTGTCTCCGGGCCCGCGTCCTGAGAGCCAGAGAGGCTTCTCGGCAGGGCTCCAGCTAAAAGATCGCGGCGCCGAACGTGCCAGTGCCGGTCCAGCCGTAGCCGTTCGCGACGCCGACCGTCGTTGGCCCGGCGGCGATCGCCCAGAAGAAATTCCGGTAGCCGAAGAGCACCTCGGGGCCGCCCATCGCGTCCGAGAAACGCCCGCCCGGCAGCGTCTTGGCCCCGGCGAGGCGCTGGCGGAAGCGACCGTCGGCGCCGATGCGCAGCCACGAGGCCACGTCGTAGCCGAGGCGCAGCTTCACCTCGCCGTCGGCCTCGCCGCCCGCCTCCTCCTCGAGGCCGCCGCCTGCGACGACGTTGAGGTCGCTGTGGAAGCCGGCGCGGGCGACCGACAGGTGGAGCGCGCCCTCGAGCTCGCCCCCCAGCTCGGCGAAGCTCTCCGCGCGGTAGCTCATGCCGGCGCCGAGGGCCCAGCCGCGGCGGCGATCGCCCGCGATGCGGACCATCGCGGTGACGGCGGGGGAAAAGCCCCGGTAATAGCGGCGATCGATCTCGACCAGCACCGTGAGGCGGTCGACGGGCGCCGCCCAGATCCGCGCGCCGCCGCCCGGCTCGTAGGCCTGCGTGCCCGGCGTCGGCCTCGACAGGCCGAGGAAGCCCGCGTAGCCGGCGGCGCCCGCGCTCCACCCGGGCGCGCCGAAGGCGGTCACCGTGGTGCCGACGATCGGCGCGGCGTCGCGCGCGTCGCGCGGCCGGTCGGGCTTCGCCTCGGGGACCGGGCGGTCGCTCGAAGGGGCGCCCTCGCCGAACGTGACGCCGGGCGCGGCGACCTCACCGCCCGCGGCGATGGCGGCCGACGAGCAAGCGGCGATCGCGACGACCACGCAGGCGGAAGCGAAGCGCATCATGGGCCGAGTATATCGTAACGACGCGCGATTCGGCGCGGGCATCTTGCCTCGCGCGCGGCGCGCTGGTCGACTCGCGCCGGGAGACGGCACATGGGCATGACGGCCAACGAGGCGTTCCGCATCGGCGCAGTGGGCATCGCGCTCACGGGGACGCTCTACGTCGCGAGCCGCTTCTCCGGCGGCGCATCGACCGACGGGCGCGCCCTCGTGCGCGGGGGCGGCGACGCGAGCGCCGCGGCCCCCGCCAGCGCGGCCCCCACGAAGCCGGCCGGCGCCGCGATCTGGGAGCGCACCTTCGTCGCCTCGGGCGCCGGCGGCGGAGCGCGCCTCGCGGGCGTGGCCGCCACGCGCGCCGGCGAGGTGCTGATGGCCGGGTCGTTCACGGGCGCGATCAACCTCGGTGGCGCCACGCTCGAGAGCGCGGGCGAGGACGACGTGTTCGTCGCCAAGCTCGACCGCGAGGGCAAGCACGTGTGGAGCCACCGCTTCGGCGGCCCGGGTCACCAGAACGCGACCGGCGTGGCCGTGACCGAGGACGGCGAGGTCGTGGTGGCCGGCACGATCGATCAGCGCGCCGACTTCGGCGGGGGCGTGCTCCAGAGCGCCGGCATGATCGACGTCTTCTGCCTGCGCCTCGACGCGAATGGCGGCCACCTGTGGAGCCGCCGCTTCGGTGACGATCAGGAGCAGGAGGCCGGCGCGGTGGCCGTCGATCGCGAGGGCAACGTCCTGCTCGCGGGCAGCTACGAGGGCAAGATCGACTTCGGCAGCGGCCCGATCGAGAGCGCGGGCCACGACGACATCTTCGTCGCCAAGCTCGACCGCGCGGGCAAGGAGCTGTGGTCGCGCCGCTACGGCGACGCGGGCCAGCAGAAGGCGCGCGCGATCGCCGCGGCGCGCGACGGCGGCGTGATCGTGACGGGGACGTTCCGCGGCGATCTCGCGATCGGCAAGACCACGCTCGCGAGCCCCGACGCCGACGCGCTCCACGTCTTCGCGCTCGACGCGAGCGGCGCCCCGCGCTGGGCCCGCGCCAGCAAGGGCGCGGCCGCCTCCGTGCTCGACCCGCGCGGGGTCACGGTCGACGGCGACGGGGCGATCACGGTGGCCGCCTCGCTCCGCGGCAGCGTCGAGCTTGCGGGGGCCACGATCGACGACCGAGGCGGCGAGGGCGCCGCGCTGCTCGCGCGGTTCGACGCGAGCGGCGCGCCCGCCTGGGCCACGCGCCTCGGCGAGGGCCGCCCCATCGAGGTCGCGGGCCTCGTGGCGACGCGCGAGGGCGACGTTGTCGTCGTCACGTCCCCGCTCGGCGTCCTCGAGGCGCGCCCGCGCGGCGAAACCGACGGCGTCACCGTCGTCCGCTTCGACCGCAAAGGCCACGTCAGCACCACGCAGCGCCTCGGCCCGGAGCCCGCCGCGGCGCTCGGCGTCACCCTCGACCCGGCCGGCCGCGTGCTCCTCGGCGGCAGCAGCCGCACCCCCATCGACGTCCTCGCCGGCCCGCTGGCCGGCCTGACCGCGGTCGTGATCGAGCTGCGCCGCTGACCTGACGGCCCCACCGGTCGCGCGGCGGGAGGCTCCCGAGGCGGGCCCAGCCGCCCGGCCCGGGGCCGCTCCTGGCCCGAAGAGAGCCTCGCGCGTTCAGGCTGGTCGAGCGACGTGAGAAGCCCTACGACTATTCTCATGTTCGAGTCTGCCGAGCTGGGTCACAAGATCGACAAGGCGACGTTCGACGCGGAGGAGCCCGCGCTGCGCCAGGCGCTCCTCGACGTGCAGTCCGAGCTGCTCGAGCGCGCGAAATTCCCCGTCGTCATCCTGATTGGTGGCGTCGACGGGGCGGGCAAGGGCGAGACGGTCAACCTGCTCAACGAGTGGATGGACCCGCGCCACATCCGCACCCACGCGATGGGCGCTCCCTCCGACGAGGAGCGCGAGCGCCCGCCGATCTGGCGCTTCTGGCGGTCGCTGCCCCCGAAGGGCAAGGTCGGCATCTTCTTCGGCTCCTGGTACACGGCGCCGATCGTCGACCGCGTGATCGGCCAGACCAAGGGCGCCGAGCTCGACCGCGCGCTCGAGGAGATCGTCCGCTTCGAGCGCATGCTCACCGACGAGGGCGCGCTCGTGCTCAAGTTCTGGTTCCACCTCTCGAAGAAGGCGCAGCGCGCGCGGCTGACGGAGCTCGAGAAGAGCCCGAAGACCCGCTGGCGCGTCACCGACACGGACTGGGCGAACTTCGAGCGGTACGACCGCTTCTACAAGATCTCCGAGCGCGCGCTCCGGCACACGAGCCGCGCCGAGGCGCCGTGGATCGTCGTCGAGGGCACCGACGCCCGCTACCGCAGCCTCACGGTCGGCAAGACCATCCTCGAGTCGGTGCGCAAGCGCCTCGACGAGGGCGATCGCCACGCGGTCGCGTCGATCGCGCCGCCGGTGGCGGCCACGATCGACGACGTCCACCTGCTCAGGACGCTCGACATGACCACGACGCTCTCCAAGAAGAGCTACGAGGACGAGCTCGAGAAGCTGCAGGGCAAGCTCAACCTGCTGACGCGCGACGCGGGCTTCACGAAGAAGCGGTCCGCCGTCCTGGTCTTCGAGGGCGCCGACGCGGCCGGCAAGGGCGGCGCGATCCGCCGCGTCACGGGGGCGATCGATGCGCGCCAGTACGCCGTCGTGCCGGTCGCCGCGCCGACCGAGGAGGAGCGCGCGCAGCCGTACCTCTGGCGCTTCTGGAGGAACGTGCCGCGCCGGGGCAAGCTCACGATCTACGACCGATCGTGGTACGGGCGCGTGCTCGTCGAGCGCGTCGAGGGCTTCTGCAAGGAGCGCGACTGGCTGCGGGCCTACTCGGAGATCAACGACTTCGAGGAGCAGCTCGATCGCCACGGCACGGTGGTGGTGAAGTTCTGGCTGCACATCACGAAGGAGGAGCAGCTCCGGCGCTTCGAGGAGCGCGAGGCGGTGAGCTTCAAGCGCTACAAGATCACGCCCGAGGACTGGCGCAACCGCGAGAAGTGGGAGGCCTACGAGCGCGCGGTCGCCGACCTGGTGGACCGCACGAGCACCGAGATCGCCCCGTGGACGCTGGTGCCCGCGGTCGACAAGTACGCAGCGCGCATCCAGGTGCTGCGGACGGTGTGCGACCGGCTCGAAGCGGCGGGCTGATCTCCCGCGAAACGTGCGGAGAGGCCGACGACGGCCCCGCGAGCCCGGTCGATGGGCCCGAGTCGGGCGGCGCCGACCGGGCGCGCGCCGCCCCGCCGATCGTCAGTCGGTTCGGAGCGCGAGGGTCGCGAGCACCTGGTCGAGCGCCGCGTCGCACGCGGCCTGCTGATCGAGGGGCGCGGTCATGGCGAACATCAGCCACGATCCGGACGCCGCGAGGTGCGCCTGCCGCTGATAGAGCACCGTCCCCTCGTGGCGCCAGCGCGACCGCACCTCGATCGCGGCGGCGCGGCCGACGTAGATCTCGTGCTCCTCGATCACCACGAACCCCTTGAGCCGAAGGGCGTCGCTGCGCAGGTGTTCGACGACGAGCTGCCGCAGCGTCTTGCCCGCGGGCACGACCTGACGGGCGACGATCAAGCCGAGCGGGTCGTCGCCCGGCAGGCGCGCCTCGAGGACGTGGACGGTGCGGTCGACGAAGCCGAGGTCCGGCAGCGTGAAGGCCGCCTCGTTGATGTAATAGCTCGCCATCGTCAGGCGACGATCACGGTCTGATCGCCCGTGCCCTTCTTGATGGTGAGCGCGTCCGCGGTCTCGTCGCCCTCACGGGCGAGCGGCGACTGCTCCCGACCGACGAAGACCCCCGCACTGCCGGTGACGACGGCCTGGTCGCCAGAGTGGCGACAATCCGGGTGCGCGACGGCGACGAGGAGCTGATTGCGCCCGGAGACGACTCCGTGGTTCGGCACGGTCGCCATGTAGTAGGCCCCGCCCTGCACCTGCGCCGTCTTCTTGCCTCCTTTGCCCTTGGCGGGCGGGGCCTTGGCGGGCGCGGCCTTCTTCGCCTTGTAGGCGTCCTCGAGGCGCTTGCCGTCGGCGGCGAGCGACTCCGGCGTCGGCAGCTTCGAGACGTCGCCCTCCCCGAGGTACTGCAAGCTCACCGTCGCGCCATCCGGGACGCTGTTCGTATTGCCATTGATGTGGAGCTGGCTCATCGCGGCGTCGGACATCTCGGCGCGGTTCGTCCCCGTGTCGGCCACCATGAGGTAGGCCGTGTGGGCGACCTTCTTCGCGTCGACATAGGTCGCCTTGAAGACCGATCCGAGCGGCGCGTCGTTGCGCACGAGGAACGGGAACGTCTTCGGATTGACGTGGGCCATGACCGGAGCCGTGGAGTCGACCCAGGACTTCTCCTGCGGATCCCAGATGCGCTCGGCCTCCGTCTTGCCGGTGTATTCGTGCAACGAGGTCGGGTACTGCCACGATTTATCGTACTTCGCGCCCGAGACCTTCCACATCCCGTAGATCCGGTCGTACGCGTCGTTGTTCTTCGGGTACCGCGCGTACACGCCGTCGAGGAACCCTTTGAGGTCCGACGACGTCTTCATGTCCGGCACGCTCTGCTGGAAGTCGTTGCCATTGGCCTTGCCGGCAGCCCGAATGTTGGCGACCGCGTCGGAGAGGAACTTCTCGCGCGTCTTGCCGAGCGCCTTCGCGTTCGCGTCGATCCACTGATCGACCGGCAGCCCGTCGCCATCGCCGTCGACGGCCTGGCCGGCCTTCTCGTCGCCGACCTCCCAGCCGTTCTTGCGCGCGGCCCGGATCACGCCCGCCTTGGCCGGGACGACGAGCGCGAGCGGCTTCGGCTTCGGCGGCTCCTTCGCCTTCGCGGGCTCCTTGCCCTTCGACGCCGCCTTGGCCTTGGCCGGCGCCTTCGCGGCGGCCTTGGCCGGCGCCTTCACGGGCGCCGACTTGGTCTGCTTGCTGGACAACGCCATGGATCGCTCCGTCTCGGTTTGGGCCAAGGTCGAGTATCGGCGATTGAGCCGGGGAGGTCCATCCGGCTTCCCCTCCGCGCCGACACGCCGACGCGCCGGTCGACCGGCCGCGCGAGGCGCTCTGCGCCCCCGACTCGCATGGTCGCGCCATCGACGACCGACGCGGCCGTCAGCCCCCGAGGTACGCGGCCTTGATCTCGTCGTTCTGCGCGAGCTCGGCCGACGGGCCGCTCATCGCGATCTCGCCCGTGCGCAGCACGTACGCGCGCTGGCTGTATTTCAGGGCGAGGCGCGTGTTCTGCTCGACGAGCAGGATGGTCGTGCCCGTGTCGGCGATGCGGGCGATCGCCTCGAAGATGTCGGCCACGAGCCGCGGCGCGATGCCGAGCGAGGGCTCGTCGAGCAGCAGCATCGAGGGCCGGGCCATCATCGCGCGGCCGATCGCGAGCATCTGCTGCTCGCCGCCCGAGAGCGTGCCGCCCTCCTGTTTCATGCGCTCGCCGAGCCGCGGAAAGAGCGCGACCACGTCGGCCTCGGTCTCGGCGATCGCGTTCGCGTTCCGGTGGTTCCACGCGCCAAGCTCGAGGTTCTCGCGCACGGTGAGGTTCGGGAAGATCGCGCGGCCCTCGGGCACGAGCGAGAGGCCGGCGTCGACGACGTCCTCGGTCACGACGTCCGCGAGGTCCCGGCCGTCGTAGACGACCTTGCCCTCGGCGATGGGGCAAAGTCGCATGATCGTCTTGAGCGTCGTCGTCTTGCCCGCGCCGTTGGCGCCGATCATCGCGACGATCTCGCCGCGCTTCACCTCGAGCTCGACCTTCTTGATCGCGCGGATGCCGCCGTACGCGACCGCCAGCGCCTGCACCGACAGCAGCACCTCGCCCGCCTTCGCCTTCGGCGGCGGGCGCGTCGGGTGCGCGGTGTTCACGAGGCGCCCTCGCTCTTCGACGGCGCCATCGCGGCCGGTTGCCCCTCGTGCACCTCCTCGCCGAGGTAGGCGGCGAGGACCTTCTCGTCCTTCCGGATCGCGTCGGGCGTACCGTGCGCGATCGTTTCACCGTGGTCGAGCACGTGGATCTCCTCGCAGACGCCCATGACGACCTGCATGTTGTGCTCGACGAGCACGACCGTGATCTCGAACCGGTCGCGCAGCCACCGGATCTGCTTCTTCAGCCCCTCGGCCTCGCCGTAGTTCATGCCGGCGGCGGGCTCGTCGAGCAGCAGCACCTTCGGCCCCAGCATCATCGCGCGTGCGATCTCGAGCCGGCGCTGGTTGCCGTAGGAGAGCGACGTCGACGTTTCGTCGGCCATGCCGTCGAGATCGAAGATCGCGAGCAGCTCGAGCGCGCGCGTGTTCATCTCGGTCTCGTCGAGATAGAAGAGCGGCGACCGCAAGATGGCCGATCCGAGGTGCGCGCGACGGCGGTTCTCGCAGGCGACGAGCACGTTCTCGAGCACCGTCAGCTGCCCGAAGAGTCGGATGTTCTGGAACGTGCGCGCGATGCCGAGGCGCGCGATCGCGGCCGGCTTCATCGCGCCGAGGTCCGTCCCCGCGAAGCGGATCGACGAGCCCGCGTCGGGCTTGTAGACGCCCGTGATCAGGTTGAACACGGTCGTCTTGCCGGCGCCGTTCGGCCCGATCAGGCCGAAGATCGATCGCTCCGGCACCGTGAACGTCACGTCGCCGACGGCGCGGAGGCCGCCGAACGTCTTGGACACCGATCGCAGCTCGAGGCCGCTCACGAGCGCGCCTCCCCGCCCGGGTCCTTCGCGGCGGCCGCCTCGGCCCCGGTCGTCACGGGCACCGGCTCGACGGGCGCCTTGCCGATCGGCCCGAGCTTGCGCGTGCGGCGAAAGAGCTCGCGCTCGCCCATCAGGCCCTCGGGCCGCAGGATCATCAGCGCGATGAGCACGGCCGCGTAGACGACCATGCGCAGCGCGTTGAGGTCGAGGTTCGGGTGGGCGGCCTTGAGCGCCTGGACGGCGTCGAGGCCCTGGAGCTGCTCGATCATCTTGACGGTGAACGTGACGAACACGCCGCCGAGGATGGCCCCCGTCACGCTGCCCGAGCCGCCGAGGATCACCATCGTGATCGCGTCGAACGAGTACGCGAACGTGAACTGGTCGGGCTGCACGGTCGGGTTGCCGTCGCGCATGGAGGCGAGCAGCGCGCCGGCGACGCCGCCGCCCGCCGCGGCGATGACGAACGAGGTGACCTTGTAAGCGGTCGGGTCGACGCCGACGGCGGCGGCCGCGATCTCGTCTTCGCGCAGCGCGCGAAGGGCGCGGCCCCAGCCGGAGAACTTGATGCGCCACGCGAGGATCGTCGCCAGCGCGACCGCGCCGAAGATCCAGAACGGGCCGGCGAACTGCGGCACGCCGGTGCCCAGAGGGCCGGCGTAGCCGTTCTGCCCGCCGAGCGAGGCGATCGCCGCGGAGATGGGGCCCTGCTGGTCGCCGCCCGTCTGCGCCGTCGCGATGAGGAGCCGGAAGATCTCGGCGAAGCCGAGCGTGACGATCGCGAGGTAGTCCCCCTTCAGGCGCAGGCTGGGCAGGCCCACGACGAGGCCGAACGCGGAGGCCATGAACGCGGCGCCGAGGAGGGCGGGCGGCATGACCGCAAACGATTTCACGAGGTCGCTCGCCTTGTGGATCGTCACCTCGTCCTGCACGCCGAGGCGCGCGCACAGGCGCACGACCGATCCGAGGTCGTCCGGCCCGAGGCGCACGTCGACGTTGCCGGCGACGACGGCGGCCGTGTACGCGCCGATGCCGACGAAGCCGGCGTGGCCGATCGAGAACTGCCCCGCCAGGCCGTTGATGACGTTCAGCGAGAGCGCGACGACGACGTTCACCATCGCGAACAGCGCGAGCTGCCGCCAGGCCGCGTCCTTGACGAGGTGGTCGAAGCCGAACTCGAGCCCCAGCACCGCGGCGAGGAGCAGCGCGACGTAGAGGAGCCTCTTCACGGCGGGGGACATCGCGGGCCGAAACGTCGCCGCAATACGCCCGGCCCGTCAAGTGCGAGGGCTACTTGATCACGCGCAGGTACGGGGGCAGCTCGCGCTTGCGCTTCGGTCCGGCGCCGGGCAGCGAGGACCGGCCTTCGCCGGTGCCGGCGGGCGCCTCCGACGGGCTCGGCTTCGGCGGCGCGTCGGCCGCGAGATCGTCGTCGAGGTCCGGGGGCGGCTCCGATTCGCGCGGAGGATCGGCGCCGAGGCCGATGCGCGCGACCTTGGGCCGCGGCCGCCTGGCCTTGGCGGGCGGCGAGCTCTTCGACTGCGTGGGCTGCGCCGACTGGGCGGCGACCTCGGGCGGAACGTCCTCGGGCCAGACCATCCCGCGCCCGTCCTCGCCCACGAGCGCGTAGATCGCCGTCCACGGCATGCTGCACCAGAAGGGCGTCCGCGAGAACGAGAGGGTGCACGTGATCGCGTCGTCGGTGACCTCGAGGTCCCGGATCGGGATCACCATGTCGAGCCCGACCTGCAGCACGAGCTGGGGCTGGCCCGAGAACCCCTTGGGCACGATGACGCCCTTCTTGCGGGGATCGAGGTGCACGAACACGCTCGGCCCCTTCATCAGGAGCAGCGCGACCTCTTTCTTCGGGGGCAGCGGGCGCGGACCGTCGACCATGGCGCCTGCCACGTATCCCGTCGCCGCACCCGAGCCAAGAAGAAGCGATCGGGAGTGTCGGCCCGATCGCGGAGCCGGCCACCCGGGCGAGGCGACCCTGGGTGGTCCTTCGTTCACCCAGGGACCGGGGCGACCCTCCACGGAGCGCCGCATTTCGCCCCCCAATGCGCCGCCGCACGTGCGCACCGGGTGGCCTGATGTGTGCTCCGCGGCGCGCCGAGCCATGCGAACCCTCCTCCCCACCCTCCGGACCGTCGCCACCTCCCTCGTCCTCGCGCTCACCGTCGGCCTCGCGGGCTGCGGAGACAGCAGCACCGACACCGCGGCGCAGTCGAGCGACATCACCGACGTCAAGCACACGGACGTCGAGCGCCAGTCGATCGGCAACTGCTGGCTCTACGCCGAGGCGAGCTGGGTCGAGTCGATGAACCTGTCGGCCACCGGCAAGCCGTTCGACCTCTCGCAGTCGTACTGGACCTACTGGCACTGGTTCGATCAGATCACGAACGAGGCCGGCCAGGAGATCCAGACGGGCGGATCGTTCGGCGTCGCGCGCGACATCGTCACGAGCCGCGGCCTGATGGCCGAGGCCGACTTCGTCGCCGAGGACGCGACGGCCGAGATGTCGACGCGGCAGAGCGCGGCCCTCGCGAAGATGAACGAGGAGCTCAAGACGGGACGCCTCTCGACCTACGACGCGAAGAACGACCTCGCGCTCGTCCGCCAGGTGCTCGACGAGGCCTGGCAGCTGAAGGACGCCGTCCGCGATCAGCTGACGAAGGTCTTCGGCGAGGATTACTCGCGCACGCTCTCGAGCAAGGGCGCGTCGACCGAGGGCACGGCGGTCGTGGCGGCGAGGGATTTCGTCGTCCGCTACACCGAGCGATCCGCGAGCGGCGACACAGCCGTGCGCGACACGACGCTCGACAAGGCGCTCTCGACGTGGCGCGCGGCGAGCTACCCGACCTGGGGCGGCGAGTCGGCGCGACGCGACTTCCAGATCCGCGTGCAGCGCGCGCTGCACGACGCGCAGCCGGTCGTCATCACCTGGGACGTCGACTTCAACGCGATGGAGGGCTGGGACCCGGAGCTCAAGGGCTCGTTCAACCTGACGACCCTGAAGAAGGCCGGGAAGCCGGGCCACCAGGGCGGTCACATGACGGTGCTCGAGGACTACGAGGCCGTGACGCAGGAGCTCGGCACGCTCGAGGCGGGCGTGACGCTCGACCCGGCGAAGGCCGAGGACAAGGCCAGGCTCGACGCGGCGCTCCTGCCGTCGACGGCGGTGAAGTTCTTCCGCATCAAGAACTCGTGGGGCGCGCTGCGCGACGACCGGTCGTCGGCGCCCGGCTTCCCCGGCTACCACGACCTCTACATGGACTACTTGAACGGGCCGATCGCCTTCTGCCCGGACGCGAAGAGCCCGACGAACGAGACGTGCACGGGCACGACGGTGCCGCTCGACAGCGTCGTGCTGCCGCCGGGGTACTGATCTTCGGACGGACGCCGTCGACGGGCCGGGCTCCTCGCGGGGCTCGGCCCGCTGCGTTTCGAACGGACGCGAGGGTGCGGCGGCGAGCTGCCTGCCGGGCGGTGGGGGCTCGGCTAGACTGCGGCACATGATCGGCAGCGCAGCGGCCGTCCTCCGCGTCGACTACGACGACTACCTCGCGATCGAGCGGCGGGGCGACGCGCGCCACGAGTACCTGGACGGCGTGCTGCGAGCGATGTCCGGCGGGACGACGGCCCACTCGCTCGTGAAGACCAACGTGCTCCGAGCGGTTGGCAACGCGCTCGAGGGCAAGCCGGGCCTCGCGCTCGACTCCGACCAGCGGATCGACGTCGCGGCGACCGGGCTCGACACCTACCCGGACCTCAGCGTCACCTGCGGGCCGATCGAGCGCCCGGCGCGCGACCGCAACGCCATCACGAACCCCACGCTGGTGGTCGAGGTCATCTCGCCCTCGACCGAGGGGCATGATCTCGGCTTCAAGCGGCGGCACTACCAGCGCATCCCCTCGCTCCGGCAGATCGTCTACGTGTGGCCCGATCAGCGCGCCGTCGAGGTGCACACGCGCGGCGAGGAGGGGGCGTGGATCGTGCGCGACGCCGCCGACGAGACGATCCTCCTCGCGTCGATCGACGCCGCGATCAGGCGATCACAGCTCTTCGCACGGATCGACGAGGTCCTCGGGCCCGACGACGTCGAGGGCGGCGACCCGACGCCGGCCGACTGATGGCGGGCGGCCCGCGGGGCCACGCCGGCGCGGCCGCCGAGGACCCGCGCCGCGCCGCGGCGGTCGCGGCGG
>CAIVJW010000135.1 GCA_903906315.1 uncultured delta proteobacterium | reverse complement strand
CGCGCCCGCGCCCGCGCCCTGCGGACTGCGCACCGTCGACGTCGGACTCGGCGTGCTGGCGCAGGTCACCGCGGAGGTAGGCATTCACGGTCCTCTGGCCGAGCGTCGTCCCGCGACTCGCAACGCCGTGGACCGGATGGATGGGGAGCGAGAGCCGCGACAAGATCGCCAAGATCGCCAGGGGAAGATCCGGCGTGGCGCGAGCCTGCGCGTCCACGCAGGGCGCATCCGACTGCCGGCTTCCGGCCCAGCAGCGCCCGCCTTCAAACCAACACGGCGGGACCGGTCGGCGCCTCGTTTCTGCCTTCGGCCTCGTCGATAGGGAGTCTCACGGGGGCGCAGCGCGAGCAGTTCTGCGCGTGGCGGGTCAAGCAGGCGGGACTGCCTGGCGCATGCGATGCTGGAGCGGGTAACGCGGAGTCGTCGTCCTGGCTTGGTCCCACCGGCCAGGTGACCCAGAAATGCTGCCTGGATGTCTTGACGCAATACCCCGGGTGCACGGTGGCCCAATATGAGGCATGCGTGCAGGCAATCGATACGAACACGTGCTCGGAGCCTGCTGCGTGCTCCGACCTGAAGCTGTGCTCTGGCACTCCCCCAGCCAACTGCGAGGATTGCCACTTGAGCGGGAGAGGGCCGAACCGCCACTAGCCCGACCTTGGCGGAGCGTTTGCTGCACGAGGCTCGTTCCCTGCCCATTGCCGCGGACGCGAGCAGCCCTCGGCGGGACGAGCGGCTCTCCGCGCTTCTCGGCGGTCGCGTCCGCGCGGGGGGGCGAGCGGACGATCGCCGCTACCCGCACTGGGCGTCCTGCACGGTCCCCCGCCAGATGCCGCCGGTGCAGACCATGTGCTCGCCCGAACCGCAACAGCGCGTGTAGTCGCACGCCAGGGCTTCGTGCGCACAGGCCTCCCCGAAGAGCGGGCGCAGCACCGGGCAATCGCCAGCGGGGATCGGCGCGCATGACCAGGTCGGCGGCCCGCCTTGCCCCGAGCCGCCCACCGGCGGGGGCGTGCCACCGCAGGACTCCGTGTCGCACGTGCACACCTCCTCGCCGTAGACGCAGGGGCCGCGGTCGCTGGGCATGCACTGCGCCGTCTCGAGGCCCGCGCGCTCTTTCGGGCACGCGTTCGGGTCGCTGCAGCTCCCGAAGCCGGCGGAGTCCCACTCACCGGAGGGGGCGCAGCCGAGCAGCGAGCGACACTCGAGCGCCCCCTCCGTCACGCGGTATTCGCACAGCAGGCCGGCCGTCGAGCACGGCGAACCCACCGACGGCGGCTCGGCCGGACACGCGGCCGGCCCGGTGTGACCAGCCTCGCCCCCCGAACCGCCGCTCGGGTGCCCGCCGGCACCCTGGCCCTGCCCGCCGGACCCACTCGAGACCGCGGGCGACGAGGAGGTCGTGTCGCTGCACGCGACGAGGAGCGCGAATACGGCGGCAATACGCGAGAGCGAGCACATGGCCGGAGCCTATCAGCGGTCGGGCAGCGAAGCCCAGCGCGGAGGTGGGCTATCCTCGCCCCATGGTGCGTCGTGACGAAGCCGAGCACGCGGCCGCGCAAGCGGACGCGCGTTCGGCTTCACGCTGCGCCTCTCCAGCGGGTGAGAGTCCCGCCCCGGCAAGCGTCGGAGCACCGGGTAGCAGGCCCCAGCCGCGTGAGGG
>CAIVJW010000134.1 GCA_903906315.1 uncultured delta proteobacterium | reverse complement strand
GGTCGACTACTACAAGCACGGCGGGATTCTGCCGTTCGTGCTGCGCCAGCTGCTGGCCGCCTAAGCGCCCGGCCCTGCCGCGCCCGCCAAAAAGCGCCGGATTCGTCCGGCGCTTTTTTACGTCCGCGGGCGGCGCGGGCGGGGCCGGCGGCGGCGCCGCGACGGACGGCGGCGCCCCGAAGCCGGACGGGGGCGCCGACCCGTGCAGCGACGCCTCGAAGCTCGTCTACGTGTTCACGTCGGACAACGCGATCTACTCGTTCGACCCGCCGACGAAGACGTTCACGTTCGTGGCGTCGCCCGACTGCCAGGCGTTCGGCACGCCGAACTCGATGGCGATCGATAGAAATCTCGTCGCGTGGATCAACTACATCGGCGAGATCCACACGTTCGACTTGAAGAAGAAGTCCGGCTGCACGCCGAGCGGCGTGAACCTGCCTTTCGGCTTCGAGCAGCTCGGCATGGGCTTCTCGACCGACCAGCCTGGCGGCCTCGCCGAGACGCTGTTCGTCGACTCCATCGGTGGCAGTGGGCTCGCCGGCATCAAGAACGGCGCGCTCACGCCGATCGGTCCGTTTTCGGGCGATCCGGCGCTCGTGGGCGGCGTCGCGGAGCTCACCGGCACCGGCGACGCGCGGCTCTTCGGCTACTTCACGACGTTCCCGTGGGTGCGGGTCGCGGAGATCGAGAAGTCGTCGGGGAAGATCCTCTCCGACCACGAGCTGACCGGCGTCTCGCCGCCGAGCTCCTGGGCGTGGAGCTTCTGGGGCGGCGCGTTCTATCTCTACGCGGCGCCCGGCAACAACGGCACGGGCAACAGCAGCGTCGTGCGCTACGACCCGGTCACGCAGACCGTCGACGCCATGTACGTGGCGGACGTCGGTTTCACGATCGTCGGCGCCGGCGTGTCGACCTGCGCGCCGCTCCACCAGTAGAAAGCGCTCGTCCTCGCCGCGTGTCGTGCGGCGTCGCCCCCCCTCTCCTCCAACCCCGTAGCGGGCGGTCCGTGCGGCGCGGCCTGGGCGCGCTGCTCGCGAGCGAAGCTGCGCGCGAAGTCGCCGGGGCTCGCGCCGGTGCTGCAGATGGGCGCGCCGGCGGCGCGGGTCCGCTACGGGAAGCTGACGTCCACGGGGACGCTCGAGGCGCTCGTCGTCCCGTCGCCGAGCTGGCCGAGGTTGTTGTTGCCCCAGCATTTCACCCCCGAGCCCCCGGAGGTGATCGCGCACGCATGGTACCAGCCGGCGACGACGCCCGTGAGCGCGAGCGGTGCCTGCCCATCGGTCACGTCGACCGGCTTGGCGGTGCTCCCGACCGGGGCGCCGAGCGCGCCCTCGTCGTTGCTCCCCCAGCAGCGCACGCGGTCGCCCGCCGGCGTCGTGACCGCGGCGCAGGCGTGTCGCCACCCGCCCGCGAATCGCGTGATGGTCTCGCCGTCGTTGGGGTTTGCCACGAGCGGACGGGCGATTGGCAGCGTCTGCGACTCGCCCGCCGCGCCGTTCGGCTGCATGCCGCCCCACGAGTAGGCCACTCCACCGTCCGCGATCGCGAGCGACGAGAGGTCCGACCCGGTGACGGAGGTCCAGCTCGACGTGCTACTGCCAACGACGGAGACCGGCACCGCGCTCGCGCCGCCGAGTGAGCCGTTCCCGAGCACGCCCTGCCCGTTGTCTCCCCAACACCTGAGCTCGGTGATCCCACTGGACGTGACGACCGCGCATGCGTGCGCGACGCCGAGGCCGAACGTGTGGACCAAGCCGAGCCCTTCGACCTTCTTGACGGCCTGGAAGTCGCCCACGGCCTGAGAGCAATAGCCACCCTCGAGCGCGCAGCCCCAGCACCAGAGCTCCCCCGACGTCTTCCGCGCGCAGGCGGTGTTGCCGAGGCCGGCCCGCAGCTCCTCCACGTCCGCGAGGGCCTCGACGCCTTTCGGGCTGAACCAGCTGATCGTGTCGCCCTGCCCGAGCGAGTTGTGATCCCCCGAGCCCCAGCACGCGACCGTCTTGTCGGCGTGGAGGGCGCACGTGAAGTGGTTGCCGGCGGTCACGTGCCGCACGTCACCCGCGTTCGGCACCTTCACGGCCCCCGTCGACCGCGGGAGCGCGTCTCCTACGCCGAGCTCGCCGTGCGTGTTGTCGCCCCAGCAATAGAGCGCGCGCGCCGACGTCAACGCGCACACGTGCCCGACCCCGGACGCGATCTCGGCGACCGTGACGCATCCGGACGCTTCGTCGCAGCCGAGCGCGCCGCACTTCGTCGGCACGTCGCCGACGCAGGCCGCGTACTCGCCGCCCTTGCAGCGCGTCGCGGGCGGCGAGCAAGCCCCCGCATCGGCTCCGCCGGCAGCCTGCCCGCCCGCGCCGCCCGTCCCGGTGCCGCCCGTTCCCGCGCCGCCCGTCCCGGTGCCGCCCGTTCCGTTCCCCCCGGCCGACGTCGCGCCGCCGTGCCCGCCCGTGCCCGCCGACGCCGTCGCCTCCTCGCGGTCGTGCACGATCAGCTCGCACCCCGCCGTCGCCACGAGCCCGACGCCGACCCCCACGACGAAGCTCGCGCGACCCAGCCTGCGTAGCGACATGCCGCGAAGTTACGGGCACTCGAAAGGCGCGGCAAGAAGCGCGGAAAAGCGCGCTTCACGCGATTTGAATTGCGCCAGCGGAGCGGATAGCCTCGCAGATTGCGATGGGGGCCACCGACGCGAGCACGATCAGGGACGTCGCCGACCTCCCGACGACCGGCGACGTCGTCGGCGGCAAGTACCGCGTCGAGGGCACGATCGGCGAGGGCGGCATGGGCGTCGTGCTCGCCGCGCGCCACGAGGACCTCGGCCACGAGGTCGCCATCAAGGTGCTGCACCCGCGCCTGGCGGGCACCGGCGAGGCCGTCGCGCGCTTCCTCCGCGAGGCCCGCACCGTCGCGACCCTGCGGAGCGAGCACGTGGCGCGCGTGATCGACGTCGGATCGCTGCCCTCCGGCGCGCCGTACATGGTGATGGAGCGCCTCGTCGGCAGCGACCTCGGCGACACGCTCGAGCGGAGCGGACCGCTGCCCGTCGCCGACGCGATCGACTGCGTGCTGCAGGCCTGCGACGCGCTGCTCGAGGCGCACGCCGCGGGCGTCGTGCACCGCGACCTCAAGCCGTCGAACCTGTTTCTCACGAAGCGCCCCACGGGGACGCCGCTGGTGAAGGTCCTCGACTTCGGCATCTCGAAGGTCGATTCCGCGACCGACGTCGCCTCGAAGGCCGGCAAGCTCACCTCGACGGGCGCCGTGATGGGGTCGCCGGTCTACATGTCGCCCGAGCAGATCCGCTCCTCGAGGAACGTCGACGCGCGGAGTGACCTCTGGTCGCTCGGCGTCATCTTGCACGAGCTCGCGTCGGGCCGACACCCGTTCGAGGCCGAGTCGCTCTCGGGCATCTTGGCCGCGATCAGCGCCGACCCGCCCGTGCCGCTCTGCGTGCACCGGCCCGACGCGCCCGCCGCGCTCGAGGCGCTCGTGCTCCGCTGCCTCGAGAAGGACCCGGCGCGGCGCGTGCCCGACGTCGCGACGCTCGCGGCGGAGCTGCGACGACTGGCCGCCTCGAGCGCGCTCGTGACCGGCGGGCCGCGGGCCGCCGTCGTGGTCGCGCCCCGTTCGCAGCGCGTGGGCGAGCCGGTGCGCGGCGGCGACGACACGCTCGCCGAGCCCTCGGCCAAACCCGCCGCGGTCCGCCCCGTCGCGCCCGCCGCGCGCGGCGTGGCCGCGACGACGACCGCGGG
>CAIVJW010000133.1 GCA_903906315.1 uncultured delta proteobacterium | reverse complement strand
GAGCAAGTCGTCGAGGAGCGCGATGAGCAGCGGCTTGTGAGCCTCGGTGCCGAAGATCCGCTTGAAGACGAAGTCGGTCTTCGGATCGGCGAAGAGCGGGCGCATGCGGGGAGTGTAGCGCGGGCCCGGGCGAGGCCGAGCGTTCGTCGCCGGTGAGAATCGAGAATCGAGCTCCGACCACCGTCGTGCGCCGTGCAACTCCACACCGCCGAAGCCCGCCCGCGTCGCCCGCGCGGTGGCCGCAGCGAAGTCCTCCACGAGGCGTCATGGGCGCGACGGCGAGGCGGTTGGCGATCGCGGCGCCGCCGAGGCGGAGGCTCGGAAGAGTCGACTCGTCCGAGCCTCGTCGGTGATCCCGCCTGGAGGGACGACTCACCCCCGCATGGCCGCGAGCGGCGAGGTCCGCGCGGCGCGCACGGCCGGCAGGAACCCGCCGAGCACGCCCATCGCCATCGACACGACGAGCGAGACCGCGAGGATCTGCGGCGTCGGCTCGAAGCGAAACACGACCTCCGAGAAGCTCGCGAAGTTGATCATCGAGAAGCGGACCGATCCCATCGCGAGCGAGAGCACCGCGCCGAGCGCGCCGCCCGCGAGCGAGAGCAGCACGGCCTCGACGAGGAAGCAGAAGAGGATGCTCGTGCGCGAGAAGCCGAGCGCGCGCATCGTGCCTATCTCGCGCTGCCGGTTGGCGATCGATGCGTACATCGTGTTCATCGCGCCGATCATGGCGCCGAGCGAGAAGAAGAACGCGACCAGCGATCCGAGCACCGAGATGAACAGGCTCGTGCCCTCGGACTGCTTCTCGTAATAGGCCGTCTCGCGCTGGGCCATGAGGCCGAGGCGCTTGTCCTGCTCGACGTTCGCGCGGAACGCCTCGAAGCTCGCGGGCGAGTCGAGGCGCACGCGCACGCTCGAGACGCTGCCCTCGCGCCCGAACGACGACCGCAGGACCTCGCGGTCGACCCACACCTCGGACTCGTGCGCCGAGCCGCCGTCGTCGAAGACGCCGACCACCTGCACGGGGCGGTTCTTCTTCAGCTCGAACGACTGGCCGAGATCGAGGCCCTTCATGCGCCCGCGCAGGCGGATGCCGACCATCGCCTCGTCTGCTCCAGGGGCCGCGCGCCGCCCCGCGACGACGCGGACGTCGGGGCGCAGCGTGAAGGCGGCCTCGAGCACGCCGCGGACGCCGACGTTCGTGACGCCGCTCGCGCCGAGCTTCTCGAGCGCGATGACGACGACGACCTCGCCCGATCCGGCCGGCTCGGCGCCCGCGCGCCGGACGCCGGGCATCGCCTTCACGAGCGCCACCTGCGGGTCCTCGACGCCGCTCTCGAGCTCGGCGCTCGAGCCCTTTCGCAGGACGATGGCGACGTCGGCCTTCCCCGCGGAGCCGAGCGTGCGCCGCACGCCCTCCGAGAGCATCAGCGCCGACGAGAGCACGAACACCACGAGCGCGATGCCGATCGCCGTCGCGGCCGTGGTGGCGCGGCGGACGAAGAGGCTCCGCAGGTTGTAGCGGAGCGGGATGATCACGCGACCCTCCGCAGGCCCTCGGTCACGCGCATGCGCGCGGCCGAGCGCGCGGGGAGGATCGAGGCGAGCACGGCGAGCGCGATCGCGAGGCCGAACGCGGCGAAGGCCATCGGCGTCGGGATGCGGAAGTAGGGGAAGAAGGCGCCCATGTTCTCCTCGAGGAAGCGCCCGAGGCCGCGCTCGATGAACGGGTACGCGATGGCGAGGCCGAAGCCTCCGCCGATCGCGCCGAGCACGCACGCCTCGCCGATCACCGAGAGCGCGATGTGCTTCGGCAGAAAGCCGATCGCGCGCATGGTCGCGATTTCGCTCGTGCGCTCGCGCACGCCCATCGCGATCGTGTTGCCGAGGACGAGCATCATGATGGCGAGGATGACGACCGACACGAGGTCGAGCGCGCCGAGCACGGCGGAGAACCCCGCGAGGAACGACTGGTTGAACGCGCGCTCGTCCTGCGAGAGCGTCTGGATCTCCTTGTCGTCGAAGAGGCGGTCGACCGCGAGGCCGACGTCCGCGGTGCGCGCGGGGTCGGTGACGCGCGACATGAGCCAGCCGACCTGATCCTTGCGCACCGGGGCGACGCCGTCGTTGAGGTAGGCCCAGTGGAAGAAGAACGTGCTGCGGTCGACGTTGCGCGCCGTGGCCGTGTAGACGCCGCGCACGGTGAACGTCCACGGCTTCTCCGGGTCCTCGGGCGGGAAGATGCCGCTCTCGAGCGTGACGCGCTGGCCGACCTTCCAGCCGAGCTTCGCCGCGAGCGCGTCGCCGACGATCGCGCCCGAGCGGTCCTCCTTGAACGCCGCGAGCACGTCCTTGGCGACGACGAGCTCGGGCACCTCCTCGAAGTACGTCGGCGCGTCGACGGCCATCGTCGCGAAGAACTCGCCGTCGTGCGCCGGGTCCTTGCCGCCGAACCAGCTCGCCCACGTCACGCCCTTGATGCCGAGGCGCGGCGCCTCGCTCCGCACGGCGTCCACGTAGCGGAGCGGCAGGCTCATGATGAACGTGACCTTGTGGCGCGTGACGAGGCGGTCGCGCGCGGCGAAGTCGGCGGCCTGCGTCCACGACGCGACCGCCGTGCGCAGGAGCAGGAACGTGACGACCGCGATCGCCACGCCGAGCACCGTGAGCGCGGTGCGGAACTTGTTTCGTAGGGCGTTTCGCGCCGCGAAGCCGACGAAGGTCACGCGCGGAACCTCCCCTTGTCGAGGTGGTGCGTGAGCGAGGCGCGGTCGGCCGCCGCCGGGTCGTGCGTGACCATCAGGATGGTCTTGCCCATCTCCTTGCAGAGCCGGTCGAGGAGCGTGAGCACGTCGTCGGCGCTCTGCCGGTCGAGGTCGCCCGTCGGCTCGTCGGCGACGAGCAGCACCGGGTCGATCACGATCGCGCGCGCGATCGCGACGCGCTGCTCCTGCCCGCCCGAGAGCTGCCGCGGGTAGTGGCTCATGCGGTCGGCGAGGCCGACGACGCGGAGAGCCGTCTCGGCGCGCTTGCGGCGCTCGCTCGCGCGCACGGGCGTGAGCAGGAGCGGCAGCTCCACGTTCTCGACGGCCGTGAGCACCGGCATGAGGTTGTACGACTGGAAGATGAAGCCGACGTGGTTCGATCGCCACTTCGCGAGCGCGCCCTCGCCCATGCGATCGATGCGCTGGCCGTCGATCTCGATCGTGCCGCTCGTCGGGCTGTCGAGGCCCGCGATGAGGTTGAGCAGCGTCGTCTTGCCGCTGCCGCTCGGGCCCATGAGCGCCTCGAACGATCCGCGGTTCACGTCGAGGTCGAGCGCCTCGAGCACCTTCACGACCTCGCCGCCGCGCGCGTAGTCCTTCGTGACGCCGCGGATGCGGATGAGCACCTCGGCGGTGCGATCGACGTTCGTGGTCATGACGGCGTCTTCTCCTTCACCGACTGCCCGTCGGCGAGCTCCTTGGGCGGATCCTTCACGACGCGCGTGCCCGGCGGCGGGCCCGCCTGCAGCACGAAGCCCTGGCCGAGCACGGGCCCGAGCGTCACGGGCGTCGCGCGCACCTTGCCGCCGTCGACGACCCACACCGCCTTGCCGCCCGCGCGGTCGACGACGGCGCTCGCGGGCACGACGATCTTCGCGGCCTCGTTGAGCTTCGCCGCGTCGATCGGCGCCTTGAGGAAGCTCACGCGCACGCTCATCTCGGGGCGCAGCGAGGGCGGCGGCTCCTGGAGACGCACCTTCACGAGCCCCGTCGCCTTCGCGCGGTTCAGGCGCGGCCCGATCTCGACCACCTGCCCGCGGAAGCGCGCGGCGCCGAGCGCGTCGAGCGCGAGCTCGCACGGGCCGCCGGCGACGACGAGCGAGAGACGCGCCTCGGGCACGTCGACCTCGGCGAGCAGGCTCGCGAAGTCCACGAGGTCGACGAGCGACGCGCCGCCCGTGATCGGCCCGGCGATGTCCCCGACGCTCGCGGGCTTCGTCACCGCCGTGCCGTCGATCGGCGCGAGGATGCGCAGGCTCGAGAGCCCCGTCGTGACCACGACGAGCTCGGCCTGCGCGGCGCTCACGTCGGCCTCGGCGGCCTTCGTCTGCGCCTCGAGCGAGGCGAGGCGCGCCGCGTGGTCGTCGACCTGCGCGCGCGGCAGCGATCCCGCCTCCGCGAGCCGCTGCTCGCGATCGAACGTCACGCGCTGCTCGGCGACCTGCGCCCGCGCCGTCGCGACGCGCGCGCTCGCGGCCGCGACGCGCGCCCGGGCCGAGGCCGCCGCCGCCTGCGCGTCGAGCGCGTCGAGCTCGAAGAGCGCGTCGCCCGCCTTCACCGCCTGCCCCTCGCGCACGAACACCTTCGCGATGCGGCCGACGACCTTCGCGCCGACGCGCGCCGTCACCTGCGGCGTGAGGTAGCCCGTCGCGGTCAGATCGACCGCGCCTTGCGAGGGCGCGATCGAGACGATCTCCGTGACGTCCACGTCCGCCTTCCAGACGCGCGCGTCGAGCCAGGGCTTGCCGGCCGACGCGAGCCCGATCGCCGCGACGACGCCGACGGCGACGCCGACGACCCACGGCCAGCGCCGCTGCGGGGGCGCGCTGCGATCGATGCGTAGCGAGGCGAGATCCTCGGCGAGCCGGTCCGACATGACACCTCTCCGAGTGCGTTCGTACCGACCGGGGCGCGGCGACGCAACCCCGCCCTGCACGGCGCGCGCCGCGCATTGACGGGAGCCGCGGGGACCCTACGCTCGGGCGATGCTCCCTGCGCCGCGCCTCTCGGCCTCCCTCGCGCTCCTCGCGATCGCCCTCGCCGTGCCGGTCGGCTGCAACGCGGTCACGGGCGCCTCGGGGCTCGCGCTCGGCTCCGGCGCGCAGACGACGGGCGCCGCGTCGACGACCGACGGCGCGGGCGGCGGGGACGCGACCTCGACCGGCGTCGGCGGCGCGGGCGGCGGCGCCACGACGACGAGCGCGGGCGGCGCGGGCACGACGACCTCGACGACCTCGACCACGGGCACGACGACCTCGAGCACGACGAGCTCGTCGACGAGCACGACCTCCACCGACACCGACTCGCTCGACGCGGCGGCCCAGCACTGCGTCGACGACATCAACCTGCACCGCGCGACGCAGAACCTCCCGCCGTACACGCGATGGAAGGCCGCCGAGGCCTGCTCGAACGACGAGGCCGCGAAGGACTCCGTCTCGGGCCAGGCCCACGGCGCGTTCGGATCGTGCGGCGAGCACGCGCAGAACGAGTGCCCCGGCTGGCCCGGCACGCCGTACTCGATCCTCGACGGCTGCCTGCAGATGATGTGGGACGAGGGGCCGGGCGACTTCTACGGCGGCCACGGCCACTACATCAACATGTCGAGCTCGCAGTACTCGCAGGTCGCGTGCGGCTTCGCGACGGCGGCCGACGGGTCGATCTGGTCGGTGCAGAACTTCCAGTAGCGCGGGCCTGCCGGCGCGCGCCTCACCGCCCCGACAGCCACAACCTCGCGCGGAACCCCGGGCTCGTCGTGAACCCCGTCTCCGCGAAGCGGATGTCTTGCCCCGGCCCCGCGAAGAAGCTCGTCGGGAAGGCCTTCACGCCCCAGCGCGCGCGGTCGCTCCGGTGAACGATCGCGCCGCGCCCTCGGCGCCCCCGGGTCAGCCCCAGCGCCGGTCGCGCCGGAGCCGGTCGAGCAGCAGGGCCAGCGCCGCGGCATCGAGCCCGGCGAGCTCCGCCCTGCGATCGGCCGCGAGATCG
>CAIVJW010000132.1 GCA_903906315.1 uncultured delta proteobacterium | reverse complement strand
CGATCTGGGCGGCGGCGGCGGCGTGGCGCCGGGGGGCGGCGCGAACGGGAGCGCCGATCGTGCTCCGGCGGCGGGCGGAGGGGGCGGGGCCGGCGGCGCGGCCGACTGCTGAAACGGCAGCCCCGTCGGCTTCGCGGACCACGGCGCGCCGGATGGCGGATCGGGGTTCCACGCCTCGGCGCTCCACGCGATAGCTCGGGTCGATTCGCTGCCGCTCGGCGCGTCGAGCAGCGTCTGCGTCTGGCGGCCGCGGCGCTCCACCGCCGATCGCGGCGCGGGGGCGACCGTGGGCGCCGGCGCCGGCGCGCTCTCGAGTGAGACCTGGAAGCGAGGTCGCTCGGACGCGCTCTCGAGGGCGATCTGCCCACGCCAGGTGATCGTGCAAATGCCGCGATCGGTGTCGATCGCGAGCAGGTCGGCGCGCATCGCGATCTCCTGCTGCACCCCCCGTCGCTCGAACGTGGCGCGCGGCCGGAGGCCAGGCAGCCGGGTCGTCAGCAAGGCGTGCTCCCGGTGCAGGTTCTCGAGCAGCAGCGTGGCATGCTCGCGGATCGCCTCCGGCTGCTGGTCGGGCGGCGCGACGTTGAAGTGCGCCATGTCGAGGCCTTCCGGCATGGGCCCGCGCATCCACTGGTCCGGGGCAAAGCTGCCGTCGTGGCGGCCGAGCAGCTTTGCGCGCTGCGGCCACGTCGCGGCGACGGGGCCGAGCCCGATCGGCTCGCACGACGCGCCTCCTCCCGGGACGAAGCCGACCGGCTGCAGGTTCGGCAGCGCGACGCGCCCGTAGGCGTCGCGTGCCCCCGACGCCACGCCGACGGGGTTCGACGTCCCCGGCCCGCCCGCCGCCCGCTCGTAGCGCAGCGGCATGCGCGCGAAAGGCTGGCCCTCGTAGACGCGCTCGTCGGGGCCGACCGAGCGATCCGCCCAGACCTCGACCGCCTTCGAGACGCCCTCGATGACGACGCGGGCGACGAGCGATCGGGTCGGTCGCCCGCCGGGCGCGAACGCATGCCCGACGACGATCACGTCGGCGCGCGGCTTCGCGGGGGCGAGATCGGCGGCGCTCGACAGGCTGCGCGCAGCGTCGTCGTTCCAGTGCGAGTCGGTCTCGTTCAGCGGCTCCTGCTCGGTCGCCACCACGAGCTCGTTCGGCACGAGCACGAGCGTGAGCTTCGTCACGACCGTGACGCAGGTGGAAGCCGCCGTCGGCTGCCACAGGATCGTCGAGACGGGCAGGTCGCCGGGTTGCACGGGCCCATCCTAGCGCGGTCGGCCGCACGGAAGGCACTTCGACGTTGCGCAGAGCGAGCGTCGGGGAGGCGCCCACCCACCCTGTCGACGCGCCGCGCTGTCCGCTCGCGAGACGCGCCCGGCCGCACCGGGAACGCGATCGAGGCCCACCGCGGGCGGAACGCGCCCGGCTGCGAACCACTGTATACTGGCCCGCCTGCCGCTCGGCAGCGACCCCCCATGTCGACGACGACGGACCGGCCAGGAGGATTCGAGATCGAGGCGCGCCTCGGTCACCGCGGCCTCGTGGAGATCCTCCTCGGGCGCGCCGCCGACGACCCCGGTCGGCTCCTCCGCCTCGAGCACCTCGCGCCGGCGAGCGCGCGGAACCCGACGCTCCGACGCGCGATGCTCGAGGCCGCCGTACAGGCCGCGTCGGTCGACCACGCGAACGTCGCTCGCACGCTCGGCGTGGTCGAGGACGCGACCGGCATCGTCGTCGTCCGCGAGCACCTCGAAGGCGCCACGTGCGCCGAGCTCGTGGCCGGCGCGATCCGGGCCGCCGAGCGCATCCAGCCCGCCGTCGCAGCGCGCATCGTCGAGCGCGCCGCGCGCGGCGTTCACCACGCCCACGAGCAGCGCGGCGATCGCACGACAGGGCTCGTCCACGGCGCCCTCGCGCCGAAGTGCATCGCCGTCGGGAGTGACGGTCGCGTCGCGGTGCACGACCACGGCGCCGTCGGCGCGCGCGCCCTGCGCGGACCGTTCGCGCACCTCGAGGCCGACGCCGTCTTCGGCGCGCCGGAGCAGTCCCGGCGGGGCACGACCGACGTGCACAGCGACGTGTTCTCGCTCGGCATGGTGCTCTACGCGCTGCTGCGCCTCGGGACGCCGCACGGCGGGCCGGAGGGCACCGCGGTCATGGGCGCCATCGCAGCCAGCGCGATGGCGTCGGCGCTGGCCGACCTCTCCGACGTCCCGGGCGCGCTCGGGCCGATCCTGCGGCGCGCGCTCTCGTCCGCGCCGTCCGACCGGTTCCCGACCGCGGGCGAGCTCGCGGACGCGCTAGGGCACGCGGCGGACGCGCTGGGCGGGGCCGGCGACCGCGAGGTCGGCGCCCTCGCCGCTCGCCACGCCGGCGCCGTCGAGCCGGGCGGCGACGAATCGACGCGGCGGATGGGCGCGCTCTTCGTGCCGACGATCGACGAGTCGAGCACCGACGCGGGGCTGGACCTGCCGACCATCCAGCGTCCCGCTCCCGCGGCGGCGGCCCGGGGGACCCTCGCCGCCGCGCCCCCGCAACGTCCGCCTCCTCCCGGTCCGCAGCGACAGGTCGCGCCGGTACGCCCCACCCCCGCGCCGCAGGTCGCGCCGGTACGCCCCACCCCCGCGCCGCAGGTCACGGCGACCGCCGCGGCCGCGCCTCTCGGGCCAGGTCGCGACGAAGGCACGCCCTCCACCGACGGCGCCTCGTCGCCCTCGCGCCCGACGCCCGCGGGGTCGCTCAACGCCGGCGATCGCTTCGGTCGGTACGTGATCGAGGGCCGCCTGGGGCGCGGCGGCACCGCGGAGGTCTACCAGGCGCACGACACGGTCCTGCAACGCAAGGTCGCCCTCAAGCTGCTCAAGAGCGCCGAGGACGCCCGCGCGCGCGAGCGGCTCGTCCGCGAGGCGCAGGCGGTCGCGACCTTCCAGCACCCCAACTCCGTCGTGCTCTTCGACGTCGGCGAGACCGACGGCACGCCGTACATCGCGATGGAGCTCGTGCGGGGCCGGACGCTGCGCGCGTTCGTCGGCGACCTCGCCATCCCGCTGCCTAGGCGCCTCCGGTGGCTCTGCGCCGTCGCTCGCGCGCTCGGCGCCGCGCACCGCCAGGGCATCGTTCACCGCGACGTGAAGCCGTCCAACGTGATGATCCGCGAGGACGGCGAGGTGAAGGTCCTCGACTTCGGGATCGCGCGCCGCGAGACGTCGTGGGGCCCCGGTGGGGGCGCCTCCACGCTGACGCGCCAGGGGGTCATCGTCGGCACGCTGCGGTACGCCGCGCCCGAGCAGCTCCGCAGCGAGCCGGTCGACGGGCGCGCCGACCAGTTCGCGTTCGCGATGACGGCGTACGAGCTGCTCGCCGGGCGGCCGCCGTTCACCGAGGCGCGCGCGGTCGACGTCGCCATGCGCATCCTCGTCGACCCGACTCCGCCCCTCGCGAGCTTCGCGCCGGAGCTGCCGGAGCCCGTCGCGAGCGCGATCGATCGCGCGCTCTCCAAGGCGCCGACGGGTCGGTACCCGACCATCGACGAGCTCGCGGACGCGCTCGAGCCGTACGCCGAGGTGCTCGCTCGCCAGACGATGACGGCGATGGTCGCCGTACCCGCGTTCGGGACCGGGGGCTTCCCCCCGGTCGCGCCCGGGCTCACCGGCGTGACGCACGTCACGAGCTCGATCCCGGGGCTGCCGGCGCCGCCGGCTCCTCCCCCCGCGAAGCTCCGGCCGCACGAGCGCGCCCTCGTCGCGTTCTCGGGCGTCTCGGTCGCGCTGCTGCTCGTGCTCGTGCTCGTGGTCGTCGTGCGCGCGCGCGCGCTGCCCGCCGCCGCCGCCGAGGTGGCCGTCGCGCAGGCCCCGCCGCTCACGGGGCTGTCGTGCGGAGCCGCAACGATCGAGGCCGGCGCGAGCGCGGACCAGGCGCGCGCGATCGGCCACGGGGCTTGCGCTCGCCTCGCCATCGAGCTCGGCGTCGACTGGGGCGTGCCCGGGTCGCCCGCGGTCGAGGTGCGCGCCCTGCCGGACAAGGGCGGCACGACGGTCACCTTGCGCGTCGGATCGCACGAGGCGCAGGGCACGGGAGCGACCCCCGCCGAGGCCCTCGGCGCGGCAGCGGTGCGCGTCGCCGGGGCCCTGCGCGCGGCGCCGATCGGGCCGCGCGGCGTGGCGAAATGGGGCGCGGCCGACGAGGCGGGCGCGACCCGCATCGCGCGGGCGTGGCGACGCCACGGCGCCGCGCTCCCGGTCAGCGTCGCCGTCGAGGCCCAGCGATTGATCGAGACCGATCGCGAGTCGCCGGTGCCGCACGCCCTCGCCGTGTTCGCCGGCGCCGGCACGAGCGACAGCGGCAAGGCGGCGCGCGAGCAGGCGCTCCTGCGCCTCGACCGCCTGCCGCCCTCGCGGGCCCACATGCTCCGCGGCGCGCTGCTGGTCCGCCCCGTGGCCGCCGACCTGGCCGAGGCCGTCCGCCTCATGCGCACGAGCTACGCCGAGGCACCCGAGGACGTCGACATGGTCGCGCTCTACGCGAGCGAGGCCGTCCGCCTGGGCCTCCCCGAGGGCTTCCAGCTCGTCGATCGCCTCTACGCCTCCGCGCCCACCCGCGCGCTGCCCGCGCTGCGCGCCGCCGCGCTGCTCGCGCCCGACCGCGATCTGCCGCGCAGCCAGCGCTACGCGGCGGCGTGCGTCGAGACCCTGCCCGAGCTCGCGGCCTCGCTGCTGGTCGATCCGCTGCTCGGGGCCGGCCGGCTCGCCGAGGCCAGGGACGCCGTCGCCCTCGGCAAGGCGATGGGCCTCGGGGTGTCCGCGGGCGATCCGCTCGAGTACCTCGGCGCCCGCATCGACGTCGCGCTCGAGGCCGGAGATCCTGCCGCCGCGCGGGACGCCGCGAAGGCGCTCGTCGCCGACCCGCGACCGGCCGTGCAGCGCGAGGGCGCGGTCGCCGTCGCGGGCTCGCTGCTCGCCGAAGGCAAGATCGACGAAGCCCTCGCCTCCCTCGTCAGCGAGAGCGAGCGGCTCGAGTCGCTCGGCTCGATCGAGGGCGCCGCGACGCTCCGCTGCGAGCACCTGCGCGTGCGGCGCTGGCTCGGGCTGCCCGTGCCTGCCGCCGTCGTCGCGCGCCTCACGGCCGCCGTTTCGGCCCCGCGGGGCGAGATCGACCCAGCGCTGCGCGCCGAAGCGCTCGCCGAGGTCGCCCTCGCGACGACCGGTCCCGACGCGGTCGGCGCGCGCGCCGCCGCCGCGCGCACCATCGACGACCTCGCAGGCGGCGCCGCGGAGGGCTCGTCGGCGCGCGCCGCGATCCGCGTGCGATCCATCGCGCTCGTGCGTGTGCAGGACGGCGACGAGGCGGCCGTCGCGCTCTGGCGCAAGCAGCAAGGCGCTCCGTTCCCGTCGCTGCACCGCGCCGCGGTCGACGCCGGGCTGGCGTTCGAGGGCATCGCCGACACGGCCGCTGCGATGCGCGCCTACCGCATCGCCGAGACGCCGGGCACGCCCCGCGCCGAGCAGGCCGAGCGGCTCATCGCGGGGGCGCGGCTCGCGGCCCTCGGCGGCGACCCGAGCCCGGAGATCGCGTCACGGAAAGCCCGCCTCGACCGCGCGCTGGCCGCGGGGGACGCCGACCTCAAGCGCTTCGTGGAGGCCGGGCCGACGCACCCCGCGAAGGGCGCGGCGAAGGTCCCCGCGAAGCCGCCGTCGCGCGGCCCCAGGCGGCCCGGTCGTTGACGCGCTCAGCAGCGGACCGCGCACGACGCGCCGTGTCGCACGCCGGCTGACGGAACTATGACGGCGATCGCGCCGCCGATCGACGAACTTCCGACGTCGCGATGACCACCGACACCACGACCGCCGCGCAGCCCGCGTCGCTGCGCACCCTCATCGGCAAGCTCTGGCTCAGCGCCTTCGGGTGGGAGGTCGAGGGCGGCCCGCCGGGCGTGAAGAAGGCCGTCGTGGTCGCGTGCCCCCACACCTCGGGTTGGGATCTGCCGTTCACCCTCGCGGTGAGCTGGGCGCTCGGCATCGACATCAGCTGGGTCGGCAAGCACACGCTGTTCAAGCCGCCGTTCGGCACCTTCTTCAAGCTCCTCGGCGGGGTGCCGGTCGTCCGCAACGGCCGCGGCAACGCCGTCGCGGCGACGGCTGACCTGCTCGATCAGCACGACGATCTGCTCGTGATCATCGCGCCCGAGGGCACGCGCGGGAAGGCGACGCGCTGGAGGACGGGCTTCTATTACATCGCGCTCACCGCGAAGGTGCCCATCGTGCTCGGCTTCCTCGACTACGAGAAGAAGCGCGGCGGCTTCGGCAAGGTGTTCTACCCGAGCGGCGACATCGAGGCCGATTGGGCCGCGCTCCGCGAGTTCTACAAGGACGTGAAGGGCAAGCACCCCGGCCGCCAGGGCGCGATCACGCTCGGCGACGACGAGCAACGCGCCGCCGCCGTCCTCGCCGCGGGCGAGATCCTGTCGCGCGCGATGGGCGGAAGCCCGATGGTCGCCGACGCCGAGTAGCGCGTCCGTTTGCAACCACCGAGCCCGGGCCCCTCAAGGTCCCGGGCTCGCGCGCTTCCATCACCGTCGCCGCACCGTCCGCCGGAGTCGACCAGCCCCCGACGCGCCGACGGCAGGCCCCGCAAAGCGCCCCGCACGCGCCACCAGAACGCACAGCGCTCCGCAGGAGCGCGGGGCTTGGCGCCGCTCGCGGCCCCCCATCACCGCACGCGCCCCCCGGCCCGCAAAGCGCCCCGCACGCGCCACCCGAACGCACAGCGCTCCGCAGGAGCGCGGGGCTTGGCGCCGCTCGCGGCCCCCCATCACCGCACGCGCCCCCCGGCCCGCAAAGCGCCCCGCACGCGCCCCCCGGCCCGCAAAGCGCCCCGCACGCGCCACCAGAACGCACAGCGCTCCGCAGGAGCGCGGGGTTTGGGGCCGCTCGCGGCCCCATCGCAACTAATGAGCGCCCGGCTCGTCGGCCTCGTGCTCCTCGACGTCCGGCCCGTCGGGCATGTCCTTCATGTGCTGCTCGATCATCCGCTGGTGGCTCGCCTCTTCCTCGCGGAGCTCCTCGAACAGCGCGCGCACGTCGGGGTTGCGGAGACCGGGGATCGCCAGGTCGAAGAACTCGTGCGCCTTCTTCTCGGAGGAGAGCGCGACCTCCAGGGCCTGACGCGCGGACATGAATGCGCGCGGCTTGCCGTAGTCGGGCGCCTCGACCTCCCAGATCATGTCACGGTCGACCTTTCGGGGGGCGTCGCCGAAGAGCTTGGCGCGGCGCTCGGCGAGCTGCCGGCCGTGCTTCGACTCGTTGACGACCATCGTGCGGAACACATCGGCGGCGTCGCCTGCGTAGCGCCCACCCACCAAATGGGAGAGCTCCTCGTAGCGCTCCTCGGCCTCTTCCTCGATCAGGATGGCGAGATCGAGAGCATCTTGGAGCGACAGGGTGGCGAAGTCGATCGTGCGCGGCATGGCCTTCCTTTCGAGCGTTGTCCTACAGCCCGACGAACCGCGGACCTTCGCCCGGGGCGGCCCGGCAGGGCGCGGACAATCTTGGGGATTGTGGCTCGCGAGTCAACGCGCCAGCGACACGCTTGTGCAGTGGCGACACACGCGCGCTTACGTAGGGGGAGCTTCGCGCCGATCCCGCTTCGCTGCGGTCACGCGCCGACGAGCGAGCCTCCGCACACTCGCAGCACCTGCCCGGTGAGGCCGACGGCCGCCGGAGTTGCGAGGAAGCTCACCACCTCGCCGACGTCCTCGGGCAGGCCGCCCTGGCCGAGGCTCGACATGCGCCGGCCCGCCTCGCGAATGGCGAACGGAATCGCCGCGGTCAGGCGCGTCTCGATGAACCCCGGCGCGACGGCGTTCACCGTGACCCCGCGCGACGCGAGGCGCGGCGCGAGCGCCCGCACGAAGCCCGCGACGCCGGCCTTCGACGCGGCGTAGTTCGTCTGGCCGACGTTGCCGGCGAGGCCTGCGATCGACGACAGCGCCACGATGCGACCGCCGTCGCGGAGCGGCCCCCCGACGAGGGCCTCCGTCGTCCGGAGCACCGCCGTCAGGTTGACCGCGAGGACGCTCGCCCACTGCTCGGGCGACATGCGCGCGAGCGTCTTGTCCCGCGTGATGCCCGCGTTGTGCACCACGATGTCGACGCCGCCGAAGCTCTTGGTCAGGGCCTCCGCGAGGGTGTCGGGGGCGCTCGGATCGGCGATGTCGAGCACGACCGCGCCCCCCGCGATCTCGCGCGCGAGCTGGCTGACCGCCGCGCCGTCCTCGGGCCGGTCGAGGACGGCCACGCACGCCCCCTCCGCCGCCAGCAACCGGGCCGTCGCTGCGCCGATCCCGCGCGCCGCGCCGGTGACCAGCGCGACCTTGCCGGCGAGCGACCGCGGCGCCCGCGCGACGGCCTCGCCCCGCGCGGCGCACCCCACCTCGATCGGCTGCCCCGTGACGAAGGCCGATCGCGGCGACAACAGGAACACGACGACCGCCGCGGCCCGCGCGTCCGCGCCCTCGCCGACCGTCACCAGGTTCGCGGTCGCGCCGCGCCTCCCGACCTCCTTGGCGACGCTGCGCACGAAGCCCTCGATCGCCGCGCGGACCGCGTCGACGACCACGCTCGCGCCGTCCGGGGCGCGGCGCAGGACGACCACGCGACCCGACCGCGCGATCTTCCCGACGACCGGCTGGAGCGCCTGGTAGATCGCCGCGAGAGCCTCCGGATCGCCCACGCCCGTCGCGTCGATCACGATCGCGTCGGGCGCGAGGGCCGCGTCTCCGGTCGCCCCGACCTCCACGACCGGTGCGGCCCCGCCGGCGTGCGCGCCCCGGAACGCGGCCGCCGCGCTTGCGCCGACGGCCGTCACGTGCGCCCCCGCCTCGAGCAGGGCCCGCGCGAGCGTCGCCACCTGCGCGCCGCCGGGCGTCGAGGCGAAGATCAGGCGCGATCCGTCGAGAGGCCGCGCCTCCCAGGGGCCCTCCGCGCGCCGCAGACGCTCGGGCAGCGCGAGGGGCAAGCCGGACCGCTCGACGAGGCGCCGCGCGCCGGGGCTCTGGCCGAGCTTCAGCAGGAAGTCGCTCATGATCGGTCCTTTCGATTCGGATCGCGGGAGCCCGCGCTGGCCGGCCCGGTCGCGGAGCGGAGGCCGTACGAGCCCTCGAGGTACGCTGCCCCGCCCGGCGCGTCCCCGACCCAGACGCGTCGCGCCTCATCGACGAACAGGCCGACGTCGGCGGGGAACGGCAGCGGCTTCACGAAGCGGGCGTCGACGAACGCGACCACCCACGGGTCGCCGCCCGCCTCCGCGCGCACGAGCCCCTCGTAAGCTCGCGCGAACGTGGCGAAACCGTGCAGGATCGGCCGCCGGAAGCCGAACGCGCGCGCGTACGGTCCGAGCCAGTGGATCGGGTTCACGTCGCCGGTCAGGGACGCGAAGGCGAGCCCGGCCTGACCGTCCGCCGCGAGGCGCGCGACCTCCCGGGCGCCCTCGGGCACCGTGGGAGCGCGCCGATCGCCGCGCGCGCCTGCGCCGCCCCCGCCGAGCGGCACGTACGCGAACAGGTCGGCCGTCACCGCGGCGGGGCTCGACGCCGTCCCCGTCACCACGCGCTGCCGCAGCCGCGCGCGACGCCCGTCGTCGTCGATCGACTCGAGCCGCGCCGTCACGAGCAGCGGCTCGCCGATCGGCAGCGGCGCGGTCGCCTCGAGGCGACAGCCCGCGTTCATCACCTTCGCCAGCGGGTAGGGCAGCCCGGTCAGGGTCTCCGCGGCGAGGGGAAACCCCCACTGCGGGAAGAGGTGCGGCGGCAACTGCCCCGCGTAGGCAGCCGGATCGCCGCCGACGTGCCGCAGGTAGTCGCGCACGAGCGCGGCCGGTCGCGGCGGCAAGGTCGCGCGCAGCAGCGGCCCCGGCAGGGCCGGAGGATCGCCCTTCACCGCGCGAGCGCCGCGGAGCGTCGACCCTGCGGCGCGCCCGAGCGCGCGCAAGACCGGCCCCTGGTGGACGAGATGCCGGAGCAGCGCAGCGTCGCGGATCGACATGGCTACTCCGCCGCCACCTTCTCCGTCGGCTCCGCGAGGCTCGCGAGCAGGCGGTGGCCGGTGGTGGTGATCTCGTCGTGCAGGAAGCGGCCACGCGGCTCGGCGCGGTCGAGGTACCGGGAGAGCACGTCGCGCCGCTCGGGGAACCGCCGCGCCTGATCGAGCAGGATGCGGCAGACGGCCTCGTCGGCGAGCAGCCGCGTGAGCCGCTCGGCGTGCAGCATCGCCAGCGCGAAATCGCGCTTCGGATCCCAGTTCTTCGTGAGGCTCGCGGGCCACTCCGCGACGGGCTTGTCGCCGAGGCTCCTGAGCTTGTGCGCCGCCGTTCGCGCCACGAGGTGGTGCTGGCACGCGAGCGAAAGCGCCTCGATCTTCGCCACGCGCCGCTCGAGCGGGTCGCGCGCCGAGAGCGATCGCCACCGCGCCTGCGCGATGCGCGCGACGAACCGCTGCGGGTTCTTGATGATCTCGCCGAGCGTGTCCTTCATCGCCATGAGCGACTGGATCTGGCTCGTGCCCTCGTAGATCGGCATCACCATCGCGTCGCGCAGGAGCTTCTCCGCGCCGAAATCGCGCGTGTAGCCGTTGCCGCCGTGGATCTGCACCGCGCGCCGGCTCATCTCGACGGCCTTCTCGGCGGCGAGGTACTTGAGCAGCGGCGTGACCGCGCGCGCCGCGGCCTTGTGCTTCGGCAGCGCGCGCTCGAGCTCCGCGGCCTTCTCCTGCGGCAGCGCGCCGAGCTTCAGGACGATGCCGATCTTCTGCGCCATCTCCTCGTGGAAGGCGCCGTGCATCCCGAGCGCGCGGATCGCCTCGATGTCGCTCTTCATCTCCTCGAGGTAGTCGGCGATCATCTCGTGCCGATCGATCTTCTTGCCCATCGATCCGCGCTCGGCCGCGTACGCCTTCGACATGCGCCACGCCGCCTCGCAGATGCCGAGCGACTCGAAGCCGACGCCGAGCCGCGCGTTGTTCATCAGCGTGAGCATGTGCTTGAAGCCGTCGCCCCGGCTGCCAATCAGCAGCGCCGGCGCGCGATCGAACGACAGCGCGGCCGTCACCGATCCGTGGTGACCGAGCTTCTCCTCCACCCGGTCGATCGCCACGACCCGGCGTCGCGTGCCGTCCGGCAGATCCTCGTACGCCGGCACGAGGAACATCGACAGGCCACCGAGGCCGGCGAACGGGTCATCGGCGCTCCCCGGCTTCTCCGTGCGCGCGATCACGAAGTGGTACTTCGCGTGCCCCGAGGTGATGAAGATCTTCTGCCCGGTCACGAACCAGTCGCCGGCCGCGTCCTGCTCGCCGACGGCGCGCAACTTGGCCATGTCGCTGCCGGCGTCCGGCTCGGTGATGTCCATGCACCCCCAGGCCTCGCCGCGCGCGATCTCGGCGATGGCGTCGCGGAAGCGCGTCTCGGTGATGCACGCGCGCTCCGGGTCGACCTTCGTCGTGCCCTCGTGGATCGAGAACACGAGCATCGCCATCGCCATCCCGCCATGAAACGAGTGGTGCGCGAGCACCGAGACGTCCGCGCGGGCCATCAGCTCGGCGTGGACGAAGTAGAGCGTCAGCGGGCAATTCTGCCCGCCGAGCTCGCGCGGCAAGCACATCCCGTGGATCTCGAGCCCCTTGATCCGCTCGAAGATGGCGTCGAACTCGGGCGCGCACACCGCCTCGCCGCCCTCGAGGCGCACGGGGCACGCGTCGATCTTCGCCGCCGCCGGCGCGACCACCTCCACCGCGAACTCGCCCATCGCGTCGGCGACCTCGCGGTAGAACTGCACCGCCTCCTCGGTCGACTTGAAGCCGCCCTCGGTGCGAAAGCCGTACTCGGTCACCTCGACGAGCGGGGCCCAGTCCGTGCCGCCGCGATCGAAGTAGAAGAGCAGGTCGTCGTTGTCGCGGAAGTAGTTGGCCATCGCGTTCTCCTCAGGTCTTCGAGCGTCGGCGTTCGGTCGTGGCCCCGCGCGCGGGGCGGGGCGTCTTCTTGGCGGCGCGGGGGCGCGGCGGGGCCGCCTTCGCGGGCGGGTCGGCGAAGAGGCTCGAGCGGGCGACGCGGAGCAGCTCGGCGACGAAGCGATCGCTCCTCGACGAGGGTGCGCCGCCGAGCACCACGCCCAGGCAGCCGAGGACGGCGACGCCGTCGACCGCGAGCACGATGACCGAGAGCAGGTAGCCCTCCGGGTCGACATCCGCGCGAATTTCGCCCGAACGCTGGCCCTTTCGCACGTACTCGGCGACGACGTCGACCCACGGGCGCACGTGCTCGGAGAGCAGCCGCCGCATGGGCTCGGGTCGATCGAGGATCTCGCGGAGGAGCAGGCGGGCGCGGTCAGGATCGGCGGCGAAGAACCCGACGAGCTCGTGCGTCAGCGCCTCGAAGCGACGGTCGCCGGCCGTCGCCGCCACGAGCAGCCGCGGCAGGACGTCGTTCCAGTGCAGGAGCAGCTCGGCGAGCACGGCGCCGCGGAGCTCGTCCTTGGAGGGGAAGTGGTGCAGGACCGCCTGCTTCGTGACGCCGACCTCGTCGGCGATCTGCTGCAGCGGCGTCGCGTCGAAGCCCCGCGCGGCGAACAGACGCCTCGCGACCGCGAGGATGCGGTCGCGGACGGTCGTCGGGGAGGTCGCCAGCTCGCTCGCTACCATCTGGTAGACACGTCCCTACCAGATGGTAGGTCGGCGGGCAAGCGCCCCCGCGAAGCCGCACGTCGCTCGCCCGGCGCGGACGCGCTACACCTCGCGCCGATGAGCGCGCCGCCCCGATCCCGCCCCGAGGTGCTGGCCCCCGCGGGCGACGAAGCCGCGCTGCGGGCCGCGATCCTCGCGGGCGCGGACGCGGTCTACTTCGGCCTGCAGGGCTTCAACGCGCGCGCCCGGGCGACGAACTTCGACGCGGCCGCGCTCGCGGCCACGATGCGCGAGCTGCACGCGGCGGGCGTGAAGGGCTACGTCACGCTGAACACCCTCGTCTTCGACGACGAGCTGCCCGCCGTCGAGGCCGCCGCGCGCACGTGCGCCGAGGCCGGCGTCGACGCGGTCATCGTGCAGGACCTCGGCGTCGCGCGGGTGGTGCGCGCGGTCGCGCCGAGCCTGCCCATTCACGCGTCCACGCAGATGACGTGCACCGACGCCGCGTCGGTCGAGCTCGCGCGGTCGGTGGGCGCGCGCCGCGTGATCCTCGCCCGCGAGCTCTCGCTCGACGACGTCGCCGCGATTCGCGCCGCCACCGACGTCGAGCTCGAGGTCTTCGTCCACGGCGCGCTCTGCATCGCGTACTCGGGACAGTGCCTCACGAGCGAGGCGTTCGGCGGCCGCAGCGCGAACCGCGGGGCGTGCGCGCAGGCCTGCCGCCTTCCGTACGAGCTCGTCGTCGATGGCGTGATCCGCGAGCTCGGCGACCGCGCTTACCTGCTCTCTCCCGAGGACCTCGAGGCGAGCGCCCTCGTGCCGCGGCTCGTCGAGATCGGCGTCGCTTCGATCAAGATCGAGGGCCGCATGAAGGGCCCCGAGTACGTCGCCGCGACGACGCGGCTCTACCGACGCGCGGTCGACGCGGCGGTGGGCGAGGGGCCCGCCCCCACCGAGGGCGACCGGCGGACGGCACTGCAGGCCTACTCGCGCGGATCGGGCCCCGGCTTCCTCGGCGGCGTCGACCACCAGCGCCTCGTCGAGGGGCGCGCCTGCGACCACCGAGGTCTGCTCGTCGGCGCCTCGGGCGGCCTCCGCGCTCGCCGCGGGCGCGATCACCTGGTCGTGTCGGTGGCCGCACCGCTGGCGCTCGGTGACGGCGTGCTCGTCGAGGGCGGGTTCGCCAGCGAGGGCGAGGTCGGCGGGCGCGTGTGGACGATCGTGGTGCGCGGCGAGGAGGTGCCGCGCGCCGTCGCCGGCGACGAGGCGCTCCTCTGGCTCGGCCCCGATCGCGACGTGTCGCGGACCGCCGCCGACCGCCGCGTGTGGAAGACGAGCGATCCCGCGAGCGACCGCGAGGTCCTCGCGTCGCTCGCGCGATCGAAGCAGCGCACCCGGCTCGACGTGCGCGTCTCGGGGTCGCTCGGCGAGCCTCCGGTGTACGAGGCCGTGTCCGCGCGCGGGCACCGGGCGACGGTGCGCGGCGACGCGCCCGTCGAGGCCGCCCGCAGCGCTCCCGTCACGGCCGAGGCGCTCCGCGACAAGCTCGGCAAGCTCGGCGACACGCCCTTCTCCCTGGGCGCCCTCGAGGTCGCGCTGCCCGCCGGCGCGATGCTGCCCATCTCGTCGGTGAACCGCGCGCGGCGCGCGCTCGTCGAGGCGCTCGCCGCCGCCGCGTCGCCGACGCACGCCCTGGCGGCGACCTCGATCGCGGAGGTCTCCGCCGCCACCGCCGCGCCCACGCGCGAGCCTCCGCCCGCCGGGCTCTTCGTGCTGTGCCGCACGCGCCCGCAAGCCGAGGCCGCGCTCGCGGCGGGCGCAGACGGCGTCTACCTCGACTTCCTCGAGCTGACCGGCACCGGCTCGGCCCTGCGCGCCCTGCGCGAGGGCGGCGCCCCGCACGTCGGCGTCGCGCCGCCCCGGATCCGCAAGCCCGGCGAAGCGAAGATCGATCAGTACCTCGCCACGCTCGATCCCGACTCGGTGCTCGTTCGCGGCCTCGGCGCGCTCCACGACCCGGCCCCCTGCCGCGCCTTGCGCGTGGGCGATTTCTCGCTGAACGTGACCAATCGCCTCGCCGCGGCGGAGGTCCTCGCCCGCGGGCTCGCCGCCTTCACGCCGGCGTTCGACCTCGACGCCGCGCAGCTCGCCGCGCTCTGCGCCGGCCCGCTCGCCCCGTTCGCCGAGGTGGTCGTGCACCACCCCGTGCCGCTCTTCCACATGGACCACTGCGTGTACGCAGCCCTCCTCTCGGAGGGCCACGATCACCGCGACTGCGGTCGCCCGTGCGACCGGCACGCGCTCTCGCTGCGCGACCGCGCCGGCATGGACCACCCCGTCGAGGCCGACGTGGGCTGCCGCAACACGGTATTTCACGCCGCCGCGCAGAGCGCCGCGCACCTCGCGCCCGCGCTCGAGGCGGCGGGCGTTCGCCGCTTCCGCATCGAGCTGGTCCGCGAGCCTCCCGAGGACGTCGGCCGCGTGGTCGCCGCCTACCGCGCGCTGCTCGCCGGGCGCACCTCCGCCGCGGAGGTCTGGCGATCGCTGCGCACCGAGGGGGGCTACGGCGTCGTCCGCGGCTCGCTGCGGGTGGTCCCCGGGTGAGGGCGACCTCGGGTCAGGGGCCCTTCGGCTTGTCGCCGCCGAGCTCCTCGAGCCTCCGGTAAATCGTGGCGCGGCCGATGCCGAGCCGCTTCGCCGCCTGCGCGACGTTGCCCCCCGTCGCGCGGATCGCGTGCCGGATGGCGCGCGCCTCGAGCTCGCGCATCTCGACGATCTCGTCGGCCGCGCCGATCGTGACCGCGGGGCTCGGAAAGGCGGGCGCGGCCGGCGGCGGCGCGGAGGGGCGCGGCGGCGGCCCGAGCACGAGCATGCGCAGCTCGGCGGGCAGGTCGGAGAGGCGCATCTCGTCGCCGTCGCACGAGAGCATCGCGCGGTGCACGACGTTGCCGAGCTCCCGCACGTTCCCGGGCCACGAGTGCCGCACCATCGCCTCGACCGCCTCCGGCGCGACGCGGAAGATCTCGCGACCGACGTCGGCGCGGTGCTTGCGGAGAAAGTGCCCGATCAGCGCGGGAACGTCCTCGCGCCGCTCGCGCAGCGGCGGCACGCGGATCGGGTAGACGACGAGGCGGTAGTAGAGGTCCTCACGGAAGCGCCCTTGCTCGACGGCGAGCGCGAGATCGCGGTGCGTCGCGCACACGATCCGGACGTCGACGGGGATCTCCACCGTGCCGCCGACGCGACGGATCACGCGCTCTTGCAGCGCGCGCAGCAGGGCAGCCTGCGTGGCCGGGCTCATCTCGCCGACCTCGTCGAGAAACAGCGTCCCGGTACGCGCCAGCTCGAAGCAGCCCCTGCGCATCGCGACCGCGCCCGTGAACGCGCCGCGCTCGTGCCCGAAGAGCTCCGACTCCTGGAGCGACTGGGGGATCGACGCGCAGTTGAGGGCGACGAACGACCCGGCGCGTCGCCGCCCACCGTCGTGGATCGCTCGCGCGACGAGCTCCTTGCCGGTTCCGCTCTCGCCGAGCAGGCACACCGCGACGTCGCTGTCAAGGATGCGCTGGACCTGCGCGAGCAGCTGCTTCAGCGCGGGCGCCTGGCCGATGATCGACGCGAACGCCCGCGAGACCCCGAGCTCGTCCTCGAGGCGGCTGACCTGCTCGATGAGCCGGCGACGCTCGAGCGCGTTCCTCACGGACTGCACGAGGCGGTCGCGCGCGAGCGGCTTCGTGACGTAGTCGTACGCGCCGGATCGCATCGCCGTCACGGCCGTGTCGGTCTCCCGATCGGCGGTGATGACGATCACCGGCAGCCGCGGGTCGGCCGCGACGAGGTGCCGGATGAGCTCGCGCCCGTCGATGTCGCCGAGCCCGAGGTCGACGCACGCCACCGCGAACGGGCCGCCGTGCGCGAGGACGCTGCCCGCGCTCTCGTGCTCGCTGACCGCGAAGCCCTGCTGCTCCAGCCAGTGGCGCACCAGGCGCCTCGTCAGCGCGTCGTCGTCGACGACGGCGACGACCGGTGCCGGGGAGTCCGGGGCGAGCGCGGGCGACGACGTGTCCATCGGCCTCCGACGCTCGAAAGTAGACGGTAACTCGCCGGACCGCACGCCGCTTGTGGGCGGCGGCACGCCATGGCGGAAAGCCCCGGCCAATTCGCTTGCAGCAGGGGCGGCTCCGCGCAAGACGCGCGGGATGGCGAGCGTCGCGTTCCTGGGCACGGGGTTGATCGGTGCGGGCCTGGTCGAGGCGGCGCGGCGGCGCGGCGAGGACGCGCGGCTGTGGAACCGCACCGCGGCGAAGGCCGATCGGCTCGCCCGCGCGCACGGCGCGGCCGCGTTCGCGACGGCGGCCGAGGCGGTGACCGGCGCCGATCGCGTGCACCTCTCGCTCTCGGACGACGCCGCCGTGGACGCCGTGATCGAGGCCTGCCTCGGCTCGCTGGCACCCGACGTGATCGTGATCGACCACACCACCGCCGCGCCCGCAGGCACCGCCCGCCGGGCCGCCGAGCTCACCGCGAAGGGCGTGGCCTTCCTGCACGCGCCGGTGTTCATGTCACCGAAGATGGCGCGCGAGCAGAAGGGCCTGATGCTCTGCGCGGGCGCGCAGGCGATCTTCGAGCGCGCTCGCCCCGCGCTCGCGCGGATGACCGGGGAGGTCTGGTACGTCGGTGCACGACCCGACCTCGCCGCCGCGTACAAGCTCTTCGGCAACGCGCTGATCGTCGCGCAGACGGCGGCCCTCGCGGACGTCTTCGCGATGGCCGGATCGCTCGCCATCGCCCCGACCGAGGCGCACGCGCTGTTCTCGCACTTCAACGCCGGCGCCGTCGTGCAGTACCGCGGATCGGCGATGGCGCGCGGGGACTACGCGCCGAGCTTCGAGCTGTCGATGGCCCGCAAGGACGTGCGCCTGATGATCGAGGCCGCCGGCGACACCGACCTCACCGTGCTGCCCGCGATCGCCGCCCGCATGGACGCGCTGGTCGCGCGCGGCCTCGCGGCCGACGACCTCGGCGTGCTCGCGATCGACGCCGTCCCGCGCAAGGCCTGATCCGCTGCGGGTCGGCCGCAGCGGGCGGGCCTCGCGAGCCGCTCCGTGATATCGACCCCGGTCGCCTCCAGCGCGCCCATGCACGCCCTCTTCTGTCTGCAGCTCGCGTTGCTCGACGTCGCCCTGCGTGGGCCGGGCTTCTACGCCGGCCACCCGCGCGCCGTGCTGCACCTCGTGGCGAGCGCCGCCGCGCTGCACCTCGCCGCGTCCCTCCGCGAAAGCCGCGCGCTGCGCTACGCGGTCGCGGCGCTGCTCGCGCTGTCGATCGTCGCTCAGGCGGCGTTCTTCCGGTACTTCCACGCGCCGATCGACGACCAGGTCGCGCTCGCGGCGCGCCGCGCCTGGCCCGACGTGCGCGCGATGATCCTGCCCGCGCTCCCGATGCTCGCGGGGCTCGTGATCGCCGTCGGCGCGATCGAGGCCGCGTGGCTCGCGCGGATCGGCCCCGCGCACCCCGGCCGCGCGCCCCGCCTCGTCGCCGCCGCGGCGCTCGCGATCGGCCTCTTCCTCGGGGGCCCCGCCGCGCTCGGCACCACGGAGACCCGCGTCGCCCACGCCGCCGTCTCGCTCGCGCTCACCCGCGACCCGCCGCCTCACGTCGGCCGCCCCACGCTCGCGCCGATGCCCTCGCGACGCGCGCGCGTCCCCAACGTGCTGCTGCTCCTCACCGAGAGCGTGCGCGCAAGCGACTACTGCGGCGACCCCGGCGAGCCGTGCCTCCTCGCGCCCGAGGTGGCCGCGCTGCTCCCCCACCGCGTGGCGCTCCACGAGCTGCGCGCCGCGTCGAGCTACACCGCGATCTCGCTGTCCGTGCTGCTCACCGGCCTCCTCCAGCTCGGCAGCCGCGATCCGATCCTCGAGGCGCCCGATCTGTTCGACCTGCTCGGCGCCACGCGCGCCGGCGAAGCGCACCTCTCGACGCACTACTGGTCGGCCCACTCGGGCACGATCTTCGAGCGCACCGACGTCGATCGGGCCGTCGACTCCTACGTCTCCGCCGACACGATGATGGGCCACCCCATCGACGACGTGGAGGACGCGATCGACCATGGCCTCGATCGCCGCCTCGCCGACGAGTGCGGCGCGCGCCTCCCGCAGCTCGCGCCCCCGTACTTCGTCATGGCGCACTTCTCCGGCACGCACGCGCCGTACTTCTTCGACGACGCCGCCGCGACCTTCACCCCGTTCCAGCGCCACGTCACCTGGTCGGGCCTCGACTCCGTCCACCGCGCCTACCAGAACGCGATCGTCGAGCAGGACCGCAGCATCGCGCGCTGCCTGCGGGCGTTCCTCGACGCGCAGCGCGGCGCGCCTTGGGTCGTCGTCCTGACGAGCGACCACGGCGAAGCCTTCGGCGAGCACAAGGCCATCCACCACGGGCAGAATCTCTACGACGAGCAGATCCACGTGCCCGGCCTCGTCGCGAGCGGCAACGGCGCGCTCACCGACGACGAGGCGCGCGCCGTCGCCGCCGCCTCGCCCGAGTTCCTGACCCACCTCGACCTCGTTCCGACGCTGCTCGACGTCGTCGGCGTCCTCGACCGCATCGAGCTCGTCGGGGCGCGCCGCCGCATGCCCGGCCGCAGCCTCCTGCGCCCACGCCCCGCGCCCGCGGCGCTGCCCCTGACGAACTGCAGCGCCATGTGGGCCTGCCCGATCAACGGCTGGGGCGTGCTGGCCGGCGACCGCAAGCTGACCGCGCAGCCCTGGGACGCCGGCTGGAAGTGCCTCTCGCTGCCGGGCGGCGAGCACGAGGTGCCGCTCGAGGCCTGCGCCGACCTCGTCGACGTGTCGCGATCGGCGTTCCCCACGCGCCCGAACAACGATCCGAACCTGTAGAACGACGGGCGCGGCGGCCGCATCCGATCCATCCTGTGCGCGCGTGACGAACGAGTACGTCATCGTGAGCTTCGACGGTCACACGCCCCCCTGCCTCGCATCCTGGGCGAAAGGCGACGGACCGCGCCGCATGGGCAACGGCGACTGGGTCCGTTGCTCGATCGACCTCGCCCTCGCCGAGGTCGACTGGTCCGCGTCCGACCGGGGCGTGATCGAGGCGGGCGACTACGCGGTCGAGATCGGCGTCGCCGCGACGGGCATGGTCGACGGCTTCGTCGTCCGGACGCGCGGCTCGCGCGCCGCCACGTCGATCGTCGCGCACCTCTGCCGGGTCAACGGCTGGGCGGCACTCGACTGCGCGACCGGCGACTACCTGGATCTCGACGACCCGACGCTGTCGTAGCGCGCCCGATCGGCCAGGGCAGCGGGGCAGGGGCGTCGCGCCTCACGCGCCGATCGCACGTCGGCTTCGCGATCCGCGTTTGTCCTCCCGGGACCGCGGCCGGAGTCCTATCGTGGCCGCTCGAGGTGTCCGCATGTTCCGAGCTCGAAGCCTGCTCGTCGTCGTCGTCGTCTCCAGCGCGCTCGGGTGCCCGGCGCTGACCCCGGTCGCGGCGCCGCCTGCGCCGCCCGCGACCGCCCCGAAGGAGGAACCCGTCGTCTGGACGCTTTCCAAGACCGGGCTCGGCTTCCGCCTGAGCGACGCCGACGCGCGCGACGACCGGCGTCCGGCGCCGACGCGCGCCGCCCGGCTGTCGGACGCCGACGTGAAGCGCGTCCTCGAGCGGCTCCCGCCGATGAAGGAAGACCCTTCGGACGCCAAGGATTTCGCGCTCCGCGATCGGTCGAAGCCCGCCCCACGCGCCGGCGCGACGACCGTCTCCGCGTTCCCGCCGCCCGACGCCGGCGGCCCGCCGCCCACCCCGTCGGCCCCGCCGAGCGCGCCGCTCACGGTGACGCGCAAGCAGCCGGTGGGCACCGTCGATCTCGCGCCCGCGCTCACCGTGTCCTTCTCGCAGCCCATGGTCGCGATCACCTCACACGACGAACTCGCGCGCACCCCTCCGCCCGTCGTCCTCACGCCGACGCCCCCCGGCAAGTGGCGCTGGGTCGGCGCGCAGACCGTCGTGTTCGACCCGGACAAACGCTTCCCGATGGCCACCGAGTACACGGTCGAGGTGCCCGCCGGCACGCGCGCCGCGGGAGGACAGACGATCGCCCACGCGGAGAAGTGGACCTTCACGACCCCGCCGCCCACGCTGAAGACCGCCGTCCCGAGCCACGGGCCCCAGCGCCTCGACCCCGTGATGTACGCGGAGTTCGATCAGGCGATCGACGCCGGCACCGTGATCGAGACCCTCCGGCTCGAGGCCGGCGGAAAGCCGCTCCCGGTGCGCCTGGCCACCGAGGACGAGATCGCCTCGGACGCCGCGGTGCGCCTGCTCAGCGGCAAGGCGCAGGCGGGCCGGTGGCTCGCGTTCAAGGCGAAGGACAAGCTCCCCTCGGCGACCTCGTTCGTGATCCGCTTCCCCGACGGCACGCCCTCGGCCGAGGGCCCACGCCGCACCACGCGCGAGCAGCACGCGACGTTCTACACCTACCACCCGATGAGCCTCGCCCGGACCAGCTGCGGGTGGGGCGAGTGCGCGCCGGACGAGCCCTGGACGCTCGCGTTCACGAACCCGATCGACACGCGGCGCTTCGACCCCGCGTGGGTGAAGATCAGCCCCGAGCCCGAGTCGTACCGCGTCGACGCGACCGGCAACGCGATCACGATCCGCCCGCGATCGAAGGGCAAGGCGAAGTACACGGTCTCGGTCGACGGCGCGATCGGCGACACGTTCGGCCAGACGATGGGCAAGGTCGCCACCGGCGAGATCACCGTCGCCCCGGCCGAGCCGTTCCTCTTCGCCGAGGAGCGCGACATGTCCGTGCTCGACCCGGCGAGCGGCCCCGTGCTGCCCGTCTTCAGCGTCAACCGCCCCGCGCTCGACGTGCACCTCTACGCCGTCGGCCCGGACGACTGGGCCGCCTATCAGCGCTGGCGCCGCGACTGGGACTACGACGACAAGCCGAGCGACCCGCCGGGGCGCCTGGTCGTGAGCCGCAAGGTCGCGCCCAGCAAGATCGCCGACCAGCTCGTGACCACGCCGATCGACCTCACGGCCGCGCTCACCGACGGCGTCGGCCAGGTGCTCGTCGTCGTCGAGCCGCCCGGCAAGCGCCCGAAGGGCCGCTGGGACCGCCAGTGGGTCCGCACGTGGGTGCAGGTGACGAACCTCGGCCTCCAGGTCGTGACCGACAGCGAGTCGCTGACCGCGTGGTGCACCGACCTCGCGACCGGCGCGCCGCTCGGCGGAGTCGACGTGTTCCTCGGGCGAGGCGCCGCAGCCGGCACCACGGACGCGACCGGCCTCGCGCGCGTCGACCTGCTCCCCGTCGGCACGCCCTACCTCGCCGCTCGTCGCGGCAAGGACCTGGCGCTGCTGCCCGACGCCTCCGGATCCGCCCGCTACACCCCGTCGGACGAGGCGCGCTGGCTCGTCTTCGACGACCGCCACACGTACAAGCCGGGCGAGGAGGTCCGCATCAAGGGCTGGATCCGCAAGCTCGGCATGGCCAAGGGCGGCGACGTCGCCGCGGTCCCCGACGTCGCGGGCACGCGCGTCGCGTACGTCGCAAACGACGCGCGCGGCGTCGAGATCGCCAAGGGTTCGGGCACGATCGACGCCTCCGGCGGCTTCGATCTCTCCCTGAAGCTCCCCGCCACGCCGAACCTCGGCCAGGCCGCGGTGCACCTGACCGCCGAGGGGCTCCACGTCAACGGCCCAAGCCACACGCACCAATTCGACGTGCAGGAGTTCCGCCGCCCCGAGTTCGAGGTGAACGCACGCCCCGGCGAGGGCCCGTTCTTCGTCGGCGGCCACACGAACGTCACCGTGACCGCGAGCTACTTCGCCGGCGGCGGCCTCCCGAACGCCGAGGTCGGCTGGACGGTCTTCCGCTCGGACGCGCGCTTCGTCCCGCCCAACCGCGCCGACTACGCCTTCGGCAAGGCCGAGGACTGGTGGTGGCGATCCCGCGGCACGAAGCGCGGCGCGAAGGCGTCCGGCGCCCCGGAGACGTTCCCCGGCCGCACCGGGCCATCCGGCGAGCACCGCGTCCGCGTCGACTTCGACGCCCTCGATCCCGCGTACCCGATGGGGCTGCGCTTCGAGGGCACGGTCACCGACGTGAACCGCCAGGCCTGGTCCGGCGCCACGCAGCTGCTCGTCCACCCCGCCGAGGTCTACGTCGGCGTCCGGCAAGCGCGCACGTTCGTGAAGGCCGGTGAGCCCTTCGCCGTGGACGTGCTCGTCGCCGACCTCGACGGAAAGGCCATCGCAGGCCGCCCCGTGAAGGTGCGGAGCGCCCGCATCGACTGGACCTACGAGGCCGGCGAGGCGGTCGAGGTCGAGTCCGACCTGTCGACGTGCGACCTCACCTCCGGCGCCGAAGCGACGCCCTGCGCGCTCGCGACGAGGGAGGGCGGCCGCTACCGCCTCACCGCCGTCGTCACCGACCGCTTCGACCGCAAGAGCCAGACCGAAACCCACTTCTGGGTCCTCGGCGATCGCGCGCGCGGCGACGACACGCTCGACCGCGGCAAGATCGAGCTCATCCCGTCGAAGGCCTCGTACGCCCCGGGCGAGGTCGCCGAGCTGCTCGTCGTCGCGCCCTTCGCGCCCGCCGAGGGGCTGCTCACCATCCGCCGCCAAGGCCTCGTCTTGACCTCGCGCTTCCAGCTGACCTCGACCACGCAGCCCGTCACCGTGCGCGTCGACCCGGCGTGGCTGCCCAACGCGACCGCGCACGTCGCGATCGTCGGCGCGGTGCCGCGCGACACCGCGCGCGGCGTCGCGGACCCCTCGCTGCCGAGGCGCCCCGCGTTCGCCCAGGGGTCGACCACGATCAAGATCCCGCCGCGCGAACGATCGCTCGCCGTCACGGCGCGCGCGCGCGACGCGAAGCTCGACCCGGGCGGCAGCACGACCGTCGACGTCGACGTGCGCGACGCCTCGGGCGCGCCCGTCGCCGGCAGCACCGCGGCCGTCGTCGTCGTCGACGAGGCCATCCTCGCCCTGTCCGGGTACGCGACCCCCGACCCGCTCGCCGTCTTCTACGCCGACCGCTCCGCCGATACGCGCGAGGCCGAGCTCCGCGAGCGCGTGCTCGTCGCGCGCCCCGAGGACAAGCGCCTCCGGGCCAAGGCCAGCAAGTCGAAGGACTCGTTCAACGGCCACGGCGCAGGCGCCGGCTCGGGTCGCGGGTTCGGCGCGCGCGAGAAGAAGGCCGACGCCATGCCGGCCCCCGCGGCCCGCGCGATGGCGAGCGCCTCACCGATCGTCAACGAGCTCACCGAGCTGGACCAGGCGACCCTCGGATCGCGCGACGACAAGCCCCGCGAGCCCGGCAAGCCCATCGCGCTGCGCCAGGACTTCGGCCCGCTCGCGCTGTTCGCGCCGACCGTCACCACGGACGCCGCCGGGCACGCCTCGGTCGCCGTCAAGCTACCGGACAGCCTCACGCGCTATCGCGTCATGGCCGTCGCCGTCGCGGGCGAGAAGCAGTTCGGGTCGGGCGAAGGCAGCGTCACCGCGCGCCTCCCGCTCATGGTGCGCCCCTCCGCGCCCCGCTTCCTCAATTTTGGCGATCGCTTCGATCTTCCGATCGTACTGCAAAACCAGACCGACGCCCCGATCGAGGTCGACCTCGCCGCGCGCGCCGTCAACGCCGATCTCGTCGAAGGCGCCGGCCGCCGCGTCTCGGTGCCCGCGAACGATCGCGTCGAGGTGCGCCTGCCCGCCGCGACCGTCCGCGCCGGCACCGCGCGCTTCCAGATCGGCGCCGCCAGCGGCGCGTACGCCGACGCCGCGCAGGTCGAGCTGCCCGTCTGGACGCCCGCCACCACCGAGGCCTTCGCGACCTACGGCACGGTCGACGAGGGCGCCGTGGCGCAGCCCGTGAAGATGCCCAGCGGCGTCGTGACGCAGTTCGGCGGCCTCGAGATCACGACCTCGTCCACCGCGCTCTCGTCGCTGACGGACGCGGTGCTCTACCTCCTCCGCTACCCGTTCGAGTGCAACGAGCAGCTCTCGTCGCGCGTCCTCGCCATCTCTGCGCTGCGTGACGTCCTCACCGCCTTCAACGGCAAGGACATGCCGTCGAAGGAGGCCCTCGCCGAGTCGATGAAGCGCGACATCGAGAAGCTCCGATCCCGCCAGCACTGGTCGGGCGGCTGGGACTTCTGGCGCTCCGACCGCGAGCCCTGGCCGTACCTGAGCGTCCACGTCACGCACGCCCTCGAGCGCGCCAGGACCAAGGGCTACGCCGTCCCGAAGCAGACCCTCGACGGCGCCCTCCGCTACCTGCGATCGATCGAGAGCCACATCCCCGGCTGGTACAGCCCCGAGTCGCGCCACGCGATCATCGCGTACGCGCTCTTCGTGCGGAAGCGCCTCGACGACGCCGACCCCGCCCGTGCCAAGCGCCTCGTCGCCGAGGCCGGCGGCGTCGACAAGCTCGGCCTCGAGCCCGTGGGCTGGCTCTGGCCGACGCTCCTCGACGACCCGAGCGCGACCGCCGAGCTCGCCGAGGTCCGCAAGCACGTCGCCAACCGCGTCAGCGAGACCGCCGGCGCCGCGCACTTCACGACGTCCTACGCCGACGGGTCGTACGTCCTGCTGCACTCCGACCGTCGAGCCGACGGCATCCTGCTCGACGCCCTCATCGGCGATCAGCAGAAGAGCGACCTCATCCCCAAGCTCGTCAGCGGCCTGCTCGGCCACCGCAAGGCCGGTCGCTGGCTCTCCACCCAGGAGAACGCCTTCGTCCTGCTCGCCCTCGATCGCTACTTCGCGACCTACGAGAAGGCGACGCCGGACTTCGTCGCGCGCGCCTGGCTCGGCGACCGCTACGCCGGCGAGCACACGTTCAAGGGTCGCAGCGCCGACCGGCATCAGATCGACGTCCCGATGGCGACGATGGCCGAGGTCGGCAGCGCGGACCTGGTCCTCTCGAAGACGGGCCCCGGCCGCCTCTACTACCGCGTCGGCATGTCCTACGCGCCGAGCGATCTGCGCCCCCCGCCCGCGGACCACGGCTTCACCGTCACGCGGCAGTACGAGCCCGTCGACGACCCCGCCGACGTGAAGCGCGACGCCGACGGCACCTGGCGCGTGAAGGCCGGCACGAAGGTGCGCATCCGCGTGACCATGGTCGTACCGTCGCGCCGCTACCACGTCGCGCTCGTCGATCCGCTCCCCGCGGGCCTCGAGGCCATGAACCCCGCGCTCGCGGTCACGGGCACGGTCCCCGCGGACCCGAGCGCCCCCCCGAGCGGGGGCTCCCCGTGGTGGTGGCGCAGCACCTGGTACGAGCACCAGAACCTGCGCGACGAGCGCGTCGAGGCCTTCGCCTCGCTCGTGTGGGACGGCGTCTACGACTACACCTACGTCGCGCGCGCCACGACGCCGGGCACCTTCGTCGTCCCGCCCCCGAAAGCCGAGGAAATGTACGCCCCCGAGACCTTCGGTCGCGGCTCCGGGGACCGCCTCGTGGTCGAGTGACGACGCCCGCGCGTAGCACGACGCCCCTCCGTCGTGCTACGCGGCCCTCCCCGTCAGTCGAAGCGCTTGAGCTTCCGCTGCAACGTCCGCCGGTCGATCCCGAGCAGCTTCGCCGCCGCGGCGACGACGCCGCCGGACTGCTTGAGCGCGCCGCGGATCGCCTCCCGCTCGAGGTCGTCGAGCTTGTAGAGCCCCTGCGGCGCCGGCACGAGCGTGTCGGACCTCGGCCTTCCCACGATCGCCGCCGCCTCCCGCAGGAGCCGATCCGCGTCGATCGGCTTCGTGAGCAGCGTGTCGGCCCCCTCCTTCACGGCCGCCACCGCCAGGGGGATCTCCCCGTACCCCGTCAGCATGAGGATCGCCGCGTCCGGTGCGATCCGGCGATACCGGGACAGCGCCGAGAGCCCGTTGGTCTTCGGCATCCGGTAGTCGATGACGATGAGGTCGGCCGCTTCGTACTCGAGCGCGACCAGCCCCTCGTCGACCGTCGCCGCGGTCCGCGCGCGCACGCCCCGCCGCCGGAGCGCCCCCTGCAACGTCGTCCGGAACGCGTCGTCGTCGTCCACGAGCAGCGCCGTCTCGATCTTCCTGCTCACGCCGTCTCCTTCGCCTTGCTGCGCACGGGCGGCCCGAGCCGTAGCACGACCTCGGCGCCGCCCCACGCGCCGTGCCCCACGCGGAGCGTGCCGCCCATCCGCTCGGCGAGCACCGAGCACACGTAGAGCCCGAGGCCCATGCCTCCCTCGGCCTCCTTGGTCGTGCGGAACGGCTCCCCGACGTGCGCGAGCATCTCGTCGCTGAACCCGGGCCCGTTGTCGCTCACGCGCACCTCGACGCGGTCATGCCGCGCGGCGACCTCGATCTCGATGCGCGACGCCGAGGCGCCCTCGGTCGCCTGCGTCGCGTTCGCGAGCACGTTCCGCAGCACGTGCCGGAGGGCGACCGTGATCACCGGCGCGAGCAGCGGCCCCGGCGCCACGACGACCCGCTCGCCGCCGAACCCGAGCCGATCGAGCTCGGCCACGGCGATCTCGCCCACGAGCGCGGCGAGATCGACGACCTCGGCGCGCTCATCCGGCCGCACGTGCCCGCGCATCAGCCCGATGAGATCGCTCGCGCGCCGGGCCTCCTCCGCGACCGTCCGCGCGAGACCCGCCGCCTCGGGCGCGCTCTCGTCCACCAGCTCCGCCAGATCCCCGCTCGCGAGCAGGATCGTCGCGAGCGGGGTCGCGAGCTCGTGGGACATGCCGCCGACGAGCCGCCCGAGCATCGCGAGCTTCTCGTTCCGCGCGGCATCCTCGCGGAGCAGCTCCAGTCGCCGGGCGTACGCGAGCACGACGAAGCCGAGGAACCCCGTGAGCGACGCCATCGAGACGAGCCCGCCCAGAAGCTCGATCCCCGCGCGCCCGATCGGCGCGCTCTCCAGCGGCAACGGCGCCGCACCGAGCAGCACCACCATCGCGCCGAATGTCAGCAGGAGCAGCCCGAGCGTCGTGCGCCACGACGCGAGGATCCCCGCGAGCGCGAGGTGAAACGTGAGGAAGACGGCGAACGGGCTGCGCAGCCCGCCCGACAGCCAGAGGAGCGCCGTCACGAGGGCCAGGTCGACCGCGAGCTGCCCCGACACGAAACGCGGCGCGCTGGAGGCTGCTCGCCGCACCGCGAGCGACCACGCGACGTTGACGACCGCGATGAGCCCGAGCGCTCCGAGCAGGGGAGGGAGGGAGATCGCCGGGACCAGCCGCTTGCCCAGCAGCACGGTCGCCGTCATCCCCGCGAGCGCGAGCCACCGGAGCTGGACGAGCCACCGATCGGCGGTGTCCGCGAGCACCGGAGCCCTGCCTGCGATCGCGACCGCGAGCTGTCGCGCGCGCCTCGACGCCGAGCCCTCGACGCCCGCGCGCTCGTCGCGCTCCTCGCGCGCTTCGCGTCCGCCCTGCCGTGGATTGTCGCGAGTGTGTTCCACCGGCCCGCTCGGGGCCAGCATAGCAACGAGCAGCAGGTGAGGGGACGTTGCGTCACTCCCGCCCGCCGCCCGACCGCGGAGCCCTCGCGCCGCGGACCGAGCCCTCAGGCGGCCTCAGTGATGCGCAGGAGCGGCCGCCGGCTTCAGCTTCGCCTTCGCCGCGGCCTCCGAGGCCGTGCCGCCGAACGGGTCCTTGATGTTGGCAGGGTGCTCCCCCTCCATCGCCTCGGCCCGCCCGCGCGTCTCGGTGTCGAACATCGTGAACGCGATGAAGATGCCGAGGAACACCAGCGACGACACGAAGATCACGCCGTGAAACTTGTGGTCGTAATAGAGGTGCATGAACACCAGCGCCACGGTGGCGGCCTTGGCCGTCGCGATCAGCATCGCGAGGACCAGGTTACCGGGCCCGAAGTTCAGGTAGCTCGCGCCGACGGTGATCACCGTGAGCACCATGAGCGCCCCCCACGTCTTGAAGTACGTGGAGAGCGGCAGGATGTGGGGGACGTGGTCCTTGCCATGGCCGCCAGGTCCGTGTTGCGCGTGATCGGACATCGCTCAACCCACCAGGTAGAGAAGGGGAAACAGGTAGATCCACACGAGGTCGACAAGGTGCCAGTAGAGGCCCACGTTCTCGACCGGCGCGTAGTAGCGGCTCGAGAAGTCGCCACGCAGGTTCCGGATGAGCATCCACGTGATGAGGCCCATGCCGATCAGCACGTGGAGACCGTGCACGCCGGTCATCAGGAAGTAGATCGCGAAGAACACCCCCGCGTGCGTCCCCTGAAAGCCTTCCCCGTGGAAGTACGCGCCGGGCAGCAGCCCGTGCTCGAACTTGGCCGAGTACTCGAAGTACTTCACCACGAGGAACGTCGCGGCACAGAGGAGCGTGATGACGAGCATCCGCGTCGTCTGCTTCTTGTCGGTCATCTGCGCGGCGCGCACCGCGAGCGCCATCGTGAGGCTGGAGCCGATGAGCACGAGCGTGTTCGCGCCGCCCATGACCTTGTTGAGGTGGTGGTGCGCCTCGACGAAGTCCTCGAAGTACCAGCTGCGAAACACCGCGAAGGTGCAGAAGAGCCCACCGAAGAGCAGGATCTCCGTCACGAGGAAGAGCCAGACGCCCATCCTCCCGGCGTCGAACTGCGTGTCGGCGCTGTCGAAGTGGTGCGCCACCTCGAACTGCGGCGAGCCACGCTCCGCGCTGGGCTGCCCCTCGACGATCTCGGCCGGTGCGCTCACGAAGCCCTCCGCGCGACCGTGGCCGCGTAGTCGTACGGCCCGTGCTCGACGTGCGGCACGTGGACGAAGTTCTCGGTCACCGGCGGCGAGGCCGTCTCCCACTCGAGCGAGAGCCCGCCCCACGGGTTCTTCGGCGCTCGCTCGCCGTTCTTCAGCGAGTTGAGCAGGTTGTAGAGCATGACGAGGAACGCCGCGCCGAGGATCCACGACCCGAAGGTCGAGAACGCATGCAGGGGTTGGAACTGGTCCAGGTAGTTGTAGTAGCGGCGCGGCATGCCGCGACTGCCCATCAGGAACTGGGTGAAGAACGTCGCGTTGAAGCCGATGAAGTAGAGCGCGCACGAGAGCACCGCGAGCTTCTCGCTGTACATGCGCCCGGTCATCTTCGGCCACCAGTGGTGGAGCCCGCCCACGAACGCGGTCACCGTGCCGCCCATCATCACGTAGTGGAAGTGGGCCACGACGAAGTACGTGTCGTGGAGGTGCATGTCCACGCTGAGCATGCCGAGGAACACACCGGTGAGACCGCCGATGGTGAACAGGAAGAGGAAGCTCAGCGCGAACAGCATCGGCGCCTTGAAGCTGATGGATCCACCCCAGAGGGTGCCGATCCAGTTGAACACCTTCACGCCGCTCGGAATGGCGACGAGGAAGGTGAGAAACGAGAAGATCGTCGAGGCGAGCTCGCTCTGCCCGGCGACGAACATGTGGTGACCCCACACGAGGAAGCCGACGAGCGCGATGGCGACGCTCGAGAAGGCGATGGCCTTGTAGCCGAACACCTTGCGGTGCGCGTGCACCGCGATGAGCTCGCTGATGATGCCCATCCCGGGCAGGATCATGATGTAGACGGCCGGGTGGCTGTAGAACCAGAAGAAGTGCTGAAACAGCACGGGGTCGCCGCCGAGCGCCGGGTCGAAGATGCCGATGTGCAGCGTGCGCTCGAAGACGAGCAGCAGCAGCGTGATGCCGAGCACGGGCGTGGCGAGGATCTGCACGATGCTGGTCGCGTACAGGCCCCACAGGAACAGCGGCATCTTGAACCAGCCGACGCCGGGCGCGCGCAGCTTGTGCAGCGTGACGATGAAGTTCAGCCCGGTGAGGATGCTCGAGAAGCCGAGGACGAACGCGCCGAGCGTGACGTTCACGACCGCCGTGTTGGTCGTCGACGAGTAGGGCACGTAGAACGTCCAGCCCGTGTCTAGGCCGCTCGACAGGATCGACGACAGCGCGAAGATCGCCCCGATCCAGTAGAGGTAGAGGCTCAGCAGGTTGAGCCTCGGGAACGCGACGTCCTTCGCGCCGATCATGATCGGCAGGAAGAAGTTGCCGAGCGCGCCCGGGATGCTCGGAATGATGAAGAGGAACACCATCACCACGCCGTGCAGCGTGAACGCCTGGTTGTAGGTGTCCGCGCTCATGATCGTGTGCTTCGGCGTGAGCAGCTCGAGCCTGAGCAGCAGCGCGAAGAAGCCGCCGAGGGCGAACGCCGTCAGGACGCTCACCAGGTACATGATGCCGATCCGCTTGTGATCGACCGTCGTCAGCCAGGACCAAACGCCCTTCGTGGCGTTGATGTAGTCGGTGCCGCCCGAGTCCGGTGCGGCGGCGACCTCGTCGACCGTGATGCTACGAGACATGGTGCCTTTTGCTCCTCGCCGGCCTCAGTTCACCGTCTTGAGGTACGCGATGATCGCGTCGATGTCCTTGTCCTTGAGCTGCCCCTGAAACGACGGCATGAGCGGCTGGTAGCCCTTCACGACCTTGCCATTCGGGTTGAGGAGGCTCTCGCGCAGGTAGTTCTCGTCCACCTTGACCTGCGTCCCGTCGGCGAGATCCTCCATCTTGCCGAACACGCCCTTCATGCTCGGGCCGACGACCCGGGTGCCGTCCACGGAGTGGCAGCCCGCGCAGCTCTTCGTCGTGAACAGGCTCTTGCCTCGCTCGGCCGGCGGCTTGTCGGCGCCGTCGCCGTTCGCGTCGAGCCACTCCAGGTACTTCGGGCCCTCCATCACGGTGATCTTGGCAGCCATGTCGGAGTGCCCCGTCCCGCAGTACTCCGTGCAGAGGAGGGCGACCTCCTTGGCCTCCGTCGCCTGGAACCAAAGCGTCGTGTAGGTGCCCGGGATGACGTCCTGCTTGATGCGGAACTCAGGCACGTAGAGGCTGTGGAGGACGTCGGTCGAGCTCATGACGAGCTTGACGGGCTTGTCCTTCGGGACCCCGAGCTCAGCCGTCGTCGTGCCGTTCGGGTAGGTGAACGACCACGACCACTTCTGCGCGGTCACGTGGATCTCGATCGCGTCCGCCGGCGCGACGGACGCGTTGATGAACCCGCGCAGGCCGAGGGTGAACAGCCCCATCGTGATGCCCAGCGGGATCAGCGTCCAGATCACCTCGAGCGCGGTGTTGTGGTCGACGTCGCTCGTGACCTCGCCCTCCTTCTTGCGGCGATACCGCCACGAGAAGACCACCATGCCGGTGACCACGAGGACGAAGAAGAAGACCGCGACCCAGTAGACGGCGTTCCACGCCTGGTCGACTTGCGGGGCGACGGTCGAGCTCTGCTTCGGCAGCCAGAAGGACCCGAGTTCGATGGGCGTATTCGTCATGTCGTCGTCGCTTGCTCTCGAGCCGTGCGCCTACGCTCGATGCGCCAGAAGTGGAGGAGCCACGCCGCGAGCACGGCGAGCGTCACGAACCCGGAAGCCTGCATGAGACGCATCGAGGCGAGCACGTAGCCCCGGGCGTTCGGATCGTAGTGAAAGCAGAACAGGAGCACGCGGCCGAGGGCGCCGCCGATCTTTCCCCCGGAAGCCTCGAGCAGGGACAGCTCGAGGTCCTTGGGAGGGAAGCTCACGCCGTAGAGCGTGCGAGAGAGGCGCCCGTCGGGGGTCGCGACGAACGCGCCCGCGGCGTGCGCGAACTGTTCAGTCGCGGCGTCCCAGCGGAACCGGAAGCCCACGGCATCGGCGAGGCGGCGCACCTCGGCGGCCTCGCCCGTGAAAAACTCGAACGATCCCGCGTCCGTCGGTCGCCCGTACGCGCCGACGTAGCTCGCCCGCTTGGCCTTGGCGACCTCGCTCGTGTCACGTCCATCGAAGCTGACGACCAGGAATCGGTAGTCGGCGCCCGCGCTGGGGCGGATGCCCTTCATGGCGTTCATCGCGCCGTTCAGGACGAGCGAACAGAGACTCGGGCACCCGTAGTAGGCCAGGACGAGCACGACCGGCCGCTTGCCGTCGACGTAGTCACCGAGCAGGACGGGCCGCCCCTCGGACGTCCGAAGTCGGACGTCCCCGGGCAAACTCGCGCCCGCCTTGTCCTCGATGTCGATCCCGACGAACTCCCTCGGTAGCTCGGTGTCCGCGCGCGCGGGCGCAGGCCGTGCCACGAGGGCCAGCGCGATCGCGAGCCCCCACAGGGCCGCGCGAAGCCGAGTCGCACCCGCGAGCGTCACTTGTGGTCTCGGACCTCGGGAGCGGCGGACGTCGCTGCGCTCGCCGACCCCGCCGGCGCTGCGACGGAGTCTGCCGTCGGCGCCGGAGCCGGAGGCGGCTCGCGGCGCGAGTAGTCCTGCAGCGTGATCGCGATCGCACGGTCGAGCGGGATGCGAACGACGCCATCCTTCTTGCTCGCGTACTGGTAGCGCCCGAGCTTCTGCGTCTCCTCGGCGCGCAGCTGCCTGAGAGCCGCGGACGGGTAGTCGTAGACCTTCTCGTTTAGCTCGTTGCCGACCACCGAGCGGAAGATCTCGTTCACGCCGACCACCACGGCCACGATGGCCGCGACGGACAGGAGGATCGAGAGCACGATCGGACCCGTCGGCGGCCGGTCCGACTCGACCTCGGTCGGGTCGTGACCGCCGTGGCCGTCGTGCTCGCCGTCGGCAGGAGGGAGCGCGCCCGCGGCGGGCTCCTCCGCCGTCGGGGAAGCCTTGGCCTCGGGCTCCGCGGCCCTCGACTCCGTGGCCTCGGCCTCGGGCTCCTTCGGCTCTGGCTCCTGCGCCTTGCCCCCCGCGGGAGCCTCGGCCTCGGCGTCCTCGGACGCCTCCGCTTTCGGATCTCCCGCCTTCGGCTCGGCCTGGTCGGTCGTGCTCTCGGTCTCGTCGACCTTCGGCTTCGCCTCGGCGTCCTCGCCCGTTTCCGGCTTCTTGTCGTCCGCCATGGTCGCTCTCCTAGGCGTTCTCGAGGCGCATCGACTCGGCGAGGCGCGGATCCTTGAGGGGGTAGGTCGCCCCGCCCGTCGCGGCACGCGCGACGGCGACGGCACCGACGCCCGCCGGCAAGAGCAGACCGCCGAGATCGATCCACGAGAAGTGGGCGTCGCCCACATCGAGGGTCGGCATGATCATCCAGTAGAGGTCGAGCCAGTGCATCACCAGCATCCACACCGCGAAGCCGGCGAGCACGGTGATGTTGCGCTTCGCCGTGCGCGCGATGAGGCCGAGGAACGGGATGATGAAGTGGCCAAACAGCAACGCGAGGCTGACGACCATCCACGATCCCGCCGACCGGTCACGGTAGTAGACCGTCTCCTCCGGCAGGTTCGCGTACCAGATCAAGATGAACTGAGAGAACGCGATGTAGGCCCAGAAGACCGTGAAGCCAAACAGCAGCTTCCCGATGTCGTGGCGGTGCTCGACCGTGCTGACACCTTTCAGCAAGCCGGCCTTCTGCAGGGCGATCGTGACCAGGACGAGCGCGGAGAGCGAGCTCGTCGCGGCCCCCGCGAACACGTAGACGCCGAAGATCGTCGAGTACCAGTGCGGCGTCAGGCTCATGATCCAGTCGAACGCCGCGAAGGTCAGCGACAGCCCGAAGACGAGCATCGACGGGGCGCTGGCGAGCTGCATCTTCTGGGAGAGCGATCGGTCGCCCGTCTCATCCTGCTTTCGCGACGTTCGCGCGAACCACAGCGAGATCCCTGCCCAGAGCACGAGGAAGACGACCGCCCGCCCGTAGAAGAAGCCGGGGTTCAGGTAGGCGGCCTTCTTGCGCAGCAGCTCATCGTGCGCCGCATGCTCACCCATCCAGTGGTGGTAGAGCGTGTGCGCGAAGACGGCGACGGGCACGAAGAGCACCGCGCACGCAGGCAAGATGCCGCTGCTGAGCCACTCCAGGTGACGTCGCGGCGAGACCGACCAGCCCGCGCGCACGAGGTGCTGGACGATCACGAAGAACAGCGCGCCGAGGCCGATCGTCGCGAGCCACACGAAGCCGACGAGATACGAGAACGCGAAGCGCTTCGAATCGCTCGCGAACCCAGCGCCGCCAAGCACGAGGCCGATACCGGCGACGATGCCCGCGACGCGCATGAGCTTGCCGCTCTGCTCCGAGGAGAGCTTGAACGACGAGCCGAGGGCTGCTCCGGCCTCGGACTTCTTCGCCTTGCGGGCCTCGGCCGGCTCGGGCGCGTCCGCCTCGGGCTTGGTTGCGGCGGCGCCCTTCGAGGTCTTGCCGCTTCCGGATTTGCTGCTCATGGAGTCGCGCCCTCCGGCTCGATGCGGTTCTGCATCTCGGGCGGCACGTCGCGGGTCGAGGCGTGCTGGCTGTGGCCGAGCACCCGAACCCACGTGACGATCGCCCACCGGTCCTGCACCGGAATCTGCTTGCGATACGGCGGCATGTTCCGCACGCCGTTCGTGATGACGTCGAAGATCTCGCCGTCCGCCATGCCGCGCACGCGGTCGCCCGCGAGGTCGATGGGCGGCGGAAAGCCTCTCTGCACGGCCGTTCCGCGGCCACCGCCCGACTTGTCGTGGCACGGGCTGCAGTAGATGTTGAAGCGATCCTGCCCACGCAGGAGCACCTTTTCGTCCACCTGGATCGGCGCCTTCGCGACGAAGCTCTTCTCGTCGACGCGACCGCGCCAGTAGGCGTCGTCCTCGCGGAGCTGCCCCTGTGCGACCGTGCCCTCGACGAGGGGTCGCATCGCGCGACCGTCCGCGAAGAACGGCGAGGCCTCCTGGGGCTGGAGCTTCTGCTGCCAGTCCATGTCGCCGACGAGGTGAATCGGCGGCTCGTCGCTTGGTGCCCCGCGGCAACCGGCGGCGACGAGCGTCAGCGCTATGAGTGCCCGCTTCACGCCTCTACCGCTCCGATCTCGCGCGCGCCGAGCTTCTCGAGCAGCTCCCGCGTCTTCGTCATGTCGAACTTGGGGTCACGCGCCTCGACGCTCACGATGAACGAGTCGTCGCTCGCCCGGTGGAACGAGGGGTACGTGTGCACCGGGTGAAAAAAGGTCGGCAGCCGGTTCAATCCCCACATGCCGAAGAACGTCGCGAACGCGGCGAACAGGACCGTCAGCTCGAAGAAGATCGGGATGAAGGCCTGAAACGAGAAGGCGAGCTTGCCGCCGATGACGAGCGGGTAGTCGACGGCTTGCGACCAGTATGCAAACGAGATCGCGCTCACCAAGCCGGTGATGCCGCCGCCGAGCACGATGAACGGCAGGCGCGAGGGCGGAAGCCCCATCGCCTTCTCGAGGCCGTGCACGGCGAACGGCGTGTGCGCATCGAAGTGCTTGTAGCCCGCATCCCGGAGCGCCTCGCAGGCGTGGGTGATCTCCGCGGGGCTCTCGAACCGCCCCATCAGGGCGAAAACCTCGCCCGAGTCGGCCTCGGTCGAGCTCGTCGTCGGCTCGACGGCAGCCTCGGACATCGCCTTGGCCGCGGCGTGCCCGGCGTCAACCGCCGGGCGGTCGCCCTTCTTGTTGCGCTCGGGCTCACGCGGCATGGACCGGCTCCTTGCTCATGCCCTCGGACCCGGGGGCATCGTGGCCATCGTCGTCGTGGTGCGGGTGCGCGTCGGCGGCGGGGAGCACCGACTTCACCTCGCCGATGGCGACCATCGGGAGGAACCGCAGGAAGAGGAGGAACATCGTCATGAAGAGACCGAAGGTCCCGAAGAAGGTCGTGATGTCGAAGATCGTCGGGCGGAAGTACGCCCAGCTCGACGGGAGGAAGTCGCGGCTGAGGCTGGTCACGATGATGACGAAGCGCTCGAACCACATGCCGATGTTGACGATGATGCTGATGACGAACATCGCCGGGATGCTCGTGCGGACCTTCTTGAACCAGAACAGCTGCGGGAAGATCACGTTGCAGCTGACCATCGTCCAGTAGGCCCACTTGTACGGGCCGAAGGCGCGGTTCATCAGCGCGAAGGACTCGTACGGGTTGCCCGAGTACCACGCGATGAAGAACTCCACCGCGTAGGCGTAGCCGACCATCGTGCCGGTCGCGACGATGACCTTGTTCATGTTCTCGAGGTGGCGCATCGTGATGAGCCGCTCGAGACCGAAGGCCTTTCGCGCGATGATCATCAGCGTCATCACCATCGCGAAGCCGCTGAAGATCGCGCCCGCAACGAAGTACGGCGGGAAGATCGTCGTGTGCCAGCCCGGGATGATCGAGACGGCGAAGTCGAAGGAGACGATCGTGTGCACGCTCAGCACGAGCGGCGCCGAGAGCCCCGCGAGGATGCCGTACGCGCGCTCGTAGTTCAGCCAGTGGCGGTGCGAGCCGCGCCAGCCCAGCGCGAAGATGCCGTACACGATCTGCCGCGTCTTGGTCTTGGCGCGGTCGCGGAGGGTCGCGAGGTCCGGTACCAGTCCGACGTACCAGAAGAGGATCGACACGGTCGCGTAGGTCGAGACCGCACAGACGTCCCAGAACAGCGGGCTCTTGAAGTTCGGCCACATCCCCATCTGGTTCGGGATGGGGAACAGCCAGTACGCGAACCAGACGCGGCCGACGTGGAACAGGGGGTAGATGCCCGCCGACATGACGGCGAAAATGGTCATCGCCTCCGCCGCGCGGTTGATGCTGGTGCGCCACTTCTGACGGAACAGAAAGAGGATCGCGCTGATGAGCGTGCCCGCGTGGCCGATGCCGATCCAGAAGACGAAGCCGGTGATGTCCCAGGCCCAGCCGACGGTCGTGTTGTTGCCCCAGACGCCGATGCCCTTCGTCACCAGCCGCCCGAGCGAGCCGAGCAGGATGAGGAGGATGCTCAACGCGAGAACGAAGAGCAGCTTCCACTTGTGCGGAGTGGGGCCCTCGACGATCCCGGCGACCGACTCCGTGACCGAGTGAAAGTCCTGCTTGCCGAGGACGAGGGGTACTCGCTTGCCCGGGACGTCTTCCTGCACCATCGCGAGGTCGCTCATGCGCCTACGAGCTCCGGGTTCGGGTTGCGAATTCTCGCGAGGTACGAGACGCGCGGCTTGATGTTGAGCTCCTCGAGCAGCTTGTACGCCCGAGGGTTCGACGCCTGCTTGGCCACGACGCTCTTGCCGTCGTTGAGGTCACCGAAGCTGATCGCCTGCGTCGGGCAGACCTGCTGGCAGGCCGCGACGACCGCGCCGTCGGTGATCCGCTCGTGTCCGTCGCGGTGCGCGTCGATCTTCGCGTGATTGATGCGCTGCACGCAGAACGAGCACTTCTCCATCACGCCGCGGAAGCGCACGGTGACGTCCGGATTCATGGCCATCTTGCCGATCTCGGGGAGGTCGCCGTGGTAGTCGAGGAAGTTGTATCGCCGCACCTTGAAAGGGCAGTTGTTGGCGCAGTACCGGGTGCCGACGCAGCGGTTGTACGCCATGTCGTTCAGGCCTTCGGGGCTGTGCGTCGTCGCGCCGACCGGGCAAACCTGCTCACAGGGAGCCATCTCGCAGTGGTTGCAGAGCGTCGGCTGCGTGACCGCACGCGCTTCCTCGGCGCCCTCGCCTTCGAAGTACCGGTCGACGCGGATCCAGTGCATCTCCCGCGAATTGATGACGTTCTCGGGGCCGACGATCGGGATGTTGTTCTCCGACTGACACGCGATGGTGCACGCGGAGCAGCCGATGCAGGCGTTCAGATCGATCGCCATGCCCCACTTGTGCCCCTCGTACTTCTGCTCCTCCCAGAGGCTGAAGAGCGGGAGCTTCTCCTTGCGCTTCTCGACGAACTCGGGCTCCTTCAGGTACTCGCCGAGCTCGGCCTCCTGGACCATTCCGCGCCCCTCCATCGCGTAGTGCTCCTGCGTCCGCGCGAGGGCGACCTTCCCGGCCCCCTTCGAGACGCTCGCGCCAGCGGAGTGGAACGCCGCGCTGTGGCGGAGCTGGGTACAGTCGACGCCGACGCCCTTGCCGACGCGGCCGACCACGGTGCGTCCCTGGCCGATCGTCAGGGAGATCGACTCGTCCGCGTGCCCCGGCATCACCAGCGCGGGGACGTGCGCCTGCGCGCCGTCCACGGTGATCGTGAGGACCTCGCCATCGACGACGCCGAGCGCCTTCGCGGTGGCCTGGGACAGCACAGCCGCGTTGCCCCACGTCATCTTCGCCAGCGAGTCCGGGAGCTCTTGGAGCCAGCCGTTGTTCGCGAAGCGCCCGTCGTAGGCGTGCGCGTCCGCGCGGAACGTGACCTCGAGCCCGCCTGCCGACGGCTTGCGTAGCTTGAGCGCGGCCGCGACGTCGGCCGGACGCGCGGCGACCGGCTCGAGCGGAGCGGTCGACCCGTCCCAGAGCCCGTCGTGCAGCGCGCGGCGCCACGCCTTCTCGAAGGTCGGCGCGGAGTCCTTGTTCCACGTCCCGCGCACGAGATCGTACCCGCGACGGTTGCCCCCGAGCAGCAGGTCGATGACCTCGGCGTCGGTCCGACCACCGAAGAGCGGCGCGATCAGCGGCTGGACGATCGACGCGGAGCCGTCCTCGGCGCGGACGTCGCTCCAACCCTCGAGGTAGTGCGCCCGGTTGAGGTGCCATTGCGCCTTCGCCGACGTCTCGTTGACGTGCGTCGAGACGTGGATCGAGGTCGCCGCCTCGGCGAGGGCCTCGGCAAACTTCGCGTCGGCGGGCGCGTCGTACGCGGGATTGCCGCCGAGGATCAGCAACGTGTCGATCGACTTGTCTCGAACGCCCTTCGCGACGTCCATCAGCGCGGCCGGCCCCTCGGGGGTCTCGTCGAACGCGGCCACGTGGCGGACGGTGTTGCCCGTGTTCGTGAGCGCGAGGTTCACGAGGTGGACGACGGCGTGCACCTCGGCGGGCTGCAGGTCGCCGGCGACCACGATGCCCCGGCCCTTGTGCGCGGCGAGGTCCTTCGCGATCGCCTTGACCCACTTCTGCGCGCGCGGGTCGAGCTCGCCCGGAGGGAGCGCCGCGAGGAGCTCGCCAAGGTCGAGCTTGTGCGCGACACCGAGCTCGCGCGCGAGCTCGAACACGAAGCCCCCGATCTTGCGGCTCTGCAGGCGAAGGCGGTTGTCGGCGTTTCCGCCCGTCACCGAATGACCGCTCTCGATGACGTAGAGGCGCGACATCGCCGACTTGGTCTGCTCCGGCTGGCGCCCCTCGGCGAAGCCGCGCGCCTGCTTGACCGGGCTGCCCTCGTTGAAGAGGAAGTCCGAGTCGAGCGCGACGACGACGCGCGCCTTGGCGACGTCGAGGACCGTCTCGTACGTCTTGCCGAACGCGAGCTGGGTGCCCCGACGCACGTTCACGCGAGAAAACGCCTCGTAGCGCACGATCTTCGCGTCCGGCATGGCGGCCTTGAGCTCGCCGAGCACGCGCGCCAGCGTGGGGGACCGCTGCTCGTCGGTGATGATCGCGAGGCCCTTCCCGCGCTTCACCTTGAGCTTGTCGCCGAGCGTCCGCAGGTACGAGGACACGTCCTCCCACGGCCGCGGCGTGCCGCGCTCGCGCGGCGACTCGCTTCGGTCCGGGTCGTACATGTCGAGCATCGTCGCCTGCACGAAGTGCGTCGTCGCGCCACGGCTGTCGGGATGCTTCGGGTTGCCCTCGAGCTTCGTCGGGCGGCCCTCGTGGCTCTCGACGACCAAGCCGATCGCCGTCCCGTGCATCGCGAGCGCCGTCGCGAAGTAGAGCGGCTTGCCCGGGATGACCTCTTCGGGAGCGCGCGCGTACGGGACGATCTTCTCCTCGGGTCGGCGGCACGCCGTGAGGCCCGCGAGCGCCATCGAGGCGCCCATGATCGTGAGGAACTGTCGGCGCGCGACGCCCGTCGGCGGCTCGGCGGCCCCTTCGGGGAACTCGGCCGGCAGCGACTCCTGGAACTCGGCCGAGCCCTCGAGCTCGCCGAGGCTGCGCCAGTACGACTTGCCCGAGAGATCCTCTCGGAGCGGATACGGAGCTCGCTTCATCGGTGACACCCCGAGCAGTGGAGCGGAGGCTGGATCGTCCTACCGTTGGCCTTCGCCATGCCGGTTCCGAGCGGCACGGCCTTGCTCGGCTCCACGCCGTCCATCTTCGTGACGAGCGCCGGATCGCGGAGGTTGGGGGCCGGATCGCGATGGCATTCGAGGCACCAGCCCATCGAGAGCGGCATCTGCTGCCTCACGCGGGGCATCTCGTCGATGCGCCCGTGGCAGGTCACGCAGCCGACGCCGACCGCCAGGTGCGCGCTGTGATCGAAGTAGACGTAATCGGGGAGGTTGTGCACCCGGACCCAAGGGATCGGCTGGTCGGTGGCGAAGCTCTCCCGCACCGGGAGGAGCTTGCTGCTGTCCGTCCTCACCTTGGAATGACAGTTCATGCACGTCTCGGTGGCCGGCACGGCCGCCATCGGCGACCGCTCGACCGTCGAGTGGCAGTAGCGACAATCCATCCCTAGGTCGCCGGCGTGCAGCTTGTGGCTGAACTCGACCGGCTGTCTGGGCTGGTAGCCCACCTCCAGGTGTTTGTTGCCGCCGTAGTACCAAGCTCCTGCAACGGCAGCCGTCCCCACCGGGCTGAGCCCGAAGAAGAAGGCCAACGGCAGAACCTTGTTGGACCATCTCGGAAAGAGGTACCGCGCCACGATGCTAGGCCCCGCTCGTTCTCCCCAACCACGACTGCACTCAGCGAGCGCAGAATTCGCGCTCCTGTTTCAGCGGGCGCAGAAGTAGCGTCGTGCGCAATTTAGCACAATGGGCAACTTGCCACCCACCTGCGGCATGTTGCCGCATGCCGAGCCGGTGCCGAGCCGCCGGCGGGCGCGCAGAGCGTCGAAACGAGGAGCGCGCCCGCCATTTTGGGTGTTTGTAGCGGGGCCCGAGCGGGCCATCTTTTCACGCCTGCAACGACCGAGGGGACGCGAGGGCAATTCGCCGCGCGCCATTTTCAGCGAGGTCCGCGTCGAATGTGGCGGCGCCACGGGGGAGGCGTGGCGCGCTGCGGCGTGGTCACCAGGCGTCGGTCGTGAGGCGCTCCCGCGACGCACGCCCCGACGGTGATGGTTCGCCGATCCATCCGTGCTCGGTGTTCGCACGTCGAAAGTTTCCATCGCTCGAAGCCTCCGCGCTCAAACACGCCGGCGAATTGGAATGTCGCGCCCGTTGCGGGCGACTTCCGCTGGTGGCTCGCTTCCTGCTTCGTGTAGGCTATGCCGGTGGCCACTCGTTCGCTCCCGTATTCACGACTCCCCGGGTCGGGAGACGACGAGACCCTGACGCGCGAGCTTTCGACGGAGATGGCCGGGCGTCCGCAGTATCCGGGGACGATGGTCGTCCTCGCGGACGACGACGAGCCCACGCGCGAGGCGAGCACGCTTCCGGACGGGCAGCTCGAGGAAATCGCTCCCGACGACGTGACGCTCGTCGCCGACCAGTCTTCGTCGAGCGTCGACCTTCGACTGTTTCGCCGACCTGCAACGTCGCTCGGCGCACTACCGCCGCCGACGAGCCCGCCGCCGCGGGAGCTTCCGCGAGCTTCGTCACCGCCGCGCCGCCACGGGTTCGCGGGGCCGGCGCCGTTCGGCAGGCCCGCCGCGCTGTCGCCGTTGCGCGTCGTCGCCCCGCCGGCGAGCTCCGCGCGCTGGACGGTTCCCGAGCCGAGCGGAGTCCCCGCCGCTCGTCGCCGGCCGGACTTCTCCGGGCCGTCATCGAACAGGTTCCAAGGCGCGCCGGCTCCCGCTCGTGCCAGCGCGCTGCCGAGGGTGTTGCTCGGCGCGCCCGCCCCTTTGCCGCCGCTTCCTCCGCTGCCGCCGCCGCCGATCGACCTCGGGGAGGCGACCGACCTACTGCCGGCGCTCAGCGCGCACGCCCGAGCTCCGACGTCGTCCGCCCCTCCGCCCGGGCGGACGATGCCGCCGCCGACGGCGTACACCGCGCAGCCGATGCCGGCGCCGGTCCAGCTCTCGCCGATGCCGGTCGCCGCGCAACCGCTGCCGACGCCAGCACCGTCGGTCCCCGTGGCCCCCGTCTCGGCGCCGCATCACCCGACGCCGTTCACGCGGCAGGCGATGTCGGACGTCCCGACCGGCTACCTGACGGAGCCGCCCGTCGCGGCGCCTTCGTACGCGCTACCGCGAACCGGGCCGAGCCGCGCAGCGAAGCTCGGCGCAATCTGCGGCGCCGCATCGCTCGTGCTCAGCCTCGGCATCGGCGTCCTCTCCCTCCTCCCGCGCCACGGCTCCTTGCGCGTCGAGCTCGAGACCACTCGCCGCTCCGCGGCCGAGAAGGCGGAGGTCTTCATCGACGGGCAGAAGGTGTGCGACGTCGCGCCGTGCATCGTCGCTGACCTCACGCCCGGCTTGAAGACCATCCGGGTGATCGGCCCCGGCATTCCGGGCGGCTCGGCCGTCGTGACCGCAAGCGTCGAGGCAGGGCGCGAGCGCCTGGCGATGGTGCCGATCGGCAACGAGGCAGCGCCCGCGACGCCGGTCGGCGGAGCAGGCGAGCTGCACGTGAGCAGCGTCCATCCCGGCGTCCGCGTCCTCGTCGACGGGGTCGATCACGGGATGCTGCCGCTCGACATGAGGGACGTCCCCGCGGGAGCTCACCGGATCCGCTTCGAGGGTGGCGAGCGCTACGCGACGCTCGAGCGACAGGTGGAGGTCGGCGCGGGCCGGTCGGTCGACCTGGGGTCGATCCGCTTGAAGCTCCTCAAGGGCCGCATCACGGTCGACGACGCGCCCGCTGGCGCCCGCGTCGTGCTGGTCCGCAACACACCGCCGAGCTCGGAGCGGGTGCTCGCGGGGCCGTGGCCGATGACCTTCGAGGTCGACGCGGTGAGCTGGCAAATCATCGCGTCGAAGAAGGGCCAGGGGGAGGTCACCGAGGAGGTCAGCTTCGAGGACGGCCAGGTCGACAAGAAGGTACGGCTCGAGCTGTCCGGGAACTCCAGCGCGAGCGCGCCGGCCTCGGCTCCGATGGCCGTCGCCGCCCGCGACCCCGGTCCGACGCGCACGCCCCCGCGCCCCGGCCCACGCGAAGCCCCTGCGCCCGCACCCGCTCCGTCGCCTCGTGCAGCCGCGGAGCCGGATCGCCCGGCGGTCGCATCGAGCAGCGGGACCGGCACGCTGAGCATGAACTCGCTGCCGCTATCGAAGGTGCTCATCGACGGCCGTCCGCTCGGTAGCACGCCCAAGGTGGACGTCCCCGTGCCGGCGGGCACCCACACCGTGACGTTCGTCCACCCGGACCTCGGCAAGAAGTCGGTCACCGTGACGATTCGCGCCGGTGAATCCGCGTCCGCCTCGGTGCGCTTCCGCAAGGACTGACGAGCCGCCCGAGGCCTTCGCCGAGCCCGCCGCCTGCGGTGGCGGGCGTCGGGTTCGAGCACGGTGGGGCGACGATGACGATGAGCCCCGAATACGTTCGGGGAGCTTCGCCACGAAGGGGGAGCTCGCCCCCCGACACGGTCACGCACCGCACGGCCGCCTGCTCCGAGCCGCTCACGACCCGCGTGACGACCAACCTCGCGTCGCGGGCGTGAGCGAAATATGTGTGGGCGGGCCGCGCACCGACGCGATCGGCCGAAGGAGCGCAGGGGAGAGAATCGGGGGCGCGGCGCCCTCACAGCGTGGGAGGTGCCGTACCCGTGCACGCTTCCAGGACGCCCCGGTCGCACGTCCGCCTCAGGTTGCGACAGCCACGCGCGTCGCCACCACGGCACGCCGCGTCGAAGAATCGTGCGGCTGCGACGAGATCACGCGGCGCGCCCCGTCCCTCGCCGTACATCCCACCGACGTCGTTGCACACGAACGGATCGCCGAGCTCGCACGCTCGTGAGAATGCGGCGATCGCCCCCGGGTAGCTCTGCGGCGCACCCATGCCGACGGTGAGCATGCGGCCCGTTTGCACGCATCCAGCGCCCACTCCCTTGCCGCACGCATCGCGAAAATGCACGAGCGCCTCGGGGTGGCTGCTCGGGGGCCCCCCGGCCGAATCGACGAGCTCGGCGAGGTAAACGCACCCGACCATGTGCCCGAGCTTGCAACTTCGGTCGAGGAGCTCGGACGCCACCGCGAGGTCGCGCGGGTAGCCGATCCCCTCGGCATGCAGGCGGCCGAGCTCCGCGCACGCCATCGGCGCGCCCCCATCGCACGCCGTCGACGCGAGTCGACGTCCTCGCTCCTCGTCGCGTGGCACGTCCTCCCCTCGCACGAGGAAGATCCCGAGCAGCCCGCAGCAGTCTTCGTCGTGCATGTCGCACCCGCGCGCCGCGCCGCGCGCCCTTGGGGTGCGGAGCTCGGGCAGGCCGGCTTCGACCGGGCCGATGCAGTTCATGCTCTGGTGAATCGAAGAGCCGCGCAGCCGGCGGTCCATCGTGAGCGAACCGGTGCAACGGCGCCCCTCTTGAAGCCCGGCGAAATGAACGAGCCCGTCGTCGTCGACGCGGAGCTCGACCTCCGTCATCGCCTCGGCGCCCTCGAGATGGCGGCGCGCGCGCTGCTCCAGGCAGCCCGTGCAGGCAAGCGCAAGCGTCCAGAACGCGACCGCGCGCTTCCCCAGCACCATCATCGACTCTATCGTCCGACCACGGGTCCGACAAGCGCGGGGTTCTCGTTCGGCTCCGCGTCATGCGTGTTGCAGGTGCTCGGGCGTGTGACTAGGCTGCGCCCGCATCATGGGCGGCGCGCAACGAATCCATTCACCTCCGCCCCCGTCGACCTCGGTTGGAGCGGCGCGAGGCTCGGCTGCGCTCGCGAAAACGCGAGTCGCCCGCGCGGCGCGCCGGGCAGGTCGAGGATGACCGTCCCCACCACGGACCGCCGGTTTCGCACGCGAGTCGCAGCTGGAGCCGCCGCGTTCGGCGCGGTCTCCCTCGCGCTGGCGTCGTGCATCACGCCGAGCTCGGGACAGCCTCCGCCGCTGGATTCGTTCTACTTCCCGACCGGCCTCGCCGTCTCGCCGGGGCGTTCGACGCTGTTCGTCGCGAACTCGGACTTCGACCTCCAGTACAACGGCGGCAGCGTGATGGCGATGGACCTCGCGGGCGTGCGCGGCCGCCTGGGCGGTCTGCGCGCCGCGCTCGAGGGCAGCCGCGGCAGTCAGGCCGGTTGCGTCGCAGCGGGCCTCGTCCCGAACAACAACCGCCTGCTGTCACCGGCCCCGTGCACGGCCCTCGAAGCGAACAGCTACGTCCGGAGCGCCGCAACGATCGGCGCATTCGCCTCCGGTGAGATCATCGTGCGTAGGCCCGATGGGGTCGCCGGCGCACGGCTGTTCGTCCCGGTGCGTGGCGACCCGTCGCTCACCTACTTCGACATCACCGACGACTCGGACCCCGCGCATCCGTACAGCCCGTGCGCCGACGGCAGCGCGTTCTGTCTCGACTGCGGCCAGAACGGGATGGCGGACCAGCGCTGCGCCGATTCTCACCGCGTCGGTCAGAATCCCACGGAAAACAGCCGCGGGATCGTGCTGCCGGTCGAGCCGGTCGGCGTCGATGCCGCGACCTACGATGGCGGAAACCTGCTCGTCGTAGCCCACCAGACGCAGGGGTCGGCCAGCCTCGTGACCAACCCGTGGGACGCGGCGGGCCCGTGGACGCCGAGCGACCGGCCCGCGCTTCAGTTCACGGTGTCGGGGCTACCCGACGGTCCGACCGCGATCGCCACCGTGCCCGAGCCAGCGCTGATCACGGCCAGCCGAGCGGGGACGAAGCCGGCTTCGATCGGCTACGAACCGGGCTTCCTGGTCACGTTCCGCGCCGCTCCGGAGGTCGATCTCCTCCGCTATCACGTCGACGAGGGTGACCCGTCGCGCCCGTTCTTGACCCGCGCCGGTGGCGCCGGGATCACCGCGCTCGCGAAGGGAACCGACTCGCGCGGCATCGCGCTCGACGCGAGCGAGCGGAAATCCTGCGAGGCGGCTTGCGTGTCGGGCCCGAACGCCGACCCGACGGCATGCCTGACGGCGTGCGTGTCGATCCCCCTCCGCTTCTTCGTCGCGAACCGGACCCCGGCGTCCCTGCTCGTGGGTCGGATCGAGACCATCCTGACGCAGGCGGACCCGACCGGGACCGGCAAGGTCGCGAGCGCCTTCGACAAGGTGTCCATCTACGAAGCGGTGCCGCTGACGTACGGCGCCTCGCACGTCGCCCTCGGGCACGTGGTCGACCGTGACGGCAAGCTCGCGTTGAGGGTCTTCGCGGTCGCTTTCGACTCCCGGTTCGTCTTCTCCTACGACCCGGAGGCGCGCCGCGTGGACCAGGTGATCCGAACGGGGCGCGGGCCGCACGCCATCGCTTTCGACACGGGGGACGACGGGGACGGGATGCACTCCTTTCTGCTGGTCGGGCACTTCACCGACTCGTACGTCGGCGTCGTGGACCTGGACATGCGCCACGAATACACGTTTGGATCCATGTTCGCGAGCCTGGGTCAGCCCGTTTCGCCGAAGGAGTCCAAGTGAGGGCGGCTTCCTCGCGGCGCGCCGGCCGTCTGGCCTCGGTCGCGGCGCTGATCGCGTGTACGTCCGCGCTGGCTCCTTCGGAGGGGTGCACCCAGCAAGCGCAGGAGGTCGCCGTGCGATCGCTCGAGCGCTCCGGGCGGACCTCGTTCGTGTGCCTCGCGGCACCGGGTACCCAGCCGAGCGCCGCCCTGCCGCTCGAGCGCTGCACGGGCACCGTGGCGAGCACGGCCCAGGATTTCGGCCAGACCGAGACCGGCGCGACAACGGTGCCGCACCTTTATGCCCTCGTGACACAGACGACGCGAGGGGAGGTCGCGCTCGTTGACACGACGGCGTCCACTGGCAACATCGTCGACGAGGACCCGGGCGTTCCGGGGGCGAACTTCCTGCCAATCGGCGCCCAGCCGACGGATATCGTCTCGACGCCGGGCGGCACCGCCTCGTTCGTCGGCGTCGCGGAGATCGGCCGCGAGGCCATCTTCGCGCTACCGAGCAACAGCATCCGCCCCAGCGAACGCACCACCGAGCCCGTGCTCTCGTCGTGGCCGGCGTGCCGTCTGCCCGCGGCTCCGGGCGAGGTCATCGTCGCGCTCGACCCGGCGAAGAACGGTGCGGTGCGCGCGAGCTGCGACGGCGTGTACGAAGCCGAGCCCCCTGCGCTGAAGAACGCAGCGCACGGAGACCTTTCGCGCGAAGGCCCGGGGCGGGAGAAGCTGCTCGTGACGCTGCCCGATCTCGGCGGTTTCGCCGTGATCGACGCGCAGACCGTGCTCGACCTCGACGCAGGTACCTTCGACCCCTGTCCCATCGAGCGATGGGTGCCTCTCTCCGTCCACCTTCCTGCTCCCGAGCCCGGAGGCCCGACACCCAAGCCGGCCCCCGGATGCGTCGAGCCCTCCGTGCCCGCCCCCGCGGTGGTCGCCAGCGCGCGGTCGCGCCCGGCCGGGGTCGCGGTGGCAGGCGATCGAATGTTCGTCGCGGACCTCGACGCGCCGGTCGTTCACGTGATCGACCTCCCCACTCCGTGCGAACCCATGGAGAGGCCACCGCTCCTCCCCACGGACGCGCGGGACCCTGCGCGGGTCGTCGTGACGAGCCGCGTCGCGACCACGTCCGCCCCCACCGCCAAGCTGAAGCGGTACGTCTACGCCATCGACGTCGAGGACGGCAGCACGATGGCCTTCGACGTCAGCGAAGGCGCGACCTCGCGCTACCCGCTCCAGCGTTCGCACCCGGAGTGGAACCCCTTCCAGGCACCCGACCGCATCAAGTACACCGCTCCCGCGCAAGACCTCTTGGTCCTCACCCGCGATCTGCCTGCGGCGAACCCGGCGACCGGGACCGCTTCGGCTGGGATTCGGTGCAGCCCAGAGAGCGGTCTGCCGCTCTGCGCCGCGACGTCGAGCCCGCCCTCGACGTGCGATCTGCGCACGCTCTACCGCACCTCGGGCTGCGTCGACGACCAGTACTTCGCCGCTCACCCGACCGAGCAAGCGCAGAACCAGTGCACGTACCAGAGCGGCGCCGGTCCGAACCTGCTTCGCGGCACGTTCGGGTTCGTTCTGCTTTCCAGCGGCCAGATAGGCGTCGTCGACATCGATGATCTCGACGCCGACTGCCGCGCTCCGCAAGACCTCTCGCCGTCCGCGGGCTGCGGTGACCGCAAAGGCACGGGCCTAGCCAGCACGCGAGAGGTCTCGTGCAACGTGGTCGAGGCGAACGCTCCGCGCAGCGCTCAATACGCGGTCGTCGACGAACGCGTCGGTCACCACGCCCCAGGGTTGACGTCCCTCCCGCTGCTCTACGACAAGACGGGCGCCCTCATTGCGAGCGATGCCACGACGGACTCCCGCGGATCGCTGCCGTTCATGGTCGGGACGGCACCCTCGAATGGCGGAGCGCCCCCGCCTCTCGCGGTGGGCTCGAACCTCGAGGTGCTCCGCGACAGCGGTGAGGGCACCGAGAGCCGCTCGTCGAACCAGGAGGGCACGAAGGCGGAGACGCAGCTGCGCTACGCGCTCGCGATGAACGTCGAGGATCCGCGGGTCCACGTCGGCGACCAGAACTGGGTCGTGGCGTGGGAGGGTGGCGTCGCCGACTACTCGAGGCGATTGACGAACTTGCGCCTGGCCCCCGGGGGCTCCCCCGACGATGGGTTGCGCGACCCGAACGGTCGCTACTGCGACGCCGGCATTCAGAGCCGCGAGGCCGTGCGCGATCTGCTCGTCGCTCAGGGGGCGACGCCGGATGAGGCGGACACGCAGTCGGGAGGGGCCGCCGACTACGTTCAGATCACCTCGCCGATCCCCCCCGAGAACGACGCGTACTGGGGGGCCAACGGAGGCGAGTGCGGCTACGCGGTCTGCAGCGGCCTCTTCGGCACGCCGGATGTCCCGCGCCCGGAGCGCGACATGCGCATTCGTGAGGCATACCAGGACCGCCTGCTGCTCGAGCTCCGCGTCCAGGAGACGGGCCTCTCGACCGACAAGCTGAAGTGCTGCTTCCCGTCCGACGTGACGTTCTACGTCCGTGGCGGCTCTCAGTGGATCGTGCAAGGCGACCAGGCCGGGTTCCTGCACCACGTGATCGCGGATCCCGCAACGGGTGCATGCCGAAGCTCGTGCGATCCGCGGCTCGCCCGTCGCAACGGGCGAGCCTGGCTCGCGGGCGCGGCACCGGTGAAGGACGGCGACTCCGTCGCGTTCATCAACCCGATGTTCCGATTTGCCATCGTGGCGGGTGGCCCGCGCTCCTGCACGTCGACGATCGAGTGCGGCGGCGCGGAGTGCAAGACCGGCAAGTGCGTGGTCCCGCCGGCACGGGACATGAACTTCCGGTTCACCACGCAAGGCGCCTTTCAGGCCCTCGCGGTGGACCTCGCCTCGTCGACGAAGGATGTCCAGCCGCAGGCGCTCCGGTTCCTGTCGTCCACGGGCGAGATCGCGGTCACCGACGGCTCGATCAACGGCCTCTTCCTCGTCAGCACGCAGTCAATCCAGGTCAGTCGTCAGTTCTACTGAGCCGTGGCCGCCGTGCCGCCCACGCCCAAGAGCGACGCGAAGAAGCTCACGCCCGTGATGCGGCAGTACCAGGACGCCAAGTCCGCGTACCCAGACGCCGTGCTCTTCTTTCGGATGGGCGACTTCTACGAGATGTTTCACGACGACGCCGTGCTCGTCGCGCGTGAGCTCAGCCTGACGCTCACGAGCCGGAACAAGGGGGCGCCGGACGAGATCCCGATGGCGGGAGTGCCGCATCACGCCGCGCACGGGTACGTCTCGAAGCTGCTCGCCAAAGGCTACAAGGTCGCGATCTGCGACCAGATGGCCGACCCCTCCAAGGTCAAGGGCATCGTTCCACGCCAGGTGGTGCGGGTGGTCACCCCGGGACTCGTCACCGAGACGGACCAGCTCGATGCACGCGCCAACAACTACCTCGCGGCAGTGGACGCGGGGGAGGAAGCGGCGGGGGCGGGGAGGGGACCATTCGGCGTCGCATTGCTCGACCTGTCGACGGGCGAGCTCTCGGCCGCCGTCGTGCCCGACCTCGCGTCGCTGATGGCTGAGCTCGGTCGCGCGGACCCGCGCGAGGCGCTGATTCCAGCCGGCCTTGCCGAGGTCGCCGCGCTGACTCGCATGGCAGCGCCCCGAGCGGCGGCGCGAGCCGACGAGCCCCTCCTGGACGCGGAGATCAGCACCACCATCGACGAGGCCGCGGCGCCGCCGCTCGCTGCCGAATCGGCGAAGGTCCACGCTCCGCTCGCGCTCCGTGCGGTCGCACGCGCTCTCCGCTTCGCGCGGCGCTGCACGCCTGGCGCTCCGGTGCCCGTGCGCCGCGTCGCGCCGCTCGACCCCTCGGCGACGTTGCGCCTCGACGAGACTGCGCAAGCGCATCTCGAGCTGTGCCGCGGCGCGGATGGGTCCACGAAGGGTTCGCTGCTCGACGTCGTCGACGCCACGGTCACCCCCGGCGGTGCCCGCTTGCTCCGCCGCCGGTTGCTGTCGCCGCTGCTGGATGTCGCTGCCATCCGGCGGCGGCTCGACGAGGTCGAAGCGTTCGTGACGCACACCCGCGCGCGAAGCGAGCTACGCCAGGCTCTCGGCGGCGTCGGCGATCTCGAGCGCCTTGCCGTGCGCGCCGCCCTGCGTGAAGCCACACCGCGCGACCTCGCGGGGCTGCGCGACGGGCTCGAGGCGGCGCCCGTCGCGCTCCGCGCGCTCGAGACGCTGCCGGACGCGAGTGCGCGCGAGCTCCTCGCCGTCGAGGGAACGGACCTCGTCACCGACCTCGCGACGCGGCTCGCTGCTGCCGTCGTCGACCGACCGCCGCCGCACGCCCGGGAGGGCGGCGTCATTCGTGACGGCTTCGACCGCGCGCTGGACGAGCAGCGGCACCTCAAGCGCTCCGCCACCGAGCTGGTGCTCGCCCTCGAGGCCGAGCTGCGGGCGCAGACCGGCGCCACGTCGTTGCGCGTGCGCTTCACGCGGGTGTTCGGCTGGTACATCGAGGTCACGAAGACCCACCTCGCGAAGGCTCCGTCGACGTGGAGGCGCAAGCAGACCGTCGCAGGAGGCGAGCGCTTCACGAACGCCGCGCTCGACGATCTCGCCGACAGGATCGAGAACGCGGAAGCGCGCGCAATCGATCGCGAGACCGAGCTCGTCGGAGAGCTGTCGTTGCTCGCGGCCCAGGGCGCCGATCGCGTGCGCCGCCTCGCCGCGCAGCTCTCGACGTGGGATGTGGCGGCGGCGCTCGCCGACGTCGCGCATCGCTTCGACTACGTGCGGCCACACGTCGACGCAGGCGAGGTGCTCGCCATCAAGGATGGAAGGCATCCCGTCGTGGAGCGCCTCGCCGCGGCGGGGCGGTTCGTGCCAAACGATACGGTGCTCGACCTCGGCGGAGAGCGATTGTGGCTCGTCACCGGGCCGAACATGGCGGGGAAGTCGACGCTGATGCGGCAGGTCGCGCTCATCGTCGTCCTCGCGCAGGCGGGCAGCTACGTGCCGGCGCGCGAGGCACGGATCGGCGTGGTCGACCGCGTGCTATCTCGCGTGGGGGCCAGCGACGACGTCGCGCGCGGTGAGAGCACGTTCATGGTCGAGATGCGCGAGACCGCGTCGATCCTCCGCGAAGCGACGCGGCGATCGCTCGTCATCCTGGACGAGATCGGCCGCGGAACGAGCACCTACGACGGGCTCGCCATCGCATGGGCCGTGGCGGAGCACCTGCACGAAGCGGTCGGCTGTCGCGCCCTCTTCGCGACGCACTACCACGAGCTCACCGAGCTCGCGAAGACCGCGCAGGGCATCGCGAACTACTCGGTTTCGGCACGGGAGCACGGTGACGACGTCGTGTTCTTGCACAAGCTCTGCGAAGGCGCGGCGAGCCGCAGTTATGGCGTCGCGGTTGCGCGGTTGGCGGGCATCCCCGAGGGGGTCGTCGCCAGGGCGAAGGCGATCCTCGGCACCCTCGAGGCGGGGGCCGCGCTGCCGAGCGGTCAACCGTCGACTCTGCGCGGCCGCTCGCGTGCCGGCTCACCGCAGCTCGACCTCTTCGGGACGCCGCGGCCCCCGGAGGACGACGGCAGCAAGGCGGCGGTCGACACCCTGCGCGTCGTCGACATCGACCGGCTCACCCCGCTCGATGCGCTCCAGCTCGTCGTGAAGCTCCGCGCGCTCGTGAGCCCCCGAGCGTGACGACGCGCGCCGGCCGTGATCGCGCTGAGACCGCGCGGGCCGGTAGGTGAAGCCCGGGAGGGCGGTCAACCGACGGCGACCGGGCCGCCGAACGCTCCGAGGAAGCGCGCCAGCCAGAGCGCGATCATGATCGCCCCGAGCGCGACAGCGCCGCCCGTGACCCATCGGCCACGCAGCCCCTCCACAGCCGACCAGCGCCCGGAGCGAACGTAGCTCACCGCGTTGACCACCCCGCCCACCGCAGCGAGGGGCGAGACGACGAACGACAACGGGTGCAGCTGGAAGGCCTGGGCGAATTGGCCGTGGACGATCGAAAGTGTCGCGCGCGTCAGCCCGCAGCCGGGACAAGGGTGCCCTGTGACGGCTGCGAAGGGACACATCGGCGCGTTGGCGAGGACCGCCAACGCACCGACCAAAGCGACGAGCGCCAACCGAGCCGCACGCCCCGTGGGCCGCGCCGCGTCGAGCGGCGCGGCCCACGCGCCGGGAACGGTCACGGTCGTTCGGTCAGCTGGCGTTCGGATCCCAGACCTCGTTGAGGTCCTTCGCGAGCGCGAAGTACGGGATGAGAATGTAGAGCAGGATGCCGGCGTTCTGCGGGTTGCGGGAGCCGGCCATCTGCTTGGCCTTGTTGACCTGCTCCGGAACCTTGATGAAGAGGAAATAGATGTTCAGGACGGGAATGAGCACCTGCCACGGAGCGAAGGACTCGTCCCGCGTGTACTCCTTGAGCTCCGACAGCATCGACCAGAGCTGGATGAAGCCGTAAACGCAGCAGATCATCGAGATCACGAGCACCATCACGGGGTTTCGCATCTCCCCGCGCGGGCCGCCACCGCCAGAGCCCATGCCGCCGCCAGGCGCGCCCAGCGGGGCGCCAAAGCCCCCGCCTGGTGCACCACCGTACTGCCCGCCCGCCTGAATCATCGCGCCGCCCATCCCACCGGGCTGCGCGCCGAACGGGTCACCTCCGAAGCCCTGCTGCGCCGGAGGGGCGCCGTAGCCACCAGGCTGGGGAGCCCCGAAGCCTCCGGGCTGCCCTCCCATCGGGTCGGGCCCGCCAAAACCCGGCTGACCGCCCGGAGGGGGGCCGCCGAAGCCGGGCGGAGCGCCCCCTGGCGGGCCACCGAAACCGGGCGGAGCGCCCGCAGGCGGACCGAAGCCGCCCGAACCGCCGGGCGGGCCACCGAAGCCAGGCTGACCGCCGGCCGGAGGACCGCCGAACCCGCCCTGGCCCGGGTCCGACCCGAACCCGCCCGGCCCCGCGGGCGGGGCCCCGTACCCCCCCGGGACGCCGGCCGAAGGACCGCCGAACCCCTGCTGCCCAGGAGGTGCAGCGCCGAATCCGCCGCCCGCAGGTGGACCGGCGGGCGGCGGGAACGCCCCCTGAGGGGGCCCCTGCGACGGGCCGAAGCCTCCTGGCGGACCGAAGCCCGGCGGCGGCATGTCGATGGCCATCGTGCCGCCGAGCGGGTTGACCGGCTGCTGGGGTGGCTGCGGCGCACCGTACCCACCGGGAGCGGCAGCGGCCCCCCCGTACGCAGGCTGCCCGAAGCCTTGCGGCGGCCCGGGCGGCGGCGGAGCGGGCGGCGGTCCCGCTGCCGCGCCCAGGCCCGCCGGCGCCACGCCGACCACGGTGCCCGCCAGGCCTTGAGAAGGACCTGCGCTCGGCGGCGGTGCGGCGGGCGGAGGGCCAACCGGCCGCTGAGCCGGCTGTTGCGGCGGCATCGCCGGCTGCTGGTTCATCAGCATCGTGCCCTTGAACTTCGGGGCGGCGGCGCCCTTCAAGTTGAAGCCGCACTTCGTGCACGTGGACGCCGTTTCGGAGTTTTGCGTCCCACAGTTCGGACAGAACACGCACCACCTCCGTGAGGTTCATTTTGCCGCCGCGCTTGATGCCGCGCTGCGAAAGTGCGCGGAAGCGTATCGGAAGGAGGCGGGGTACCTCAAGCGAAAGGCGACTCCGGCGTCTGGATTTCGGTCGACGTCGGACGACCCGGGAGCCGAGCCGGGTCACCTTACCGGGAACGAGCGCCGAGCGGAGGTGACTTCCGCCGCGTGATGTGCGTGCCGGACGGCCGAAATCCGGAGCCAGACCGCGCCCATCGCGCACCTTGACACGATGGGGGGGCCTCACTAGCGTGCGCGCCGCTTCCCGTCGCGGTCCGCCCGGTCCGCACTGTCGTGGTCTCTCCCCAGCACGTGGGGCTGCCCGGCAGGCGTCGTCGGGTCGGAGCTTCCCACGACGTACCGGGAGCCCCCACTCACCCAGGTCGGCCCAGACGATGAGTCAAATCGCTCTACGCCCCGAGCGCGAGCGGCAAGTCGAGCAAATCCTCTCGCGCTACCCCAACCGGCAAGCCGCGCTGATCCCTGTACTTCACGTGTACCAGGACGAGCACGGCTGGATCTCCGAGGAGATCATGCAGGTGGTGGCCGAACGGCTCGGCGTGTCCTCCGCGCATGTGAAAGGTGTGGTCACCTTCTACACGCTGTTCAACCAGCACCCCGTCGGCAAGCACCAGGTCTGGGTGTGCCGCACGCTGAGCTGCGCGCTGCGGGGAGCGGAGAGCGTCCTCTCGCACTGCGAGAAGCGCCTCGGCATCCACCCCGGGGAGACCACGAAGGACGGCAAGATCACCCTGCGCACCGCCGAGTGCCTGGCCGCCTGCGGGCAGGGCCCGATGATGCAGGTCGACAAGACGTACCACGAGAACCTCACCCTCGCCGATGTCGACCGGATCCTCGACGAGCTCCAGAGGTCCTGATGCTGCGTCCGACGAACTACCTGACGAAGAACTACGGCCTGCCCGACGGCCACAAGCTCCCCGCCTACGAGAAGGAGGGCGGCTACGAGCAGGCCCGCCGCGCCCTCCGCATGCCTCGCGAGGCGCTCGTCGACGACATGAAGGCGGCCAACCTCCGCGGCCGCGGCGGTGCCGGCTTCGCGATGGGCGTGAAGTGGAGCTTCATGCCTTGGCCGCCCAAGCCGGAGCGCCCTCACTACCTCGTCATCAACGCCGACGAAGGCGAACCGGGCACCTTCAAGGACCGGACGCTGATGGAGAAGAACCCTCACGCGATCGTGGAGGGTTGCATCATCGGCTGCTTCGGCATCGGCGCACACGCCGCGTACATCTACGTCCGCGACGAGCTGCACCTCTCGAAGGAGCGCCTGTGGGGCGCGATCGAAGAGGCGAAGGCCAAGGGCTACCTCGGCGCGAAGCCGTTCGGCCTCGACTATCCGGTCGAGGTCTACGTCCACACGGGCGCCGGCGCATACATCTGCGGGGAGGAGACCGCGCTCCTCAACTCGCTTGAGGGCAAGCGAGGCGAGCCCCGACTCAAGCCGCCGTTTCCCGCGCAGGTCGGCGCGTTCGGCATGCCGTCGACCGTCAACAACCTGGAGACCATCGCGGCCGTCCCGACCGTGCTCGCGATGGGCGGCGACGCCTTCTCGAAGCTGTCCGACCTGCACAACCTGCGAGACGGCGGCTGCCGGCTGTACGGGGTCAGCGGCCACGTGAAGAAGCCCGGCGTCTTCGAGGCCTGCGTCGGCGTCACGCTGCGCGACCTCATCTACGAGCTGGGCGGCGGCGTGGACGGAGAGCTCCTCGCCGTGATCCCGGGCGGATCCTCCTGCCCGATCCTCCGCGCCGACGAGCTCGTCAACGCGCCGGACCCGAAGTCGCCGATCCACCCGTGGCACGGCAAGAGCGTGCTCGACGTGCCGATGGGCGTCGACACGTTCCGCGCGCTCGGCACGATGCTCGGGACGTGCTGCGCGATCGTGCTGAGCGACCGCGTCGACCCGGTCCTCGCCTTCCACAACCTCATGCGGTTCTACCGTCATGAGTCGTGCGGCCAGTGCACGCCCTGCCGCGAGGGGAGCGCCTGGATCTTCCGCATCCTCGACCGCATCGTCGCGGGTGAGGGCACGCTCGAGGAGCTCGACCAACTGCACGAGATCGCAGACAACATCATGGGCAACACGATCTGCGCCTTCGGTGAGGGCACGGCGATGCCGGCGCTCGGCTTCCTGCGGAAGTTCCGCCCGGAGCTCGAGGATTTCGTCAGGACCGGCGGCAAGTCGTCCACCCGGAGGCTCACGTGAAGGCGCTCGACTTCGGCATCTTCGCCCTGTCGACGCTGCTCGTCCTCGGCGGCGGGCTCGGCACGGTCGCGTCGAAGAACCCGATCCGCAGCGCGATCGCGCTGCTGGTGAGCATCCTCGGCATCGCCGGCATGTTCCTGCTGCTTGCGGCCGAGTTCCTCGCCGCGATCCAGGTGCTCGTGTACGCGGGCGCGGTCGTCGTCCTCTTCCTGTTCGTGATCATGCTCCTCGGCCCCGCCGCACAGTCGCCAGCGGACGCGCGGTCGGCGATCTCGCGCTACCTCGGCGCGGCGACGTTCCTGCTTTCGGCGACGGGCGTGCTCGCGCTCGTGCTTCGCGCGACCAAGGGCGCGACGACCACGCTCGCCACGCAGCCGGCCGGGTTCGGCACCATCGAGGCCGTCGGCAAGGAGCTCTTCACGTCCAGCATCGCCCCGCTCGAGTTCAGCGGCGCCCTGCTGCTGGTCGCGATCGTCGGCGCCATCGCGGTCGCGCGCGGCAAGCAGCCCGATCCCACGCTCGCCGTCGCAACGCCGAAGGGCGAGGAGCCCGAGGCCGCGCCGGAGAAGGCCCCCTCGCGTCGCCCCACGCCCAAGGAGGCGCACTCGTGAACAGCATCCCTCTCGAGTACTTCCTCTTGGTCGCCGCGCTGCTCTTCGTCATCGGGGCCGTGGGCTTCCTGCTGCGCAGGAACCTGCTGGTGCTCCTGATGAGCATCGAGCTCATGCTCAACGCGACGAACCTGACGCTCGTCGCCTACAACCGGTTCCGCCCCGAGAACCACGCCGGCCAGATCTTCGCGTTCTTCGTCATCGCGGTCGCGGCCGCCGAAGCCGCCGTCGGTCTCGCCATCGTGCTGGCCTTCTTCCGCGTGCGTCGGACGATTCGCTCCGACGACGCCGACCTGCTCAGGAACTAGTGACCCGTGGAAACACTGCGAACCCTGTTCCCCGCGTCGAACTTCGCGCTGCTGGCCGTCATCCTCGGCCTTCCGCTGCTAGGCGCGTTCGTCAACGGCGTCTTCGGTAAGCGCCTAGGTAAGGAAGGCGTGCGCGCCATGGCCCTCGCGGCCATCGGCGGCGCGTTCCTCTTCAGCGTGGTCACGTTCCTCATGCTGCCGCACGCGGCTGCCGAGGGCGCGCCCGCCGAAAAGCTCGTGTGGAACGCGTGGCGCTGGATGAGCGTCACGGGACGGATGGGCCAGTCGATCCCGATCGACGTGGCCTTCAGCGTCGACGCCATGAGCGCGACGATGATGCTCGTCGTCACCGGCATCGGCTTTCTCATCCACCTCTACTCCGTCGAGTACATGTGGGAGGACCCGGGCTTCGCGCGATTCTTCGCGTACCTGAACCTGTTCATCTTCGCCATGCTCGTGCTCATCACGGGCGACAACCTGGCCGTGCTGTTCGTCGGCTGGGAAGGCGTCGGGATGTGCAGCTACCTGCTCATCGGGTTCTGGTTCACCGACGAGAAGAATGCGTCTGCGGGCAAGAAGGCGTTCATCGTCAACCGCATCGGCGACTTCGGCTTGATCCTCGCCATCTCGATGCTCGTCTACTACGTGGGGTCGCTCACCTGGAACGGCATCGAGGCAAACGCCGGCGCCCTCCTGACGCCGGTGAAGATCTGGCCGATCGGCAACCTCTCCGCCGAGACGCTCCCCGGGTTCCTCGCGAAGATCCTCATCCCCGCGAAGCCCGTGCAGGTGTACGCCTCGACGCTCGTCGGGCTCGCCCTCTTCCTCGGCTGCGCGGGCAAGAGCGCCCAGCTGCCGCTGTACGTCTGGCTCCCGGACGCGATGGCCGGCCCGACACCAGTCTCCGCGCTCATCCACGCGGCCACGATGGTCACCGCGGGCGTCTACCTCGTCGCGCGCCTCTCCGTCGTGTTCCTCCTGTCGCCCGCCGCGATGGCGACCGTCGCCATCACGGGCGTCGCCACCGCGCTCTTTGCCGCGTCGATCGGCTTCTTCCAGACCGACCTGAAGAAGGTGCTCGCCTATTCCACGGTGAGCCAGCTGGGCTTCATGTTCATCGGCGTCGGTGTCGGCGCGTTCGCCGCTGGCTTCTTCCACGTCTTCACGCACGCCTTCTTCAAGGCCTGCCTGTTCCTCGGCGCCGGGTCCGTGATCCACGCGATGCACGCACGAATCCACGACGTGAACAAGTCGCAGGACATGCGCAACATGGGCGGCCTCGGGCGCTACATGCCCATCACGCGCTGGACGTTCCTCATTTCGTGCTTTGCCATCGCCGGTTTCCCGATGTCGGCCGGCTTCTGGTCGAAGGACGAGATCCTGTGGAAGGCGTTCTCGAACCTGCCGCTCGCCCCGCCGGCATCGAAGACCGTCCCGATGTGGGCGTGGCCCGCGAACCTCGGCCCCGCCATCTACTGGCTGGGCATCCTCGCGGCGACGATGACGTCGTTCTACATGTTCCGTGCGTACTTCATGACCTTCCACGGCAAGTTCCGCGGGTGGGAGATCGTGAAGGGCTGGAAGGCGCCTGCCTCGCACGGGCATGACGACCATGCGCACGACGACCACCACGAGGCCGAGGAGTCTCTCGAGGGCCCCACTCCCCGCGAATCGCCCTGGAAGATGACGCTCCCGTTGGTCGTGCTGGCGACCGGTGCCGCCTTCGCAGGGTTCCTCATGGCCGAGCCCATCCACATCGCTCCGCTCGGGCACCTGCTCGAGCCGGTGTTCGAGCACGCCAGCAAGGCGATGACCGAGCGCGAGGGCGCGAAGGGGCTCATGTGGCCGATGATGCTCCCCGGCCTCGGTGCGTTCCTCGCCGGTACGGGCGCCGCGATGTACGTCTACTTGAACCGTGCGGGTGAGCCGGAGCGCGCGTTCGCCGCGAGCTCGCCGCGGTTCTACAAGCTCCTGGTCGACAAGTGGCGGATCGACGAGCTTTACGACGCGACGGTCGTCGGCATGGTCGACGCGCTCGCCGACATCTTCACGATGGCGGACAAGTGGATCGTCGACGGCATCCTCGCGAAGCTGACCGCCGGCGTCGTCGCGCTGCTGGGCACGATCCTCAGGGCGGTCCAGACCGGTCGCGTGCAAGTCTACGCCGCGTCGATGGTCATCGGTCTGCTCGGCATTGGATGGTTCATCGTGCAACCGCATGCGGCCGCCACGATCGACGACACGAAGCTCAAGCAGAACGGCCAGGTGGTCCTCGCGGCGGCTCCGGGCCTCGGGTACTCGTACCTCTGGGAAGGCCCAGGGATTCCACCGGCGAAGGACTACTCGCCGGTCAACCAGCTCTCGGTCCGGCTCGATCCGGGTGAGAAGAAGGACATCGTGCTCCACGTGCGAAATGCGTTCGAGCGCGAGACCACGACGACCATCCCGCTCGCGCGTGCGGGTGCCAAGCGCATGGGCGACCCGGGACAAAATCAGGTGCCCGAAGTGAGACAGCTCCCGACGGGCCCCATCCCCGGCGAGAGGATCCAGGAGCTGCTCAAGCCCGGAGGCTTCCAGTGAGCGCGACGGACTTCCTCTTCGCGATCTGGCCGGCGATCCTCGCGGGTATCGTCGCAGCGTTCGTGCCACGCGAGATGTCGCCCAGGCAACGGGTGGCGCTCGGCTTCATCGCGGCTATCGGCCTCGCTTCGGTGAAATGGCTCTGGCCGTCCGAGCTGCCCGCGGTGGTGGCGGAGGGCGCGAAGGCGCCCGAGGAGTGGCCTCACCTCTTGAACCTGATCGTCGGCCTGCCGCTCGTCGGCGGCGTCGTGGTCATGTTCATGCCGCGCCAGCTCCTCTCGCTGGTCCGGGGCTTCACGCTGGTGGTCATGGCCGCCGCGTTCCTCGCCTCGCTCGGGCTGCTCACGGTCCCGATGACGGCAGGCTGGCACTTCAACTACTCGAAGGATTGGATGCCGGGTCTCGGCATCCGCTACCACGTCGCGGTCGACGGGATCAGCCTCTGGCTCGTCATCCTCGCCACGTTCATCACCCCGATCGCGGCGTTCGCGTCGTTCGGCTCGATCAAGACGCGGATCAAGGAGCTGTGCATCGCGCTCCTGTTCCTCGAGGGGGCGATGATCGGCGCGTTCGTCGCGCTCGACCTCTTCGTCTTCTACGTGTTCTGGGAGCTGGTCCTGGTGCCTATGTACCTGATGATCGGCATCTGGGGCGGGACCGATCGCATCAAGGCGGCGGTGAAGTTCTTCATCTATACGATGGTGGGGTCGGTGCTGCTCCTCGCGGCGATCCTCTACCTCGTGTGGGCGAACCAGAAGCTCACGGGGCAGTGGTCGTTCGACTACATCGATCTCTCCCGCGTGGTGCTCGCGCGGCCGGCACAGATGCTTTGCTTCTGGGCCTTCTCGCTGGCCTTCTTCATCAAGGTCCCGATGTGGCCGGTGCACACGTGGTTGCCGGATGCGCACACGGAGGCGCCGACCGGCGGCTCCGTGATCCTGGCGGCCGTGCTGCTGAAGCTCGGAACGTACGCGTACCTGCGCTTCTCGATGGGCCTCTTCGCCGGACCGGCCTCGAGCCTCGCAGCCAACCTCGCGGGCGTCGCGGTCCTCGGCGGCGTCCTGTACGGCGCGCTGGTCGCGTGGAAGCAGCAGGACGTGAAGCGGTTGGTCGCGTATTCGTCGGTCGCTCACCTCGGCTACGTCATGCTCGGTCTGTTCGGCGCCACGCCGAGCGGAATGCAAGGCGCCGTGCTGCAGATGGTCAACCACGGGATCTCGACGGGCGCCCTCTTCTTGCTCGTCGGCGTGATCTACGACCGTCGACACACGCGCCAGGTCGATGAGTTCGGCGGCCTCGCCAAGGTGATGCCCGCTTACGCCACGCTCTTCCTGATCGTGACGTTCGCCAGCGTGGGCGTGCCGGGGACCAACGGGTTCATCGGCGAGTTCCTCGTCATCAGCGGCACGTACGTCTCGGAGCGGCTCGGCGTCTTCGGCGGCATTCACACCGTGGGCGCGGCCGCTGGCGTCATCCTGTCAGCCGTCTACATGCTCGGCGTCGTTCAGAAGATGTTCTTCGGACCGCTCACCAATCCGAAGAACAAGCACCTGCCCGACCTGACGCCGCGCGAAGCGCTCGCGCTCGCCCCCCTGATCGTCATGATCTTCGTGATCGGCTTCTTCCCGGGCGTGTTCCTCGACCGGATGAAGGACGCGATCGACATGCACCACAGCCAGTTCAAGACGGTGTCGGGTCAGGCGGTCCTCTACTCGGACGAGAAGGACGCAAAGCTCCTTCCCGAGGACGTCTTCTCCCCGGCGTTCCTCGACGGATCGCCGAGCCGCATGACCGGCCCGAAGGACGCTGAGCCGCACGCGAAGAACGACGCGGCCAACGGAGGCGCAAAGTGACCCGCTTGATGGCCATCTCGCCCCTCCTCGTCGTCGCTCTCGGCGGGGTGTTGCTGATGCTCGCGGAGGCGTTCTCGCACCGACGTGAGGAAGGGGACGTCCGCCACACGGGCCCGTCCTCCGAGCTCGCGCTCGGGACGGCCGTGACGCTGCTCGCCGGGGCCATCATGGCGGCCGCCGTGTGGATGGTCGGCCCCGAAAAGCTCGAGACGCTGCCGGGACTCGCGCCGTACTACGTGGCGGACCGGTTCACGCTGTTCTTCACGTTCACCATCTGCCTCGGCGGCGCCCTCGCGGCGCTCCTGGCGGGCGGGTACCTACCGGAGCACAAGCTCGACCGCGGCGAGTTCTACCCGCTGCTCACGTTCGGCACCGTCGGGGCGATCCTCCTCGCGGCGGCTGGCGACCTGCTCTCGCTGTTCATCGCGCTCGAGACGATGTCGCTCGCGGTCTACGCGCTGACGGGCTTCCGACGCACCTCGCCGCGCAGCACCGAGGCCGCAGTGAAGTACTTCCTGCTCGGGTCGTTCGCGGCGGTGCTGCTGCTCTACGGCGGAGCGCTGCTCTATGGCGCGACGGGGCACACGGACCTGGCTGGGATCCGTGCGGCGATCATGCACCCTGCGGCCGCCAAGCCGGCGAACCTCGCGCTGGTTCTCGTCGCCGCGGCGCTGATCCTCTGTGGCCTCGCGTTCAAGGTGAGCGCGGTGCCGTTCCACATGTGGACGCCCGACGCCTACGAGGGCGCGCCGACGCCGGCTACGGGCTACATGGCGGTCGCGGTCAAGACGGCGGCGTTCGCGATGATGCTCCGTGTGCTGGTGGGTGGCTTCGGCGATGGCGCGCTGGCGTCGTGGGCCGCTGGCTGGCCGCCGGTGCTCGCGCTCCTCGCCGTGGTGACCATGACGGGCGCGAACCTGGTCGCTGGGCGGCAGGAGTCGGTGAAGAGGATGCTCGCCTACTCGAGCATCGCGCACGCCGGATACGTGCTCGTCGCGGTCGCGACGATCCCGAGGGCGAGCGAGGAGGCCCAGGCGAGCGTGATGTACTATCTCCTCGCGTACACCGTCTCGACGATCGGCGCGTTCGGCGCGCTCGTGCTGTGCGGTAGCCGCGGGGCCGAGGCGGTGAGCTACGAGGACCTCGCGGGGCTCGGCAAGCGCCATCCGGCGGTCGCGATCGCCTTCACGCTGTTCCTGCTGTCGCTCACCGGTGTGCCGCCGACCGCCGGCTTCTTCGGCAAGTGGTACGTCGCGAAGACGACGATCGGGGCGGGGCTCTATCCGCTCGCGATCGTGCTCCTGCTCAACAGCGCCCTGGCCGCCTACTACTACCTCCGCGTGCTGGTCTACATGTACATGCGTGATCCCGCGCCGGGCGCGCCGATCGCGAAGCCGATGCGCTCGGGATACGTCGTGGGCGCGCTCGTCATCGCCGGTGTGCTCGTGCTCGCGCTCGGCATCTGGCCCACGACGCCGATCGAGCTCGCCGTGCAGGCTGCGCTCACGGCACGCTGACCTCCGCTCACCCACGAACCAACGGGCGGTGGCCGTCGGAGGCGCCGCCCGCGCTTCAGGCATCCGGTGGCGGCGACTCGCCACCGCAAGGAGCTCGGATGCGTTTCGAACTCGGGCTCGCGACGTTGTTCCTCGCTTCGCTCGGAGCCTGCGACGATGCCAAGCCGTCGCCGCCCCTGACCGCCCCGAGCGCGCAGGCGGCGACCGTGCGCACGACGGCGGTCGGGTCGGCGTCGGCGATCGCCTCGGCGACGCCGCCGACTGCCAGGTCGGCCGAGGCGCCCGTCGACTCGAAGGGGGGCGGGGTCGTCGCCGGTCCCTATCCACCAGGCAAGGTCGAGGAGGCGGTCAACCCGAAGCACGAAGCTCCGTATTCGGGTCCCACGGGCGTGGTCCGAGGCATCGTGCGCATCGCCGGCGACGCGGCGCCGACCACCTCGACGGCGTTCCCGCCGAGGTGCGGCGAAGCTTCGGCGACTCACGGCCGGCTCTTTCGCACCGGGCAGGACGGCACGCTGGCTGACGCGCTCGTGACGGTGACGGGCTACCCGGGCTTCGTGCCCGAGGTCCACGACGCCAAGAAGGTCGTGATTCACGGCTGCGCCCTGTCGAAGCGAACGATCGCGGTCACGTTCGGGCAATGGCTCGAGGTCTTCAACACGGACTCGGTCGAGGCGTACATGCCGTACCTCGACGGCGCGCCGGGCAAGGCCATCATGGTCGCGGTGCCGGGCGGCGGTCCGGTGAAGCTCTACCCGACGGAGCCGGCCGCGCAGTACCGACTGCGCGATCAGCTCGACAAGACGTGGCTGGTCGGGGACGTCTTCGTGGTGAAGTTCTCGACGCACGACGTGACCGGGCTCGATGGCCGGTACCAGGTCACGCGCGTCCCCGTGGGGCGTGTCCGCGTGAACGCGTACCTGCCGGCGATCGAGTGGCGCGTCGAGAAGGAGCTCGACGTGAGGGAAGGGGACAACACCCTCGACTTCGAGCTGACGTGGAAGCGGGGCGGCGGGGACGCCGGCGCCCCCGCGAAATAGGGCGCCTCAGCCGGCCGGCGCGAGGCGCACCCGGAGCCGGCTGGCGAGGGCGTCGACGAGCGGGTCGGGTTCCCCCGGGGCGGGCGCCGTCGAGTCGAGGATCGCGCGTGCGGGGGCCGGCCCCACGCGGCGGGCGATCAGCTCCGTGAGGACGAGGCGGGCGAGAGGCGACGGCGGAGAGGGAGGCGACCGTAGCGGAGCCGAGAGCGCTCGGTCGAGCGCGGCGGAGTCGCCCTCGAGGTCGGCAGCCGCCGCGAGCGCGATGAGCGCGGAGCCTTCGTGCGGATCGGCGGCGAGCACGGTCTCGGCCAGCTCGCGAGCCGCCGCGGGGCGCGCGAGGGCAGCCGCGCGCACGGCGACCTCGGCGAGCGGCTGGTGCGCGGCGAGCGCGAGGCGGCGAACGGTGACGAGATCGCCGTGAACGAGCGCGCGGTCCACCTGGGCCGCGCGTTCGCTCGCTCGCTCGGAGGCGACGACCGGGGCGTGTTCCGCCGAGGTGCGAAGCCGCTCGGTCGCTCGCGCGAGCGTGGCGGCGTCCCCCGAGCGGCGAGCCAGGTCGCGCAGCGCGCGCCAGGCGGAGGTCGTGGTGGGGCTCCTCGCGAGGAGTGCGCCGAGGAGGCGCCGCGCGTCCTCGAGGCGACCGACGCCCGCGAGAGCGTCGGCGACGACCAGGCTGGCCTCGACCTGCTCCGGGTCGAGCGCGAGCGCGCGCTCCGCGGCGACGAGAGCAGAGGAGGCGTGGCCCGCGGCGAGCTCACAGCGGGCGCGCGCGCGCCAGAGCGGCTCGAAGGCGGCGTCGATGACCTCCGCGCGTCGCCAGGCGTCGATCACGCCCTCGCCGGCCGCGCCGAGGAGCGCGCAGCGCACCGCGCCGATGCGCGTCCAGAGATCGGCGCCTTCGTCCTCGGCGACGGCGGCCTCGTAGTCACGGAGCGCGTCGGGCAAATCGCCCCGAGCTTCGGCGGAGGCGCCGCGCGCGTAGTATGCGTAGGCGCGTGGCGAGACGAAGCGCCCCTCGACGGGTCGACCGTCGACGACGCGCACGACCCCCGACGAGGCGCAGCCGGCGGCGAGCGCGATCGCGAGGCCGCCGAGCGCGATCGCGCCGGGCCTCAGGTGCACGCCGCGAGCTCCTCGAGGAGGCGATCGTTCTCGTGCGGCGCTCCGATGGTGATGCGGACCTGGCGCAGGAGGCGCCCTCCGCGCGCGTGGAAGCTCTTCACGAGCACCCCGCGGGAGGCGAGGTGGTGCGCGACCTCGTCTGCGGGGCGCGGGCACGCCACCCACAGGAAGTTCGCGTCGCTCGGCGTGGGATCGAAGCCGAGCGACGTCAGGCCGGCGGCGACGCGAGCGCGCTCCGCGAGGACCGCGTCGCGGATCCTGCCAAGCTCGGGCCCGAGGTCGCGAAGCACGGCAACCGCCGCCGCCTGGATGGGCGCGGCCATGTTGAACGGCTGGCGCACCTTGTCGACCTCGCGCACGAGCTCCTCGGAGCCGACGAGCCAACCTACGCGGAGCGCCGCGAAGCCGATCTTCGAGAGCGTGCGCATGACCACGACGTTGGGATGGGCCAGCAGGGCGAGCTGCGCGCGCGGCGCGTAGTCGACGTAGGCCTCGTCGACGACGACGAGCGACTCGGAAGCGGCCTCGATGACGGCCTCTAGCCGGTCGAGCGACGCGAGGTTGCCGGTCGGGTTGTTCGGCGTCGCGATGAAGATCACGCGCGGTCGCATCATCTCGATCGCGCGCCTCATCGACCCGACGTCCAGGTCCCAGGCGCGATCGAGCGGCACCTCGATGACCTGCATCCCGCGAGCGCGCGCGGTCAGCCGGTACATCACGAACGTGGGGGTGGTCGTGAGGATGGTCTTGTGGCGCTCGCCGGGGCGAGCGTGATCGAGCGCCGTGAGCAGGAGCGCGATGACCTCGTCGGAGCCGCAACCAGCGAGCACCTGCTCGGCGCGGACGCCCATGTGATCGGCGATCGCCTCGCGCAGCGCGACCATGCGCGCGTCGGGGTAGCGGGTCGGCTCGCACGCGGCCATCGCGCGCGCGAGCACGCTGCGAGCCTCGTCCGAGACGAGGGCGGGGGCCTCGTTCGCGTCGAGCCGAACTGGGTAGCTTCCCGCGAGGGGCTCGTAGGCCGTCAGCTCGGCGAGCTCCGGGCGGAGGAGCGAGGCGAGGAGCGGCGAGCGCGTCCGCGCGGCGCTCACTGCGGCGGGCCCTTCGTCGCGCGACGGTGCAGCGCCATGTGCCCGCGCTGAATCCCCTCCGTCGCGAGCGCTCGCAGCGCAGCCAGGTTCGTCGCGAGGCCGGCGGCGGCGGTGACGAGGCAGAGCTCGGCGGCGGAGCGCACGCCGAGGATGTCCAGGGCGATGCGCGCGCCGGGGTGGGCCCGCAGCGCACCGCCGACGGTGCCGAGCGCAAGGGGCAGCTCGAGGTGGCCCTCGAGGACATCGTCGCCGTCGGCGAGGCGCCACACCGCGAGCGGGCGGTAGCGGCCGTCGCGCGCGGCGAACGCATGCGCCCCGGCCTCGACGGCGCGCCAGTCGTTGCCGGTGGCGACGACGACCGCGTCGACCCCGTTCATGATGCCCTTGTTGTGCGTCGTGGCGCGGTACGGGTCGAGCTCGGCGAAGCGGGACGCGCTCGCGATGCCGCGGGCGACGGCGCGCCCGGCCTCGGCGTCCTCGGCGAGCGCGGCGACGGGTACGCGCGCCGAGATCCGCGTGCAGCGGCGGTCGCAGAGGTTCGACAGGATGCGGAGGCCGAGCTCGCCGCCCCCGAGCTCGGCGATGCGCGGACCGAGCGCTTCGGCGATCGTGTTGACGAGGTTCGCGCCCATCGCGTCCCGGCAGTCCACGTGGACGTGCGTGACGAGACACCCCTCGCCGAGGTCGCGCACCTCGAGGTCGCGCGCGCCGCCGTCGCGCTGGACGAGACCGGGGACTGCCTCGTTGGCAGCGCCGATCAGCTCGGCTCGAGCGGCGTGGATCCGCGCGCACGCCCCCGCGGGATCGGTCACCGCGTGGAGCTCGATCTGCGCGTGCATGATCGCCAGATCGACCGATCCCGTGAACCCCCCGCCGGCGCGCACACGCTTGGCCGCGTGAGAAGCTGCCGCGATGACGCTGGGCTCCTCGATCGCCATCGGCACGAGGTAATCCGCGCCGTTGACCTGGATGTTGAGCGCGACCCCGAACGGCAGACCGAGCGTCCCTATCGCGTTCTCGACCATCGCGTCGGCGCCGTCTTCGTCGAGGCCGCCGGTCGTGAACGCGCGATCGATCTCGGCGGGGTCGAGACCGCACGCCTCGGCGATTCGCCGGCGTCGCGCGGCGGGGTCGAGGCCGCGAAAGCCGGGGAGGGAAGAGGTGCGCTGCTTCATGAGGCGCAGGATCTCTAGCGCGGCGGACCGGCCGCGTTCAGGGAAAACTCGGGGAGCGCGCGTGGAGGGGCCGAATGGCGCGTCAGCCGATTGGCATCCGGTGAACGCCCCGCGCGCCCACCGCGATCTCGAGCCGGTAGAGCCCTTCCTCGAGGGCGCGCGCGACGAGCTCGGCGGAGGGCTCGGCCGGACCGACGTAGAGCGCGATGTCGCCGCCACCTGCCCCCGACGGGACGAACGCGGCGCCTTCCTCTGCGGCGACGAGCGCCAGGCGCTCCACGTCGGGCGTGACGATCGGGGCTCCTGCGGCGCGGCCCAGCTCGGCGAGGGCGAGCGCCTGACACGTTAGCGCGGCGACGAACGAGGCGACGTCGCGCGCCGCCAAGGCGGCCTCGGCGCCCGCGATCGCCCTCGCCATCGCGCGGTCGTAGTCGGCAGCGCGGGCTCGTGCGTGATCGCGAACCTGCGCCAGCATGGTCGAGGTCTTGGCCTCGGTCCGGCTGGCGAACACCCGCAGGACCACCGCGGCTGGCAGCGCGTGTGGCTGCACCTGGAGGTCGCCTGTGCGCGCGAGCGGTCCCGAGGACGCGGGGCCCAGGATGCGGCACGCGACGACGCCGCCGTGCACGCTGGCCGCGACGTCGACCCCGCTCCCACCGTGCTGAGCGCGGCGATGCGCGGCGAGCGCCCGGTCGAGGACCAGTCGACGCAGGGCGCCCTCGTCGCGCGGAGCCTCCGCGATGCATGCAGCAATCGATGCCACGAGGATCGCCGCGCTCGAGCCGAGTCCGAGCTTGCGCGTCGCGGTCGGGTCATCGGCGGTCGGCGCAGCGCAGCGCAACGGCGACGCATCGAACCAAGGAGCACGCTCGAGCACGCCGGCCTCGATCGCCGCGCGCACCTCGTCGGTCACGCGGTCCGCCGCCCGACCCGCGTCGGCGGTCGCGAACCGATCGACCGCCGCGACGATCGCGGGCGCCCCCTCGAGCACCGAGTAAGCGCCGGAAAGCACCAGTTTCCCAGGAGCGCGCGCGACGCCGGGCATGTCAGCGCTCCGCCGGCGCCCCGGCGACCACCGTCGCCCCCGGACCGGGGCGGGTCGCGATCGTACGCAACACGCCAGGCACCCCGGCGATCGCGCGCGTGACGGCGTCCTCGTCGGCGGGCGTGGTGATGACCTTCACGTGGGGCCCCGCGTCGATCGTCGCCCACGCGGCCAGGCCACGCGCGCGGAGCCGGCGCACCTCGGCGATCGCTTCGACCGTCGCTCCCGTCCAGTAGATCAGGCCCGGAGCCGCAGCGATGGCGGAGGCGTGCATGCAAAGCGCGCTCTCCTCGGCCGCGGCGCCGAGCGCCTCGAGATCGCGGGCCAGGACGGCGTCGCGAACGCGCGCGCACAGCGAGGGCGCATGAGCCACCCACGCGGCGTAGAACGGGCTGGTCCTGGTCGTGTGCAACATGCCCTCGGTCGAACCGATGTCCTTCGGCCCTTCTCGGGTCACCGCCACGACGATGCGGAGATCGAGGTGATCGGACGAGGCGACGGGCAGGGCGGGGAGCTCGAGATCGCCCGCGCGGCCGGCGGGAAGCTCGACGTAGCCACCGAGCACCGATCGTGCAGCCGAGACCGAGCTGCGGCGCGCCAGGTCGCTCACCCGCGCCGCGGACCACGAGAGCCCGGCGGCTGCGGTCGCTGCTGCGGCCAGCGCCGCGAAGGCCGAGGCGCTCGAGGCGAGGCCCGAAGCGGTGGGGAAGTCGTTCGCGCTCTCGACGCGCGCGCGCTCGAGGCGGCCGGACGCGCTGCGCACCCGGTCGAGCAGCGCCGCCACTCGCGCGGTGGCCCCGACGGACGCCTGGGCGCCGCCAATCACGAGCTCAGCGGCGTCGAGCGCGGCGTCGAACCGCACGCGCGTACGCGTCAGCATGCCCGCGAGGGTGACCGAAAGGCTCGGCACCGCAGGCAGTCGATCGCCGTCATCGCGCTTGCCCCAGTACTTGGCGAGCGCGATGTTCGGGTGTGCGATCGCCTCTGCGAAGCCTGGTCCGCGATCCTCACTGCGTCCCGTCGCGTTCATCGGACCTCCGCGGCGCCACGCCGGACGCGCGTGACGAACCCGTCGAATCCTGCGGCGCGCCACGCGTCGAGGACCGCCTCGCCTGCCGCGGGATCGTCGCCGCCGTCGTCGCTCGACCGCAGGAGCGCGATCACCGAGCCACCGCCGCCTGCGCCCGTGAGCTTGGCTCCCAGCGCGCCCGCCCCGCGCGCCGCGTCGCACATGGCCTCGATCGCGGGCGTCGACACGCCGAGCCCGCCTAGCAAGGACTGGTTGCGGTCCATTCGCTCACCGAGGGCGGCGAGGTCTCCTGCGGACAGGGCGACGACCGCCCCCTCGACGAGCGCGGCGATGGCGTCGAGGTCGCGGTCGACTCGATCGGCGTCGCGCTCGCGCAGCGCCGCGACGCGCTCCACCATCACGCGGGTCGACGACGAACGACCACTCCAGCCGACGCAGAGCCGCAGCTCGCGCGCCAGCGTCGCGTCCGTCGCGCCAGCTCCGCGCACGAAGCGCAGGCAGCCGCCGCGCACCGACGCCGCCGTGTCGATGCCGGACGGATTGCCGTGGAACACCCGCTCCCACGCATCCGCCCGCGCGATCACGGAGGGCTCGATCGCGTCGCCGTCGACGACCGCACAGACCGCGCGCGCGATCGCGACGCCGAGGGCCGCCGAGCTGCCGAGGCCGCCGCCGGGAGGAAGCTCGCTCGATGCGTCGACGACGACATTCCGCGTCGCCGCCGCACCGCCGCCCGCCGGCGCGAGCAACGCGGCGAACGCGCGGGCGAGGTCCTCGTGCCCGCCCGGATCCGCGTCGAAGCTGCGCCCGAGGACGGTGAGCTGGCTCGGGAAGCCCCGCGCCGCGAGCCCCGCGGTCGCCCGCGCACCGCGGTCGATCGCGGCCACGAGCGCCGGGCGCCCGTAGACGACCGCGTGCTCGCCGAGGAGGATCACCTTGCCCGGTGCGTGCGCCGTCGCGGTCACGCCGCGCCTCGCGTGATCGGCGGCCAGCGCAGGGCGTCGGCCGCTCCCGCGAGGACGGCCCGCGCGCGCGCCGACAGCGGGAGCCTCGCGGCTGCGGCGACCGAACGATCGCACAGCGCCGCGAGGCGCGCCGTCACCGCCGCACGTGCGCCCGAGGCCTCGAGCGCCGCGGTCGCCTCGCGCACGTCGTCGTCGGTCGCGGAGGCCCGCCCGAGCGCGCGCGCGATCGCCTCGCGCCCCGCGGCGTCGACGCGCCCGTCCGCCTCGGCGAGGACGGCCGTACGCTTGCCGGTGCGCAGGTCGCCCCCGATCGGCTTGCCCGTCTCCGCGGCCGTGCCGAACGCGCCGAGCAGATCGTCGCGGAGCTGGAACGCCACGCCGAGCGGGGCCGCGAAGCGCTCGATCGCCTGCAGCGTGGCCCTGGGCGCGCCCGCGAGCGTCGCGCCGAGCAAGAGCGGACCGCGCACCGTGTAGCTGCCCGTCTTGAGCGCATGCATCTGTTCCACGTCCTCGGCGCGACCCAGGACGTCGAGCTGCTGACCCACGACGACGTCGCGGTGCACCGCCATGAGCAGGTCCACCGCGGCCAGCACGCGCGCGGCGGGCGCGTCGACCGCGGCCAGCGTCCGCACCGCGAGCCCCCAGGTGAGATCGCTCGCGAGGATCGCGGACACGTCGCCGAGCCGTTCGTCGCCGAGGACGCCCCGCAACGCGGCGTGCACGCTGGGGCCACCGCGCCGCGTGGCGTCGCCGTCGATCCAGTCATCTTGCACGAGCAAGTAGGTCTGCAGCAGCTCGAACGCCGCACCCGCGTCGAGCGCCGGGTCGAGCCGCGCCCGCGGGGCGACGCCGAGGTGCGCCGCCACGACCAGGACCGCGCGGAACCGCTTGCCCCCGCGCATCGTCAGATCGCGCGCGGCGTTCGCCATCGCGACGACCTCACCGCCGCGATTCTTCAGCGCCCGGATCTCGCGTGCCCACGAGCGCGCGAGGCGACGCTCGACCTCGGGCCTCACCTCGGCCGTCATTGCGGCGAAGGCGTCGGCCGCGTGACCCCCCGCGAAACCAGGTCGCGCGCTCGGCATGGGCGGCGGAGCCTAGCACCAGGTCGCGCCCCTCGGCGCCCGGGAATGCGCGTCAGCGGCGCCGGGCATGGCGCGCGAGCGCGCTGCGCACGAGCCCGCGCTCGCGCGCCCACGCGGCCACGGGGTCGACGTCGCCCACGAGCGTGGCCAGCGCTCGCACGCGCACGCGCGCCTCGGCCATGGCTGGCCGCTCCCCCTGCTTCGAGGCGAGGGACTCGCGACGTCGCGCGACCGCGAGCGCTGCGACGAGCGCCCGATTCGCGACGTACGCCTCCTCGAGCTCGAGCAGGAGCGCGGCGTCCTCCGGCTCGACGTCGGCCGCGGCCTCGAGATCGGCGATCGCTTCGGTCAGCCGGCTCGAACGCGCCCGCAGCTTGGCGCGCGCGCGCAGCCCGCCCGCCCACCGCCCGACGTGGTCGATCCCCATCGAGTACGCGCGCTCGGCCTCGGCCGGGTCGCCGCTCGCCTCGTGCAGCTCGCCGAGGGCGAGGTAGGCCGGCGCGTACGTCGGGTCGAACGCGATCGCCTCGAGGAAGCGCCGAACGCCCACCGATCCGTCGCCCCGGGCCGCATGTTCGCTTCCCTGGCGCGTCATCTCGATCGCCTGGAGCGTCGCCCAGTTCGTCTCGGCCCGCACGTCGGAAGCGGTCCCAAGGACCACGCCGGCCGCGACCAGGAGGGCGAACGCGAAGCGAAGGGCGGTGGCAGCTTCAGGCGGACGCAAGGGGATCTCGTGTCGTCGTCGCGGGGCTCGATCGCGACGAGAGAGTAACCGCCGCGACCGGAGGCCGCAAACGAACAGCCGCCCGTTCTGGCGCTCGCGCGAGCCTCGGATATGCTTCCGCCGCGTCCCCACGACGCTCCCGCGACGAAATGGCGACCTGTCCCACATGCCGTAGGCGTTACCCGCCTGAATCCACTCACTGCGAGGACGACGGCGAGGGGCTGTTGCCCGACGAAGCCTTCGCCAACGCGGACGCCGACCTGGAGCCCGGCCGCATGGTCGGTGAGTACCGCGTCGAGTCGAAGATCGGCGAGGGTGGCTTCGGATCGGTGTACGCGAGCGTGCACCCGCTCATCGGCAAGCGGGCGGCGGTCAAGGTCCTGAACCGGCAGTGGTCGTCGAACCCGCAGATGGTGTCGCGCTTCATCGCCGAGGCGCGAGCGGTCAACCAGATCCGCCACAAGGGCATCATCGACATCTTCTCGTTTGGCGCCCTGGACGACGGGCGCCAGTACTACGTGATGGAGCTGCTCGAGGGCGAGACGCTCGACGCCTACCTCGAGCGGCGCGGAGCGCTCCCTCCCGAGGAGGCCATCCCGATCCTGCGCCAGGTCGCGCGCGCGCTCGACGCCGCGCACTCGGCGGGCATCGCGCACCGTGACCTCAAGCCCGAGAACGTGTTCCTGAGCTTCGACGACGAGGGCACCCCAGTCCCGAAGCTCCTCGACTTCGGCATCGCAAAGCTCATGGGCGACGGTGCCATGAGCGGCCACCGGACGCGCACCGGCACGCCGATGGGCACGCCGCACTACATGTCGCCCGAACAGTGCCGCGGGCAGAACATCGATCTTCGCACCGACATCTACTCGTTCGGGATCATGGTGCACCTGACGCTCACCGGGCAGCTCCCCTTCGACGGTGAGACCCTCGTCGACCTCCTCTTCAAGCAAACCGCGTCGCCTGCGCCGGCGATGTCCTCGGTGCTGCCCGGGCTCGCGACCGCCCTCGACGCGCCCGTGCTCCGCATGCTCGAGAAGAGCCCGGATGCGCGCCCCGAGTCGCTCGGCGCCGGCCTCGAGGCGCTGGCGCAGGCCGCCTCCGGGGCGGGCTACGCGGTGCGGGTCGTCGCGCTGAAGCCCGACGGGCGTCGCACCGGCGACCTCTCGGCGTCCAGCCGGAAGACGCCCGGCGACACCGGCGCGCTCGCGGAGGCGCGCACCGTGCTCGGCGCGACCGGCGCCAGCGGCACCGCCGGCAGCGTCGCGGGACCGGACGCCTCCGCGCTCCCGACCGCCGCGACGAAGGGCCGCGCCACGACGCTCTTCGTCGGGGTCGCAGCGGTCGCGGTCGGCGTCCTCGTCACGGCGGCCTTCGGCATTGGGCGCCCGCCTCGCGACGTTGCGGCCGGTCCGGACGCCGTCCCCCCGCGGAACGCGAACGCTCAGCTCCCCGTCGTCGCGCCGAGCGCGGCCTCGACCGCCAGCGCCGCGTCCCCGGCGAACTCCACGCCCGCGGTCACCCCCGAGCCCGGCGGGGAGGTGGCCATCACGGTCGCCGCGGAGCCGCCCGGCACCGAGATATTCCTCGGCGCGGAGCGGCTGGGTGCGGCTCCCGGGCCGGTCCGCCTCAAGCGGGACGACAAGGAGCTCACGCTGACCCTGAAGGCCGCAGGCTTCCTGCCGCGCGATCTCCCCGTCATACCCTCGAAGGACAAGGAGCTCTTCGCGCCGCCCCCGGCAAAGGCGGCCGCCCTCGGCAAGCCTGCCGCGAGGAGCACTGGCCACGGAGAGCTGGAGAACCCGTTCCAATGAGCTTCGACCGATCCGGCGCCCAGCGCCGCCGCTCCCGCCGCGGCGTCGCGGCCTTCCGGGGCGTCGCCGCGCTGCTCCTGGCCGCCACGCAGGGCGCCTGCGCAGACCTGCAACCCCTCGAGACCGGCCGTTGCGGCAACGGCGTGGTCGAGCCGGAGCGCGGGGAGGACTGCGACGACTTCGCGCAGGGCTCGGCCGCGTGCCGCCCCAAAGGGTCGATCGGCGAGTGCCGCCTCGACTGCAGCGCCGCCGGCAGCGCGTGCCCGTCCAGCATGGGCTGCGGCCAGGACGGCCTGTGCCGCGCGCCCTCGGGGGTCTTCGACACCTGGGGGCCGAACGTCGACGGGGCGGTGCTGCGCCTCATGGCCGGCGACTTCGACGGCGACCGTCGCGGCGACCTGCTCGGTGTCGGCAGCGCGGGCCTTTCGGTGAGCTACTTCGATCCGACGGGGGTCGGCGTGAAGACCACCCGGATCCCTGCGCAAGCGGCCATCCCCGCCATCGGCGACCTCACCCAGGACGGCATCGACGACATCGTTCAGCCGCTCGAAGCGGGGCTCGGCGTCCTCGAGGGCAGCGCCGATCGGTCGCTGTCACCGATCGCCTACTCGACGGACCTCGCCGGCACGGTCATCCTCGTCCCGATCGACGCCGACTCCAGCTTGTCCGGTGACGAGACGCTCGCGCTGACGGGCTCGACCGCGCTGCTCGCGCGCGCCGGCCAGAAGGCGATGCCGATCGCACCGCTCCCGCAAAACGTGAAGGACCTCGCCCCGCGCTACGGAGTGGGCTCGTTCGATCCGACCCTCTCGTGCCAGGAGGTCGCTCTCGCGTGGCGGAAAGCCACTTCCGTGGCCCTCCTCGCGCCATGCAAACCGGCGGGCAATCGCATCGGGAAGCCGATCGCGTTGCCCGAAGGTGCCGTGGTCGACGACGGAGGTGGCGTCATCGCGTACCGCGTGGACCCCGACGACAAACTCGACCTCGTGATCTGGACCAAGACCGGCGGGCAGCGGGGCATCGCCGTCGCGTACGGGCAGGGGGACGGTACGTTCGCGACCGCACCGCCGGGGGAGGGCCCATCGAAGCCGCAGACCGCGATCCCCTACGCGAGCGAAACGATCCTTAGCCCGCTCGCGGTGGGCCACCTGAACGACGACGGCGTGCTCGACTTCGTCGATTCGTCCGGCGTCCACGTGAGCGTCATCGAGCAGGGCGTAGTCAGGCACCCGGCGATCGCTCCGCCTCAAGGCACGGCCTGGGACCAGGCGGTCATCGTCGACCTCAACGGCAACGGCATCTCCGACGTCGTCGCGTCGGTGTCCACGTCGGCGGGGCTCGACTTCTACAACGGCGCCGGCGCTGGGCGCTTCGCCTACGCCAAGGTCCCGACGACCGGCGCGCCGACGCAGTTAACGGTCGGCGACTTCGACGGCGATCTCGTGAACGACCTCGCCGTAAGCGAGCGCGGGAGCTTCGAGGTCGGCGGCGATTCACTCTCGATCCTCTTCGGCCAACCTGCGGGTCCACCCGGCCTGCCCATCTCGTTCGGGCGGCTCGACACGATCGGCCAGATCGCTGCCCAGAACACGCTGCAGGCCGGACAGGGGGCGAACGACCCGGTCGACGCGATCACCGACCTGGTCGTCGTCTCGTACTCGTACGAGGCGACGACGACGTCTCGGCTGTCATTCTTCTCCGGCAACTCGAGTCGCCTGCTCGAATCGCCCTTCGCCATCTACACCGACACACCGAACGAGAGCACGCGCCGCCACATCTCGGTCCCTCAACACGTCGTGACGGGACACTTCTCCGGAGGCCGCGATCACTTGGACGTGGCGGTCGCGGGAAACAAACCGTCGGCGTTCGCGCTGTGGCTCCTGCCCGCCACGGAGGCGGCCTCGCTCTCGGTGCCCGGCTTGCCCAACAAGGAGCTGGCGGGCTCCGGCCTCCTCAAGGACACGCACCTCGTACCGGTGAACCTGGGCCCTTCGAGCGGTGCCGACTCGCTCGTCGTCCTGACGCGGTGGAACGGCGGCGACGACGCGAGCATGCGGAGCGCCGTGATCATCGCGAGTCCGGACGGTGATCAGTGGTCGCTCGGGAAGCCCAAGCTCATCGGTGAGGAGGTAGCGCGGGATGATGGGCTCTCGGGGCGCGCGTTGCCCTGCGACGTCGACGGCGACGGCTTCGTCGACGTGGTCGTCGCGGCCGCCCCGACGGGCAACGCGCCTGGGGCGGCGTTCGTGCTGTGGAACGACGGCACCGGAGACCTCGACATCGCGAAGCGGACCGTCATCTCCAACCCCGACCCGACCGCCTCGACGACGGCGGCGGGCGACGACGGTCGGTTGACGAGCGTGGCGTGCCTCCGCACCGATCGCGACGCCGCGGGGCAGGTCACCGTCCTCCTCGCAGGTGGCGCCTACGTCGTCAAGATCGACCGGGCGACACGTCAGGTCTCGTCGACCAGGAAGCTGTTCGAGACGAATACCGACGCCCTCGAGGGAGGCGTCGACTGCGTCGCCACGGACATCGACGGAGACGGCCTGCAGGACCTGGCCATCGCCGACGCCGCCGGGCTCCACGTGTACCGTGCCCGCCCGGAGGTCCAGTGAGACGCGCACAGCTCGCCGCCGCAGCCGCCACCGTGATCGCGCTCGCTCGCCCCGCCGTGGCCGACGACGCGGCCGCGCTGGCGCAAGCCAAGACGTACTTCAACGCCGGCGCCCAGGCCTTCGAGGCGGGCAGCTTCAACGCCGCGATCCAGGCCTTCGAGCAGGCGTACCGTCTCGCGCCCAAGCCCGCGATCCTGTTTTCGGTCGCTCAGGCTCACCGCCGCCAGTACTACCTCGACCGGCGCCCCGATCACCTTCGCGAGGCCCTCCGGCTCTACCGCGACTACATCACCAAGGTCGAGCAGGGAGGGCGACGCGCGGACGCCGCCGCCGCGCTCGCGGAGCTCGAGCCCATCGCCGGTCGCCTCGACCCCGCGCCGGCTGCTCCCGCAGGCGAGGTCAAGGCACCGACCCGTCTCATGGTCTCCTCGCAGACGAGAGGCGCCCGCGTGACGCTCGACGGCGCCGCCCCCAGCGATGCTCCGCTGATCGGCGACGTGAAGCCGGGCAAGCACACGGTGCGCATCGAGGCCACCGGCTTCTTCTCCGAGGAGCGCGAGGTGCTCGCGGCCGACGGCAGCCTCGTCGCGGTCGACATCCCCCTCCGCGAGCGGCCCGCGCGCGTGAGCGTGAACGCCGCCTCCGGGGCGCAGGTCTCCGTCGATGGTCGCCCCGCCGGGAGCGCGCCGCTCAGCGCGCCGATCGAGCTCCCCTCGGGACGACACCTCGTCACCGTGGTCCGCAACGGATCCCGCGCGTACAGCGTCGAGGTCGACCTCGCCCGCGGCGAGGAGCGCCGCCTCGACGTGCGGCTCGAGACGACCGGCCAGCGCTACGCCTCCTACGCGCTCATGTCGATCGGCGCGGGCGGCCTCGTGGTCGGCGGGGTACTCACCGGACTCGCGCTCGGCGCACAGCGATCCGCGCGCGAGATCGACGACGCCCGCGCATCCGGCAACATCACCGGCCAGCAACTCGACGACTACAACCGATCGCTCGACCAGCGCGAGACCTGGAGGCGAGCCGCCGGCATCGCCTTCGGCGCCGGGGCGGTCGTCGCGGCGACCGGCCTGGTCCTCTTCGCTTTCGATCAGCCCAAGCTCGCGCCGGCCCTCGCGCGCGACGAGAAGCCCGCCCGCCCGGCGCCCGCCGAGGCTCCCGCCGCCCCGCCGGCGCTCGAGATGTCGGCCGTGCCACTGATTTCACCCGGCTTCGTCGGGGGCGCGCTCACGGCCCGCTTCTAGAAGAGCTTCTAGAAGAGCGCCGCCGCGGTGCCGTCCGCGAACACCCAGCCAGCGCGCGTCACCCGCAGGTGATCGCCCTCGACCGCGAGCCGCCCGGCCGCGGCCAGGCGCTCGGCGGCCCTCCGTCGCGCCGCCGTCCAGGGCTCGAGCCCGAGCGACCGCGCCGCAACCCCCAGATCGAGCCCGTCGCCGAGCCGCAGCCCGAGCATGATCCGCTCGCGGAGCCGCGTCTCGGGGTCGAGCAGCTCACCCGCGTCGCCGAGCGCCGCGTCGCCGAGCGCCGCCTGGACGTACCGGGCCGGATCGACCCAGTTGCGCCATCGCGCCGCATGGTGCGCGAGCCCCGAGGCCTCGGCGTACCCCGTGACGGCGCCGACCGCAGCGCACCCGAGCCCGAGGTAGTCGTGACCGCGCCAGTAGCCGAGGTTGTGCCGAGCCTCGTGCCCTGGGCGAGCGAAGTTCGACACCTCGTAGTGCGCGAGCCCCGCGCCGCCCAGCGCCTCCTCGACGGCCGCGAAGCCGTCGGCCTGCGCGTCGTCCGTCGCGATGGGTAGACGCCCGCGCCGCGCGAGCTCGCCGAACTGCGTGCCCGCCTCGACCGTCAGCCCGTAGGCGGACACGTGCGTCACCCCCGTCTCGGCCAGCCGCCGCGCCTCGTCCGCGCTCTCGCGCGCGGTCTGCTCGGCCGGCGCCCCGCCCGCGACGCCGTAGATGAGGTCCGCGGAAACGCGCGGCACGCCGGCCCGGATGGCCGCTTCCACCGCCGCGAGCCCGCCCTCGGGGTCGTGCAGCCGCCCGAGAAACGCGAGGCGCCCCGCGTCGAGCCCCTGCACCCCGATGCTCAAGCGATCGACGCCGACGTCGATCAGTGCGCGGGCGCGTGCTTCGTCGAGCGAGCTCGGATTGCACTCGACCGTGACCTCGACCTCGTCGGCTTGCCGGCTCGCGGCCCGACGCACTCCTGCCAGCACGCGGCCGAGCGCGCGCGGCTCCCAGAGCGAGGGCGTGCCGCCACCGAAGAATACCGTCACGAGCTCCCGATCGCGGAGCACCTCGGCGCGTCGGTCGAGCTCGGCGAGCACCGCGTCGGCGTAGCCCTCGTGATCGATCGCGGCGCGGTCGCGCGCGTACGACACGAAGTCGCAATACGGGCACTTCTTCAGGCAGAAGGGGAAGTGGACGTAGACGCCGATCGGGGCGGCGGGTGGGACCGGGAACGTCGCTGCGGGGGCGATCATCGGCGACGGATTTGCGAGGGTTCGTGCGGGGTGTTAGCGTTTCAAGAAGAGGACGCGTCGCCCCGCAACCTCGCGGAGCTGGGCCGACGTCGACACGAATCGCGAATGCTTTCCGTCACCGAGCTCGTCGACCGGGTTCGCGCATATCAGCCGGGTGCGGACCTCGACCTCATCGCGAGAGCGTACGACTCTAGCAAGAAGGCCCACGAGGGCCAGGTCCGCAAGAGCGGCGAGCCGTACTTCTGCCACCCGGTCAGCGTCGCCGGCATCATCGCCGAGCTGAAGCTCGACACGGCGAGCGTCTGCGCCGGGTTGCTTCACGACGTCGTCGAGGACACGCTCGCGACCGTCGACGACATCGAGCGCGACTTCGGCCAGGAGGTCGCGTTCCTCGTCGACGGCGTCACCAAGCTCTCGAAGATCAACTTCGCCTCGAAGGAGGACCGGCAGGCGGAGAACTTCCGCAAGATGCTGGTGGCCATGGCGCGGGACATCCGCGTCCTGCTCGTGAAGCTCTGCGACCGCCTCGACAACATGCGGACGCTCGAGTTCATGAAGCCCGAGGCGCAGGACCGCATCGCGCGCGAGACGATGGAGATCTACGCGCCCCTCGCGAACCGCCTCGGCATCGCGCGCTTCAAGAGCGAGCTCGAGGACCTCGCGTTCAAGTACGTCGAGCCCGATGCGTACGCCGACCTGAGCCGCAAGATCGCCACGTCCAAGGGCAAGCGCGACGACTACATCATCGACACCTCGCGCCTCATCGCCGCGAAGCTGAACGAGCAAGGCTTCGCCTGCGACGTGACCGGTCGCGCCAAGCACCTCTACTCGATCTGGCGCAAGATGCAGGCGCAGCAGTCCGACTTCGACCAGGTCTACGACGTGATCGCGTTCCGCGTGCTCGTCGAGACGGTCAGCGATTGCTACGCCTCACTCGGCGTCATGCACTCGCAGTGGACGCCGATCCCTGGGCGCTTCAAGGACTACGTCGCGCTCCCGAAGCCGAACATGTACCAGTCGCTCCACACGACGGTCATCGGTCCCGGCCGCGAGCGCATCGAGATCCAGATCCGCACGCACGACATGCACCGCGTCGCCGAGGCGGGCATCGCCGCGCACTGGAAGTACAAGGAGCGCAACTCGGGCGGCATCGACCCACGCGACGCCGAGCGCTTCGGCTGGCTCCGCCAGCTCATGGAGTTCCAGAAGGACCTCAAGGACCCGGCCGAGTTCCTCGAGAGCGTGAAGGTCGACCTCTTCCAGGACGAGGTCTACGTCTTCACCCCGAAGGGGGACGTGCGGGTCTTCCCGCGCGGCTCGACGCCCGTCGACTTCGCCTTCGCGATCCACAGCCAGGTCGGCGAGCACTGCTCGGGGTCGCGCGTGAACGGCGCGATCGTCCCGCTCCGCTACAAGCTCCGCAACGGCGACCTCGTCGAGGTCATGACGAACCCGAACCAGCATCCCTCGAAGGACTGGCTCGACTTCGTCGTCACCAGCCGGGCGCGATCGCACGTCCGCGGCTACCACCGCGCCGAGCAGCGCGACCGGTCGCTCAAGCTGGGCCGCGAGCTCCTCGAGAAGGAGATGCACCAGGCGAGCCTGAGCCTCGCCAAGCTGCTCAAGTCCACCGAGGATCTGCGCAAGGTCATCGAGCAATTCGGCGTCTCCTCCGCCGACGAGCTCTTCGTTGCGATCGGCTACGGCAAGATCGCGGCGAAGGCGATCGTCGAGTTCCTCGCGCCGAAGGAGGCCAACGAGGCGCCGCCGCCGAGCATCCGCGAAGGGCGCATCGAGTCGCTCGTTCGCAAGGTCACCGGCCGCCACACGCAGGGCATCCGCCTCAACGGCATCGACGACGTCCTCGTCCGCTACACCAAGTGCTGCAACCCGCTGCCGGGCGACGAGATCGTCGGCTTCATCACCCGCGGCCGCGGCATCACCGTCCACCGCCGCAACTGCACCAAGGCCTTCGACACGGACCCGGAACGCCGCGTCGAGATCTCGTGGGACGCGAAGGCGAAGATCAACCGCCCGGTCGAGCTCAAGGTCATGACCGCGAACCGCCCGGGCATCCTCGCCACCGTCGGACACACGTTCCACGAGCAGGGCATCAACATCAGCGAGGCCACCTGCCGCGCCGGCGACGACGGGCGTGCGACCAACACGTTCACGTTCCTCTGCTCGGACCTCGCGCAGCTCAAGAGCGTCATCCGGCGCCTGCAGAAGATCCCCGGTGTGATCGCCGTCGAGCGCACCTGATAGCCCGCCTCGGCGCCACTACATGCCGAGGTCGGCGAGGGCTCGCGTGAGGGGTCGGCCGCGGTCGCCCTCGGACCGGTGCTTCGCTGCGACGTCCTGCACGCGTCGCACGAGCTCGCGCACGCGTTCGTGCCGCACGGTGGCTTCGACCGTCGCGCGTTCGCAGAAGTACGTCCGGCAGCCGAGGGGTCGCGCCTCGTAGACGGCGCAGCGCCCGGAGTCGGTGAGGAAAGCGCAGCGACGCTCGTCGCGCACGGTGCGCAGGGCGGGGAGGGGACGAGCGCCCGCGAGCTCCGCGTCCGGCGCCGTTCGAATCCGGTTGCGCAGCGCGGGAATGCCCCCCAGCGCTGCGATCGCGCGGCGGAGCGCAGCGACCTCGACGGACGTCACGTAGGGCTCGCGTCCCGTCACGCCGAACCGGCAACACTCGGTGGACGCGGGGCACGAGTGCCCTGCGAAGAGTGCGTCGGCGGCTGAATACACCTCCGCGAGCTCATCGAGCCGCGCGCGTTCGGCCCCGTCGTCGCCTCTCCTGGTCGGCCTGGCCATCGCGGTCCTCGGGGAGCGTGTCGGACGATTCGCACGCGTCGTCAGGCAGGTGGCGTCGGTCCGCCTGCTGCGTCAGCGCTCCTCCGCATACTGAGCGTATTCGGGGTCGCGCGCCCTCGCATCCGGACGGTCGGCGCTCCACCGGGCCACGGTCCGGACTCGTCCCGGCAGTCCTAGCACGCGGTCGGACACGCGACGCGGACGCATGCGAGCGCGTGGGCACTCGGGCGCCGCGGAGCTCGGCTCAGGCGCGCGGAGCCTTGCGTCGTGCGACGTCGAGGCCCAGCCGCTCGCCCTCACGGTAGATCGCCTGGCGTGACATCCCGAGGGAGCGCGCCGCGGACGCGACCGAACCGTCGGCCCGCGCGAGCGCGTCCTCGAGGCGCGCGCGCGCGAGACCCGGGGCGGCATGGGCAGGAAGCGAAGACTGAACGCGCGCGGCGCGCGTCAGCGAGGCCGCGACGCTCGCGACGGTGAGCGGACCGTCCGGCGTCGCCTCGAGCGCTGCGCCCAGCATGGCGTCCAGCTGCGGGACGCCTCCCGGCCAGCCCGATCGGACGAGCGCCTCGAGGAAATCGGCCCCGATCCGATCGAACGAGATCCCGCGCTTCGCCGCCAGCGCGCCCAGGATCGCCGGCACGTCCTCACGGCGGCGCTCGAGCGCAGGCACGGCGACGCGCTTGCCCGAGAAGAGCGACGCGAACCAGGGAGCGATCACGCCGTCCCCGGTCGCCCTGTCGAGGGGCTGCCCGACGGTGATGACCACGCTCACGCCTCCGCCCTGCCCGACGGCGCGCGCGACCTCGAGCTGCTGCGGGCGCGCGAGCCGGTCCGCGGAGAGGACGACCCAGGTCTGCGGGCGGGCACCCGAAGGCAGCGACGTCTTCGCGTCCCCCGCGCCGTCGACCACGACGACCCCACCGGCCGGCTCCCGTGCCGCAGCGGCGAGCCGAGCGAGCGCGCGCTTGCCCACACCGGGGGGGCCTTCGATGCACACGGACGAGCCTGCGCGCACGAGCTCCAGGACCGGGTCCACCCAGTCCGCCTGCTGCTTCGGACCGTGCACCAGGTCGCCGCGGCGAACAACCGCACCTACGTAGGAAGTGAGGTCGCGCTCGACGAACACCGCGAGCCGGCGACCGAGGCGGACGACGTCCCCGTGCATCACCCCGAACCGCTGCGCTCGCATGCCGTCGATGAAGGTCCCCTCGGGAGTGCCGAGGTCCTCGAGGTAGCAGCCGTCCGACCGCACGCTCACCCGCGCGTGCTCCGCCGCGACGCCGGGCCCCTCGACCTTCGCGTCCCGCGAGCCCGCCCCGATCACGACTCCGTCGCAGAGCGGCACCGTCTCCAGCGCTCCGGAGAGGTCGGCGAAGACGAGCCCCCAGCCGCCGCCGTCCCGCGGAGCCGTGGGGAACACACCCGAGCGGTGCTCCTCGTCCGCCGCCGTCACAGACGGCGGGGTCGCCGCCTCCGCTCCGCCGGACCTCGAAGGCTGCCGCTCACCCATACTTCTCCCGTCCAACGCACGACCGCTCGGTGCTCGAGCGCACTCCGTGCAACATGCACTCGGCCCGCATCACCTTACTCCCGCGGGGGTCGGAAGCAACGTCGCGGGCACACGTAACCAACGAACATCACTAGCGAATACGGCAAACACCCGAGGCACATAGGGAGGTTCCCGATGGCTCGTCCGGGGGCTTGAAGGGGCTCGGCCACCTTCGCGGCGCGGCGTGGCACGACCGCCGACGCAAGCGCGCCCTCGTCCCATCGACGAGGAATCATCCAGCACCTGCTTGACACTCCCGAGGGGGCCGAGTACCAATGCGCTCGCCGTTGGGACGGGGATGTGTCCCTGACCGAACGGACTGAGCGGACTGGCCTGATCAGCTCGATTCAGTCGCGGGAGTAACTCAGTGGTAGAGTGCAACCTTGCCAAGGTTGACGTCGCGAGTTCGAATCTCGTCTCCCGCTCCAGCTAGTGACGCATGAATGACCGGCCGGGCCAAGCCCGAGCCGGTCTTCTTCATTTCAGCCCCCGCGGCGCCCTGCGCAACGTTCGGCGCGAAAGCCCGGACGCTTGTGATAGGGGTCGAGCGCATGCCCGCGCCCCTCCACGAGCGCCTGCGCCAGCTGGCCAGCACCCTCGAGCGCCAGTTTCTCGGCAAGGACGAGATCATCCGGCTGCTGCTCGTCGCCGTCGTCGCCGGTGAGCACTGCGTCCTGATCGGCCCCCCCGGCACGGCCAAGAGCGCCCTCATCCGCTCGCTCGCCGAGCTGATGCAGGCTCACTACTTCGAATACTTGCTGACGCGCTTCACCGAGCCGAACGAGATCTTCGGCCCGGTCGACATCGGCGCGTTCCGCGAGGGCGTCTACCGCCGCAACACGACCGGCATGCTGCCCGAGGCGGAGATCGTCTTCCTCGACGAGGTCTTCAAGTCGAACAGCGCGATCCTGAACGCGCTGCTCACCCTGCTCAACGAGCGCCGCTTCGCGAGCGGCGGGCAGGTCGTGCGCGTGCCGCTCATCAGCGTGTTCGCCGCCTCGAACGAGGTCCCCGGCGACGAGAACCTCACGGCGATCTTCGATCGCTTCCTACTGCGCGTCGTCTCCAACAACCTCGACGCGTACCACTTCAGCGAGCTGCTCCAGCGAGGCATCCAGCACGAGATCCGCCAGATGTCCGGCGAGCCGCCGCAGCCGCTGGTCGCCGCCCGCGAGCTCGCCGATCTCTCGCGCAGCTTCGGGGCCAGGATGGTCTTCTCCGACGCGTTCTTGTCGGCGTACAAGGGGCTCGTCTTCCAGGTCCGCGCCGAGGGGATCTCGCTCTCGGACCGGCGCGTCGTGAAGCTCCTCAAGCTCTTCGCGGCGAGCGCCTACCTCGACGGTCGCAGTGCCACGGACGCCAGCGATTTCTTCATCCTGAAGCACATCTGGAACAACCAGGATCAGGCCGCGATCCTCGACGGCCTAGTCCAGCCCGTCCTCGAAGCCTTTTTCCGCGAGCACCCCGATCGGCGCCGAGTCGGGGCGCTCGGCGTCGGTGTCGAAGCGCTCGCCGCCGAGATCGACCGCATCCGCCAGATCCTCACCGGCGGAGCGGCCCTCGGCGACGTGCAGCTCTTCAGTCAGCTCAAGGCGCTCGGCGAGATCAAGTCCGCGCTCGCGAGCCTCAACGACCCCCGCGCCCGCGAGCTCGAGGGGCGCGTGTCGCAGCTCCTCGAGGCGTCGTTTCGGAGCGGTCGCTTCGCCCAGCTCTGACCGGTCGCGCTTCACTGCGCTCGGGGCGCTGCGCGCTGCTCGTGCGACGCCGCGGGTCGACGTTCGCGGGTCGCGCTTCGCGGTGCTCGGGGCGCTGCGCGCTGCTCGGCCGCTGGCGGGCATCGCCCCGCGGAGGCGGCCCCTCACCACGGCGGCCCCGGTCGTCGACTCGCGGCCGAGCGCGATCGGTGACGGCCGCGCGCTGGCCCGCGAGGCCCCGCTCGTCGTGGCGTTCCGCTCCGGCGGGCTCCCCCCGAACGGCGGGCGTTCGGTCACTTCGCCGCGGGGCCTCACGACCGCCTCGTGCGCCGAGACCGCTCTCCTCGCGCTCGTGCGGACGCCGGTCCGCGCCTCGATCGGCGCGAACATCGCCGGATCGGTCACCGCGCGCGGGTCGAGCCCGATCCGACCGCTCGTCCTGGCGGGGCCCACCCTCGTTCGCCCCGTCGTGATGCGCGCTCAGGCTGCGTCTCACCGTGCCGTGCGGCCTCGGTCCGCCGAAGTCGGACGCCGCCATCCGCGCTGCCGCGCTGCGCACCTTCCGAGGGACACCGAACGCCTTGCGGATGTCGAGCAGCTCGTCGGCGGTCATCGCCCGCCACTCGCCGGGCCGGAGCCCCTCCGACGTCACCCCGGCGAAGATCGTCCGGGCGAGCCGCATCACGCGCCACCCGGTAGCGTCCCCCATGCGGCGGATCTGCTGGTTGCGCCCCTCGCGGAGCGTGACCTCGAGCCAGGTCTTGTCGTCTTCGTGGCGGATGATGCGCGCCTCGGTCGGCTGCGTCAGGCCGTCCTCGAGCTCGATGCCGGTCCGCCACACCTCCAGATCGGTGTCGGCCATGGACCCCTGGACCTTGAGCACGTACGTCTTCGAGACGCCGCCTCGCGGGTGCAGCAGGCCATTGGCAAAATCGCCGTCGTTCGTCATCAGCAGGACGCCGCTCGTGGCGTAGTCGAGCCGCCCGACCGGGTAGAGCCGCGCGTCCACGCCCTTGATCATCTCACCGACCGTCGGTCGCCCCTCGGGATCGTTCAGCGTCGACACGACGCCGCGCGGCTTGTGCAGGACCAGGTAGACCGGGTCCTCGGCGACGAGGCGCTTGCCGTCGACCTCGATGCGATCCTCGCGCGGATCGGCTTTCGCACCGAGCTCGGTCACGACGCGACCGTTCACGCGGACGCGGCCGGCCGTGATGAGGTCCTCCGCTGCGCGCCGCGACGTGACCCCCGAGTGGGCGATGATCTTCTGTAGGCGTTCCATCGAGACTCCGAACTCCGAGCAGGGGCCTCACGGCCGTGGTAAAGAGCGGCCATGCGCCGCGTCGAAAAGCCGTGGGGACACGAGCTGATCTGGGCCGAGACGGCCCGTTACGTCGGGAAAGTGCTGCACATCAAGGCCGGCGAGCGGCTTTCGCGGCAGTACCACCGGGTCAAGGACGAGACGTTGCTCCTCCAGAGCGGCGAGATGGTCCTCGAGATCGGGCCGGACGGATCGGTCGACGAGCGCCGAATGCGCGCCGGCGACGTGTTCCACGTCGTCCCCGGCACGATCCACCGGATGGTCGCCGTCACGGACGTCGACGTCGTGGAGGTCTCGACCCCGGAGCTCGACGACGTCGTGCGGCTCGAGGACGTGTACGGGCGTACGGGCACCAGCGCCCCGTAGCACGCCGCGCAGGCTCCGGGCGTCGCCATCCGCGTGCGACGCCCCCGACCCGCGCGCGCTCAGAGCTTCTTCTTGCGCTTGTGCGTCACGGGCTTCGACCCGGACGCCGGGCCGTCCTCGTTGAGCTTCTCGGCCGCGGCCTTGTCGACAGCGGCCTTCGCCGCAGCCTTGGCAGCCGCCTCGTCTTCCTTCTTGCGCTCGGCTTCCTCGGTCTTGCGGCGGACCTCGTTGTCGTGGTCCCAGCGGTCGACGCGCTCGTCGGCATCGGCGTCGACGCCGATACGCTCCAGCTTGCCGTTCTGGTAAATCTCCCAGATATCGGCCTTGCCGTCGTGGTTCGTGTCGCGCTTGACGCGCGCGAGCTTACCGGTTGCGTAGTACTTCCACTCGTCGACGTTGCCGTCGAAGTCCGTGTCGAGCCGGACCTCGGCGAGATGGCCCTTGGCGAAGACGATCCACGTGTCGAGCCGACCGTCGAAGTTCGTGTCGGCCTCCTCCTTCGCCGACTCGCCCTTCTCGTTGTAGCGGCGAACGACGTCCTTGATCCCGTCGAAGTTCGTGTCGATCTCGCGGCAGACCAGGATCTTGTGGCGATCGTCGCCCGTTCCGATGAGCTGATAGACCCGGCGCACGTTCGGCTGGAGCGCGCCCGGCCCAGCGACCTCGCTGGCCTCCCGGTCGCTGTTGCCACGCCATTCGCACATCGACCGGTCGTCGGCGTTCGGCCCGCGAGCCTGCTTGCCGGAGCCTGCCACTTTGCCGGCGAAACCGCCGCTCGCCGACCCGCCTGCGCATCCGAGGGCGAGCAGCGCGGTGAGAAGGCACGCGCCGGCCAAACGTCGTTCGAGTTTCATCGTTGCCTCACTTGCCCTTGCCAGACGGCTTGCTCGGTGCCGCAGGCGCGGCGGATGCGGCCGGCGCGGCCGACACGACCGGTGACGCCGATGACGCCGCCGGCACGGCGGAGGGGACGGCTGACGCCACGGGGGGCGCCGGCGCCGCAGAGGCTGCCGCCGAGGCGGAGGCCGACGGGGCAGCGGAAGGCGCCGGCGCGGTCTTCTGCGCCCCGCCTTCGGCGCAGAGGTCCACGGCACTCTCGGGGTCCGGCTTGCCGTCGCCGTTGCGATCGGTCGCGACGACCGCGCACTTGGGGTTCTGCGGGTTGTTGTACGTCCACCACTGGTCGATGACGCCGTCGCCGTCGGAGTCGCGGTCGCGCCTCGCGAGACGCCCGCCCTCGAAGTAGTCCCACGTGTCGATCTTGTTGTCGAAGTTCGTCTCGCGCTCCTTGCGGGTGAGCGCGCCGTTCTCGTAGAAGGCGACCTCGTCGGGGCGCCCGTCGCGATCGAAATCGGACTCGCGCCGCCGCTCGCGTCCCTTGTCGTCGTAGTAGATGAACGCGTCGATCGCGCCGTCGAAGTTCAGGTCGACGATGCGGCAGACCTCACGCTCGCCGCTCATCACGTGAGTGATGTCGGGCTTGCCGTCGCCGTTGACGTCGACCGTCTTCGCGGACTTGCCGCTCCCGTCGCACGGGTCGTGGGTGATGACCGTGCTCCGCTGCTGCGGGCCGGAAGTCGGCGAATGCGCGCTGGAGCCCGCCGACTCGGCGCCGGCGCAAGCCCCGGCACCCAGCGCGGCGAGTGGTGCGAACGCGAACGCGAACGCGATGGCCCGGGCGCGAAGCGCGCGGGCGGTGGGCGGGAGATGGGGACGGGAGGGAGGCGTCATCGGGGCCGTTCAGAGGCCGTCGGTCGGCCTCGGGGGATGGGGAGCGCTCACGTCTCAGGCGCGCCATGCAGCGCTCGAGCTGATGCCCGGAACGTGCGACGGAGGAGCGATGCGGCCTCCACCGCCGGCTTGGCGCACGGCATGCCGGCGCCGGCGCGGAGTCTAGACCGCTCGCAGGGTGTCGAGCAAGCCATGGAGCCGGCGGTTCCGCTGAAACCAGATAAGGTTCTGCGAGGATACGCCGCAAAGCGACGCCGAGGTCGGAAAGGAGCCGATTGACAACACACGTACAGGCATCTAGGGTAACGCCTTGTCAGACTGGCGAAGGCGTTGGCCGGACCCATAGCTCACCTGCCGGTCGCGGCGCGCCCCTCGGCGCGTCGTGGCCACCGCACGGCGTGACATGTCGCGAAAGAAAGTCTCGACGACCATCTACATCACGACCGAGCAGGCCGAGCACCTGAAGCTCCTGCACGAGCGCACGAAGGTGCCCATCGCGGTCTATGTCCGCGAGGGCATCGATATGGTGCTCAAGCACTATGACCACGTGCTGCCGGGACAGATGAGCCTCGACGGGTCCGCCCCCGGCGCCTCGGGACCGTCCGGAACGGCGATCCCGAAGCGGTGATCGGCCCTCGGGGTCGCGAAGCACCGTAGCCAAACCCTACGGGCCGCGGTAAGAGCCGCACTCGCTCACGGCGTCCGATGGACTGCCGGGAGTGCGGAGCCGCACTAGCGAGCGGCCCGGCGCCACTGCCGCTCCGGCCAACCACACGCCAGCCCCGTGCTCCCGTCCGGGCTCGCCACCCGACGCGCCGGCCTCCGACCGAGCCATGCCCGTCGACCAGCAGCACATCCGCAACTTCTCGATCATCGCCCACATCGACCACGGCAAGTCGACCCTGGCCGACCGGATCCTCGAGGCGACCGGAGCGCTGAGCGCCCGCGAGAGGCAGGACCAGTTCCTCGACAAGATGGACCTCGAGCGCGAGCGCGGGATCACCATCAAGGCGCAGAACGTCCGGCTCGAATACAAGGCGAAGGACGGGCAGGAGTACCGCCTGCACCTCATCGACACGCCCGGCCACGTCGACTTCCACTACGAGGTTTCGCGGAGTCTGTCGGCGTGCGAGGGCGCGCTCCTGGTGGTCGATGCGTCGCAGGGCGTCGAGGCGCAGACGCTCGCCAACGTCTTCCTCGCGCTCGACAACAACCTCGAGATCATCCCCGTCCTCAACAAGATCGACCTGCCGTCGGCGGACGTGGAGCGCACGCGCCGCGAGATCGAGGACGTGATTGGCCTCGACTGCGCGGGCGCCATCGCCGCGAGCGCGAAGACGGGCGAGGGGATCACCGCCATCCTCGAGGCGGTCGTGAAGCGCGTGCCGCCTCCGCGGGGCAACCCCGACGCCACGCTGCGCGCGCTCATTTTCGACAGCTGGTATGACAGCTACCGCGGCGCGGTCGTCATGGTGCGCGTCGTCGACGGGGCCCTGAAGAAGGGGCAGAAGATCCGCTTCCTGGCCACGGGCCGTGACGTCGAGATCACGGAGCTCGGCGTCTTCGCCCCGCACCCGACGGCGCTGACAGAGCTCTCGGCCGGAGAGGTCGGCTTCTTCGCAGCGAACATCCGCAGCGTCAGCGAGACCAAGATCGGCGACACGATCACCGACGCGGTCCACCCGTCGACGCAGCAGCTCCCGGGCTTCAAGGACGTCAAGCCGATGGTCTTCGCGGGCGTCTACCCGACGGACTCGGCGCAATACGAGGACCTCCGCGACGCGCTGTCGAAGCTCAACATGAACGACGGGGCGTTCAAGTACGAGCCGGACACGTCCGTGGCGCTCGGCTTCGGCTTCCGGTGCGGCTTCCTTGGCCTCCTGCACATGGAGATCATCCAGGAGCGGCTCGAGCGCGAGTACAACCTCGACCTCATCACGACCGCGCCGAGCGTCGTCTACCACGTGTTCTCCAACACCGGCGAGATGCAGATCATCGAGAACCCGGCGCGCCTGCCGTCGCCGAACTTCATCGACCACATCGAGGAGCCGATCTTCCGCGTCACGATCCACGTGCCAGCGAGCTACGTCGGTGCCGTGCTGTCGCTCTGTCAGGAGCGCCGCGGGGAGCAGAAGTCGATCCAGTACGCCTCGTCGGATCGCGTGATCATCACCTACGACATGCCGCTGTCGGAGGTCCTGTTCGACTTTCACGACAAGCTCAAGAGCGTGTCGCGCGGGTACGCCTCGATGGACTACGAGCTCAGCGGCTATCGCACCGCGGACCTCGTGAAGCTCGACATGCTCGTGAACGGCGAGCCGCTCGACGCGCTGAGCGTGATCGTCCACCGCGACAAGTCGTTTCAGCGCGGCCGCGACCTCGCGGTCAAGCTGAAGGAGATCGTCCCGCGCCAGCAATACGAGGTCGCCATCCAGGCGGCGATCGGCTCCAAGGTCATCGCGCGCACGACGGTGAAGGCGATGCGCAAGGACGTCACGGCGAAGTGCTACGGCGGCGACATCAGCCGCAAGCGCAAGCTCCTCGAGAAGCAGAAAGAGGGCAAGCGCCGCATGAAGATGGTCGGCAGCGTCGAGATCCCGCAGGAGGCGTTCCTCGCAATCCTGAAGCTCGACTAGCGGAGGCGGACATGACCCTCGAACGCTTCGGAGCGTCCACGATCTCGAATGCGGTGCTCCTCGCTTCCGCGCTCGCGCTGGCGACGGGCTGCGACGACGAGCCCGCGAAGAAGGGCAGCGCGACGACGACGACCGCGATCGCCGTGGCGACGGCGACGGCGACGGCGACGGCGAGCGCTCCCGCGGCGGTGACGACGACCCCGCGCGTGATGCCACCGAGGCCCGTTCCGCTCGGATCGAGCGGACCCATTCAGCCTAGCGCTCCCGCCGAGCAGCAGATGATGGCGATCCAGTACACGATCGCGATGGTGTCGCCGCAGCCGACCGACGCGCTCGTCGACAAGGGCTACGTCGCAGACATCGTGAAGAAGCTCGAGGTCGCGGCGCGCACCGCAGACAAGGGCAAGACGCCCGCGAACCCGGCGAAGGCGACGAAGGGCAACCGCAAGCTCGAGGTCGAGCTCGGCAAGGGGTGCACCGAGAAGACGCCGTCGAACCTGATCGCGCAGCGCGCGGGGTCTTCGCTCAAGGCGGCCTTCGACGCAGGCGTGCTGGTCGTGATGTGCCACGATGACAAGTGGGAGTGCCACCAGTCCACACGCGATGCCGGCGACGTGCTGTGCCTAGCGGCGCCTCGCCACTGAACGATCGAACGGAGGACACGGGGATGGCGGAGACGACGACGCGCACGGACACGACGGCGGTCGACCTCGGGGCGCTGGCCGAGGAGCTGAGCCGGGGACGCGCTGACGACGCGCGCGTTCGGCACCTCGAGACGATCGCCTACGGACCCGCGCTGCGCGTCGAGCGCTTCTTGCTCGGAAACGGGCTTTGCGTGCTGCTGCTGGAGGACCACTCCGCGCCCGTCGTGTGCCTGCAGACGTGGTTCGGCGTCGGGTCGCGTCACGAGAAGCCGGGCAAGACGGGGATCGCGCACCTCTTCGAGCACCTCATGTTCGGCGAGAGCGAGGGGCTCGAGCACGGCGCGTTCGATCGGCTGCTCGAGGAGGCGGGTGCGGAGACGAACGCCGCGACGTTCCTCGACTGGACCTACTACCACACGAACCTGCCGAAGGACGCGCTCGAGCTCACCGTGCGGCTCGAAGCCACCCGCATGTCGAGGCTCGTCTTGCGCGACCCGCAGGTCGCGAGCGAGAAGGACGTCGTCGCGAACGAGCGCCGACAGCGCGTGGACGACGACGTCGACGGCGCGGTGAGCGAGCTGTTGTACGCGACCGCGCTCTCCACGCACGCGTACCGCTGGCCCACGATCGGCTGGATGGAGGACATCCAGGGCTTCACGACGGCGGACTGCGTCGCGTTCTACGAGACGTACTACGCGCCGAACAACGCCACGCTCGTGGCGGTGGGCGACGTGACGGCGCGCGAGCTGCTCGCGCTCGTCCAGGAGCACTACGGCAAGCTGGCGTCGTCGACGATCCCCGTCGAGGACGTGAGGCCGGAGCCGCCGCAGACGGCCGAGCGCCGCGCCCGAGTGGAGAAGCCCACGCCGACGCAGAAGGCCGCCATCGGCTATCGCTCCCCCGCGCTGGGCGACTTCGACTACGCGCCCTTCGTGCTGCTGAGCGAGATCCTCTTCGGGGGGCGATCGTCGCGCGTGCACCGCGCCCTCGTCCAGAAGCTCGAGATCGCCAGCGAGGTGCGCGCTTCGCTCGGACCTTTCCGCGATCCGTCGCTCTACGACGTGTTCCTGTCCGCCCGCGACGACCACACCGTGGCGGAGCTCGTCGCCGCGTTCGACGAGGTCGCCGACGACGTGCGCGCGCGGCCCGTGCCCGACCTCGAGCTCGACAAGGCGAAGGCGCGGCTCGAGCTCGGGACGTTGCAGGGTCTCGAGACGGTCGCCGGCAAGGCCGAGCAGCTCGGCTTCTACGAGACGGTGCTCGGGAACCCGGCGGCGCTCTTCGACAAGCTGCGAGACTACCGCCGCGCGACGCCTGCCGACCTGCTCCGCGTCGCGCGACGCTACCTCGTACGCGAGGCGCGCACGGTGATCGAGGTCTACCCGGACGACACGATGGGGCCGCAGACGACGCCGACGCCTCCGCCGGGCGTGGACGCGGACGACGAAGCCGGAGCGGGCGAGGAGGAGGCTGCGTCGTGACCCAGATTTTCGTCGAGGAGAGCCACGCGCTACCGCTCGTCAGCGTCGTGGTTTCGTTCCGATCGGGCTCCGCTCACGACCCCGCCGGCAAGGAAGGGCTCGCGCGAGCCACCGCCCGGATGCTGCGCCGCGGCGCCGACGGCCTCGGCGCGAACGCGATCGAGGAGCGCATCGACTCGCTCGGAGGCGACCTCGCGACGGACACCTCGGTAAGCTCGTCGAGCCTTCATTTCGAGGTGATCCGGCGTTCGCTCGAGCCCTTCTCGGACCTGGTGGCGACGCTGCTCGCTCGGCCCACGTTCCCGACCGACGAGCTCGAGCGGCTGCTGCGCGAGTCGCAGGCGGAGCTCGTCGAGGCTCGCGACAGCGACCGCGCGCTCGCCGCGCGCGCGCTGCGGCGAACGCTGTTCGACGGACACCCGTACGGTCGGCGCGTGAGCGGGACGATCGCGTCGCTCGGGACGATCGTGCGCGACGACGTCGAGGCCTGCTATCGACGACACTTCACCCGCGCCAACGCGCTCGTCGCCGTGGCCGGTGATGTCACGCAAGCCGAGGGCGCTGCGTTGGCCGAGAAGCTCCTTGTAGGCCTCGCGGAGGGCGAGGCCATCGCCGATCCCGTACCGCCCCCCGCGGCGCGCCCCGGGCGGCGCCTGGTCATCGTCGACAAGGCGGACCGCACGCAGACGCAGATGGTCGTCGGTGGGCTCGGGACCGAGGCGCACGATCCGGATCACGTTGCGCTGCAGGTGGCGATCACGGCGTTCGGCGGCACGTTCACGTCGCGGCTGATGCAGGAAATCCGTGCCAAGCGCGGCTGGTCGTACGGCGCGTCCGCCCGCGCGGGGGTCGATCGACGGCGCGAGGCCTTCACGCTCTGGACGGCGCCCGCGACGGGCGACGCCGCGGCGTGCCTGGGGCTCGAGCTTGAGCTGCTGCACACGCTCCGTGCCGACGGCGTGACGCAGGAGGAGCTCGATTTCGTCAAGAAGTACCTCGTGCGGTCGCACGCCTTCGAGATCGACACCGCCCGCAAGCGGGTGCACCAGAAGCTGGAGACGGCGCTCTACGATCTGCCCGCGGGGTACCACGACCGGCACGTCGAGCACGTGCTCGCGGTGGACCGCGCGAGCGCGAACGAGGCCGTGCGGCTCCGCGTCCCCGAGGACGACCTCGTCATCGCCGTCGTGGCCACGAACGCCGAGCTCGGCGCCAAGCTAGCGCAGGCGATCCCGGGGCTCGCGGAGGTCAGCGTCCTCCCGTTCGACTTCGAATGACGGTGCGGCGCGCATCCGCCATGATCGGCGCGCTGCTCGCGCTCGCCGGCTGCGACAAATCCTCGTGCGAGACGACGTGCAAGCGCGAGGCGAACTGCAGCCTCGCTGCGTCGCAGGGCGAACGCATGCTGGGCGAGGGCAAGCTCCCCGCCGACTCGGCGTGCATGGTGCGCTGCGAGGATCGCCACGACGACTTCATGAAATGCGAGGGCATCAAGCGCGAATGCGCCGAGCTGCTCGCCTGTCCGCGCTGGTAGCCGCCGCGGCGGCCGGCGACACGCTACGCCGACGGGACGCGCTCGCTCGGCTCCGCAGCGAGGAGCCACAGCACGGCCATGCGGACGGCCACGCCGGCCTCGACCTGATCGAGGATCACGCTGCGCGGGCCATCGGCCACCGCCGGATCGATCTCGACGCCTCGGTTCATCGGCCCCGGGTGCATGACGATCGCGTCGGGCTTCGCCAGGGCGAGGCGAGCCTCGTTGAGCCCGAAGATGCGCCCGTATTCGCGCGTGCTCGGCAAGAACGAGCCGCCGAGGCGCTCGCGCTGCACGCGCAGCATCATGACCACGTCCGCCCCCTCCAGCGCCGGCTCGAGGCGGTCGTAGACCTTGGCGCCGAGCGCCTCGAGCCCGGGCGGTAGCAGCGTGCGCGGGCCGGCGAAGCGCACCTTCGCGCCGAGCGTCGTGAGGAGCGCGACGTTGGAGCGAGCCACGCGGCTGTGGAGGACGTCGCCGCAGATCGCGACCTCCAGGCCCTCGATGCGTCCCTTCGCGCGACGGATCGTGAACGCGTCGAGCAGCGCCTGGGTGGGGTGCTCGTGGGTGCCGTCGCCCGCGTTGACGACGGCGGCGCGCGTGCGCGCTGCGATGAACGCCGCCGCGCCGGAGGCCGCGTGGCGCACCACGAGCACGTCGGGCTGCATCGCCTCGAGGTTCTTCACCGTGTCGAGGAGCGTCTCGCCCTTGACGGCGCTCGATGTCGACACGCTGATGTTGACGACGTCCGCGGAGAGGCGCTTTCCGGCGAGCTCGAACGACGTGCGCGTGCGCGTGGACGCCTCGTAGAAGAGGTTGATTACGGTCTTGCCGCGGAGGGTCGGCACCTTGCGCACGCTGCGGCGGGAGACGTCGAAGAAGGGCTCGGCGGCGTCGAGCACCGCGAGGATCGAGTCCTTGCGGAGGCCCTCGATGGCGAGCAAGTGACGCTCGTCGAACCTGGCTCGCTCGCTCACGCGCCCGCCTCCTTTGCAGGCGCCGCGGCGCCGCTCACCGTCGCGACGAACCCGCCGTCGCGCTCCGCCACCTCGACCAGCGCGCCGTCGGGCAAGCCGACGGTGCGCACCACGTAGTCCGGCTGGATCGGCAGCTCGCGCCCTCCGCGGTCGACCAGCACGGCGAGCTCGATGCGCCGCGGGCGGCCGTAGTCGAGCAATGCGTCGACCGCCGCGCGGATGGTCCGGCCCGTGAAGAGCACGTCGTCGACGAGCACGATCCGGCGGCCCTCGACCGAGAACGGGATGCGGCTCGGACCGATGCGCGGGCTCGGGAGCGCCGTCGCCGCATCGTCGCGGTAGAGCGTGATGTCGAGAGATCCCACGGGCGGGCGTACGCCCTCGAGATCGGCCACGAGATCGGCGAGCCGCATCGCGAGGGGCTCGCCTCCGCGGCGGATGCCCACGATCGCGAGCCCCGCCACGCCGCGGCCGCGCTCCGCGATCTCGCCGGCGACCCGCCGCAGGCCGCGGTGCGCCGCGTCGGCGTCGAGCAGGATGTAGTCGTTTCCCGCCATGACGCGGCAGCAAGCGGCAACGGCTGGCGCGCGTCAAGGGGAGAAGGTCAGTCGGGTTGGACGAGGACCTTCTGCGTGTGATCGACGTAGTAGAAGCGATCGAAGCGCGACCGCTGGAACGTGACGGCGCCGAAGGCATTGACCGCGATGGCGACGGCGGCGGCGCCGACGAACCCGGCACCGAAGCGGCGGCCGCTGACGGCGATCATCGCGAAGAGAAACGGGGCGAAGTCGTTCGAGAACCGGTAGCCGAACTGGATCCAGCCGGAGTTCTGGTAGCAGAGGCTCGGCGCGGCGACCGCGGCTGCCGTCGCGGCGAGCGCCCAGAACGTCGATCCCGTGCGGCGAGGCCAGATCGCCCACGCATAGAGCGGCGTCGTGAGCCAGAGCGCGAGGCCGTGGACGTTGATCTGGAACGGCGCCCCCTCGACGCGCGAAAACGGGAGCCCCGCGGCCACGATGGAGAGGTTGCGCGCGAGGTAGTGGTACGAGAAGAGGCCCCATTTCTCGATGCGGGGCCTCCAAGCGATGGCCAGCATCCGGTGGCCGAACTCGAAGGGGTCACCGAAGCGCGCGCGGTTGTGCCAGAGCAGCGCGCCGAGGACGAGCGCCGCGGGTAGCGCGAAGAGCACGAGGCGCTTGGTCAGTGGCACGAGCGCGACGCCTGCCAGGCGGGGCGCGAAGCCCGCGTCCGCGTCGGCATCCGCGCGACGAGCGGCGCGCGTGGCCTCGAAGAGGAAGAGCGGGAACGCGAAGGCGAGCGGGGTCCGCGTCGCGAAGCCGAGCCCGATCGCGAGCCCGGCGAGCACGGGGTGCGCGGCGTCGACGGATGCGTAGAGGTACAGCGCGCAGAGCGGCACGGCGACGACGTGCGCGGCAAACCACACGGTGCCTTGCACCGCGGTCGACCAATAGACCGTCCCGAAGCCGAAAAGCGCGGCCAGCACCCCGTTCTCCGCGAGGCTCCGACGATTGCGGCCGGCGGAGGTCAGCCGCTCGAGCGCGAGGAGCAGCGCCGGCGGGCCGAGCCCCGCGATGCCCAGGAAGAAGGCGCCGTCGCGGACGTGCGCCGCGCCGCCCACGAGCTTGACGACGGGGACGAGGAGCACGGCGGGGAAGGGGGGGAAGCTGACGAAGTACTTGCCATTGTGGACGGCGAAGTCGTTCATCCCCGTGTAGTCCGGCGGGTTGCCGCCGAGGTCGAGGCGGCCGTGCAGCCAGGCCTCTGCGAGCAGCGCGAAGTGGTTGTACGCGGTGTGCTGCCGCAGCCGATCGAGCATCGTCGCCGCGAACAGCGCCGTCGTCACCGCGTAGAGCAACGCCGCTACGAGGAGGGCTCGATCGCGGCGCGCCCGGGCAGGCGCGGCCGCGTCACCGGGCCCGCTCGGGGCCGTTGCCTTGGCGGACGTCATCGGTGGCGGCGACGCTAGCACGCGCCCGCGCCAGAGGATCCCGTGAGATCCGCGGCCAATTGCTTGCGGGGCGACCGTCCTCGCGATAAGGCTCGGGCCCCCGTGCCTCTCCTCGCCGTCACTGCCAACGACATCGACACCGCCGGCTACCCGATCGACGCGGGTCTGCCCGTCGAGTGGCTCGACCACGAGCTCGCCGACGCCCTGGTTCACGCGGTGGCCCCCGGGCACATCGCGGCGCGCCTCTCGCGATCCGGCAAGTGCGTGGTCGTCCGCGGACGCGTGAAGGCGGAGGTCGAGGCCCCCTGCGTCCGCTGCCTCGGACCGACCCGCACCGCCGTCGACGCGGACCTGTCCCTGCTGCTCGTCCCGACGGCCTCCGCGAAGGCTGCGCACGGGCACGGGCACGCACACGGCGCACACGGAACCCGCACGCCGTCCGGTGGGAAAGGCGACGAGGCTGTCGGCGCAGCCAAGGACCGCCGCACGACGGCGAAGGACGAGGAGTACGAGTTCTCCGCCGAGGAGGCCGAGCACGACACGTTCGACGGCGAAACGGTCATCCTCGACGAGTTCGTCCGGGAGGTTCTCCTCCTCGAGCTGCCGAACTTCCCCTTGTGCTCCGAGGCGTGCGCAGGTATCCGTCCCCGCGCGGCCGTGCAGAGCGGCAGCACGAGCGCGGAGACCAAGAAGCCCCTCGACCCTCGCCTCCAGCCCCTGAGCGCGCTTCGAGCAAAGCTCTTCGAGGCGGCCGGGGACGGCGAGGAATCCGCACCTCGACGCGCGGCCAGCGCGGCGAAGCCGGTCACCACGCGGCGATCCCGGCCGACCCCGCTCAAGGCCAATCTGATGAAGACCAAGAAGAAGTCGACGAAGAAGGAGTAGCACCGTGGCCGTCCCCAAGAGGAAAACCACCCCGAGCAAGCGCAACATGCGGCGCGCCAACCACGACAAGGTCACGCCCGTGCAGCTCGGCTCGTGCGAGAAGTGCGGCGAGGCCGTGTTGCCCCACCGCGCGTGCGGCGCCTGCGGCCACTACAAGGGGCGCAAGGTCAAGGCCGTCAAGACGGCCGCGTCCTAGCCCGACGCTCGACGGCGCGGGGCCCCTCGAGCGCCGCGCCGTCGTCATCGCCCCGTCCGCACGACCGCCGCGACGCGCGGCCAAGGCCTATCCATGACCTCGTCCGGTGACGCGACGGCCCTCCAACCCTCCAAGATACCTCCGCCGAAGAGCCGCATCCTCGGCACCGGGCACTACACGCCCGCGCGCGTCGTCCCTAACACCGAGCTCGAGAAGGTCGTCGAGACGACCGATTCGTGGATCACGGAGCGCACCGGCATACGCCGTCGCCACCTCGCCGCGGACGGCGAGGTCACGAGCGACATGGCGGCCGCCGCGGGCCGCCGAGCACTCGAGGCAGCCGGCCTCAACGTCGCCGACCTCGACATGATCATCGTCGGCACGATCAGCGGCGACACGCCGGTGCCGTCGTGCGCCGTGCACGTGCAGCGCAAGCTGGGCGCCGACGACATCCCGGCCTTCGACATCTCGGCCGCCTGCGCAGGCTTCGTCTACGGCGTGACGATCGCCGACCAGTTCATCGCGACCGGCGCGGCGACGTGCGTGCTCGTGATCGGCGTCGAGCTGCTCTCGCGGATCCTCGACTGGCAGGATCGCACGACCTGCGTCCTTTTCGGCGACGGCGCGGGTGCGGTGGTTCTCGGGCCTGCCAAGGGCGACGGGCGAGGCATCCTCTCGACACGCATCTTCACCGACGGGTCGCTGGCCGAGTCCCTGGCGATCCCGGCAGGCGGGACCGCGGAGCCGCTGACCGAGGAGCGCCTCGCCGCAAAGCGGAACAAGGTGCAGATGATCGGCCAGGACATCTTCCGGGTCGCGATCAAGAACCTGACGAGCGCCTCGACGCACGCCCTCAAGGCGGCCGGTCTGACGAGCGCGGAGCTCGACTGGGTCGTCGCCCATCAGGCAAACCTGAGGATCATCAACCAGGTCTCGTCGCGACTCGGCTTCCCGCTCGAGCGGTTCATCCTCAACATCGAGGAGTACGGCAACACCTCGAGCGCCTCGATCCCGATCGCGCTCGACGAGGCCGTTCGCGATGGTCGCATCCAGCCGGGCCAGACGGTGCTACTGTGCGCCCTAGGGGCCGGTATCTCGTGGGGCGCCGCGATGGTCCGGATGTAGACATTCTTTCCTCGCCCGGCGGCGGACCGATTCCGGGTAGGATGATGGCTGGAGGAGCGATGAAGCGGTACGGCATCCTTATCCTCGGGCTCGGTTTGGGTGGGCTCAACGTGTGGGCGTGCGCATCGCCCACGGGCACCGGCACGCTGGAAGGCGGCAGCAGCGCCAGCACCACCACCACGGGCGGATTGGGCGGCGGCGGGGTCGGCGGCGGTAACGCCTCCGGGGGCGGCAGCGCGAGCGGCGGGAGCGGCTCGACGAGCTCCACCTCGAGCACCAGCTCGACCTCGAGCACCAGCTCGACCTCGAGCACCAGCTCCACCAGCTCGACGTCGTCGACGACGTCGTCCTCCAGCTCGACGACGAGCAGCGGCGCCTGCAATCCGGCCGACTGCCTCTGCGACTGCGTCATGCAGCTGTCGTGTCCGGTCTGCAACGGGGCGGCGTGCGAGTGTGGCGGGCAGATCATGGATTGCGTGGCCGAGGCGGCGGGCTGCGGCGGCGGCGGGCTGCCAGGCCTCGACGGCGGCTTCCCGTGAGCGAGGTGTGCCGGCGGGCGCCTCCGCTTTCGAGGCATCCCGAGGCCGCATGACGCGAAGCTCGGCCCCTGGCGGCCGAGCTTCGTCGTTTGTCTCGATACCCTCGACTCGTGGGCCGTGCTAAGGCGCGCGCCGCGTCGGCCGTTCTGGCGGCGCGAGGAGAGGTGATTCGCCGTGAAGGTCGCCTGGCTGTTCCCTGGGCAAGGGTCGCAAGAGGTCGGGATGGGCAAGGCCCTCGCCTCGACGTCGGTGGCGGCGCGCGCCGCGTATTCCCGCGCGGATGCGGCGCTCGGCGCGTCGATCTCCACGCTGTGCTTCGAGGGGCCGATGGAGGCCCTGACGCTCACGGCCAACACCCAGCCGGCCATCGTCGCGACCAGCTCCGCGCTCGTCGCGGCGCTGCGCGAGCGCTACCCGTCCCTGCGAGCGCCCGCGTTCGCGGCCGGGCACTCGCTCGGCGAGTACAGCGCGCTCGTCGCATCCGGCGCGCTCTCCCTCGAAGATGCCGTGCGCCTCTGCCGCGCGCGCGGGCAGGCAATGCAGGACGCCGTGCCGCCCGGGCTCGGCGCGATGGCAGCGATGATGGGCCTCGACGCGCGCGCGCTCGACGGCATCTGCGTCGAGGCTGCCGAAGGCGAGGTCCTGAGCGTCGCGAACTACAACGCGCCCGGGCAGATCGTCATCGCGGGCAACGTCGCGGCGGTCGAGCGCGCGACCGCCGCCGCCAGTGCGCGCGGCGGCAAGGCCATTCCGCTCAAGGTGAGCGCGCCGTTCCACTGCGCGCTCATGCGCCCCGCGGCCGACCGGCTCGCGCCGCTGCTGGCGGAGGTGCACGTCGCGTCCTTCGCATTCCCGGTCTTGGCCAACGTGGATGGCGCGCCGAACGCGGACCCCGCGCGCGTGCGCGAGTTGCTGGTGCGGCAGATCGACGGGCCCGTGCAATGGGTCGCTTCCGTCGAGCACATGGCCGCGCAGGGCGTCACGCACGCGCTCGAGATCGGCCCCGGCAAGGTGCTCGCGGGGCTCGTGAAGCGGATCGCGAAATCGATCAAGGTCCTCGCCGTCGCCGACGCCGAGGGCGTGGAGCGCGTCGGCGCGTTCCTCTCGGAGGCGTCATGATGTTCGATCTGACAGGCAAGGTCGCGATCGTCACCGGAGGGTCGCTCGGCATCGGCCGGGCGACGTGCGAGGTGCTCGCAGCCCAGGGCGCCACCGTCGTCGTGAACTACGTGAGGGGCGAAGATGCCGCGCGCGACGTCGTGCGCGCCATCGTGGAGCGCGGCGGGAAGGCCGAAATCGCCCAGTTCGACGTCGCAGAATCGAAGGCCACGGAGGACGCGATCGCGGCCATCGCGAAGCGCCTGGGCCGCCTCGACATCCTGGTCGCCAACGCGGGCGTCGCGGTCGACGGCCTGTTACTCCGGGTCAAGGACGAGGACTTCGACCGCATCTTCGACGTGAACGTGCGCGGCGCGCTCGCGAGCGCGAAGGCCGCGGTCCGCGTGATGATGCGGGCGCGCACCGGGCGCGTGATCTTCCTCTCGAGCATCGTGGGCGAGATGGGCAACGCCGGGCAAGCGGCCTACTCGGCCTCGAAGGCAGCGCTGCTCGGCCTGACCAAGACCATCGCGCGCGAATACGCCTCCCGCAGCATCACGGTGAACGCCGTCGCGCCGGGCTTCATCGACACCGACATGACCACGAGCATCTCCGCCGAGGTGAAGGACGGCATGCTCAAGACGATCCCCGCCGGCCGGACGGGGCGCCCCGAGGAGGTCGCTGCCGCGATCGCCTACCTGTGCTCGGACGAGGCCGCGTACGTCACGGGTCAGACGCTGCGGGTCAACGGCGGGATGTACGTGTGAACGATTTTGCCTATCGCAACCCTGCGGGCGATCGGCTAGGAAGCGCCCTCGTTATCAGTCCGGGAGGAAATACCATGGCGGAAGGTCGCGACATCACGGCCGAAGTGAAGCGGATCATCAAGGAGCAACTGGACGTCGACGAGAAGGACATCAAGCCCGAGGCGACGTTCATCGACGACCTCGGTGCGGATTCGCTCGGCCTGGTGGAGCTCGTCCTCGCTTTCGAGGAGGCGTTCGAGATCGACATCCCGGACGAGGACACCGAGAAGATCCGGTCCGTTCAGGACGCGGTCGAGTACATCGAGGCGCACGCGAAGAAGTAGGCGCGACCGCGCCTGACGCACCGAAGCCCGGGCGAGGCTCCCCACGTCGCGGGAGCCTCTGCGGCGCCCCGTCGACGCCCACGGCTCCCCACGATGAGCCGCGCCGGGCGTGGTCCCGCACGAACATCGTCAGGAATTCCACCAGGGCCATCGGGAGATCGAGGCATGGAACGGGTCGTCATCACGGGCATCGGCCTCTGCACGCCGAACGGCATCGGGACCGAAGAGACCTGGCGGGCGGTGCTCGCCGCCGAGTCGGGCATCGGCCCGATCACGCTCTTCGACGCGAGCCAGTACACGACGCGCTTCGCCGGTGAGGTGAAGGGCTTCACGCCGGAGACGTGGATCCCGAGGAAGAAGCTCAAGGAGATGGGCCGCTTCGCCCACCTCTCCATCGCAGCGTCCACGATGTGCCTGAAGGACGCCGCGATCGAGCTGACGGACGAGGACCGCGAGACGTGCGGGACGTTGATCGGCGTCGGCGTCGGCGGGCTCGAGTACTTCTATCAGTACTCGGTCACCCTCGCCGAAAAGGGTCCGTCGAAGATCAGCCCGTACCTGATCCCGTCGGTCATCGCGAACATGGGCGCCGGTCAGGTCGCCATGGCGCTCGGGCTGCGCGGCGTGAGCTACTGCAACACGAGCGCGTGCTCGTCGAGCGCGCACTCGCTCGGCGAGGCGTTCGAGTGGGTCCGGCGCGGTCGCACCCAGATCATGCTCACCGGCGGCGCGGAAGCGGCGGTGTTCGGCCTCGGCGTCGCCGGGTTCGGCGCGATGTTCGCGCTGTCACGGCGCAATGACGACCCGACGCGCGCGAGCCGGCCCTGGGACAAGGGTCGCGACGGCTTCGTGTGCTCGGAGGGCGCCGGCACGCTGCTGCTCGAGTCGCTGACGCACGCCAAAAAGCGCGGGGCGAAGATCTACGCCGAGGTCACCGGCTACGGCGCCTCGTGCGACGCCTACCACATCACGAAGCCCTCGCCGGACGGCGAGGGGGCGCAGCGGGCCATGAAGATGGCGCTCGCCGACGCGCAGGTCCGCCCCGAGCAGGTCGGCTACATCAACGCGCACGGGACCTCGACGCCGCAAGGCGACATCGAGGAGTCGCGCGCCATCCTGGGGACGTTCGGCGACCACGCGGCGTCGAAGAGGCTCTGGGTGAGCTCGACCAAGTCGGTGATGGGGCACTTGCTCGGGGGCGCGGGCGCGGTCGAGGCCGCGCTGTGCGCGCTCGCGATCCGCGATGGCCGCGTCCCGCCTACGGCCAACCTCGAGGACCTCGACCCCGAGTGCAAGCTCGACTTCGTGCCGCACACGGCGCGCGAACGGAGCCTCGACCACGTGATGACCAACTCCTTCGGCTTCGGGGGCACGAACGTCTCGCTCGTGCTCTCGCGGTTCCAAGGCTGATGCGCGCGGCCGCGACGACGAGGTCCCGATGAGGTGCCCGTTCTGTGGTCATCTCGAGGACAAGGTGATCGACTCGCGATCTGGCGGCGTCGGCGACGTCATCCGGAGAAGGCGCGAGTGCGAGGGCTGCAGCAAGCGCTTCACGACGTACGAGCGCGTCGAGGACGTGCTGCCTACGGTCGTGAAGAAGGACGGTCGACGCGAGCCGTACGACCGGCAAAAGCTCCTGCGCGGCCTGCGGATCGCATGCAACAAGCGGCCGGTCTCGACCGATCAGGTCGAGTCGACGGCCGACGGCATCGAGCGCATGCTCCAGGACGCCGAGGGGCGCGAGGTCACATCGGCCGAGCTCGGCGAGCGGGTGATGCGGCGACTGCGCGAGCTCGACGAGGTCGCGTACGTGCGGTTCGCCAGCGTTTACCGTTCATTTCGTGACCTCGACGAGTTCCTCGCCGAGCTGGGCAAGCTTGTGAAGGCCAAGGGCCCCTAGTAAGACTCGCCGTTCGACGTTCCCTAGCCGCACCCCGCATGAGCCAGAGCCCCGAAATCGACGCCGATCTCACCGCGATGCGCCTCGCTCTCGAGGAGGCGCGAAAGGCGCTCCCTTCGCCGAACCCGCCCGTCGGCGCGGTCGTCGTGGGCAAGGACGGCGCGGTCGTCGCCACGGCCCACCACCAGCGCGCCGGCTCCGAGCACGCGGAGGTACTCGCCCTCGCAGCGGCGGGAGAGGCCGCGCGCGGAGGTACGCTCTACGTCACGCTCGAGCCGTGCAACCACGAAGGCCGCACCCCGCCGTGCGTGGACACGATCGTCCGGGCCGGGATCGCCCGCGTCGTCATCGGCTGCCTCGACCCGAATCCGCACGTGGACGGCGGTGGCGCGAAGCGGCTCGGCGAGGAGGGGGTCACGGTCCAGGTCGGCGTCGCCGGCGCGGACGCCCGCACGCTGATAACGCCTTGGTCCAAGTTCATCACGTCGGGGCTGCCGCACGTTTCGCTGAAGCTCGCCCTCTCGCTCGACGGGCGCATCGCGACGCGCAGCGGGGCTTCGAAGTGGGTCACGGGCCCCGAGGCTCGCGCGAAGGTGCAGGAGCTCCGCGCCCACCACGACGCGGTCGCCGTCGGTATCGGCACCGCGCTCGCCGACGACCCGCGCCTGACCGTTCGCGACCCCGCGCTGCTCGCGCCCGATCGGCACCCGCCGTACCGCGTCGTCTTCGACTCGCGCCTGCGCCTGCCGCTGCACGGGCGCCTCGTGCAGACGGCCCGGGAATGCCCCACGTGGGTTCTCACGGGCACCGACGCACCCGAGCCAGCCGAGCAGGCCCTCGTCGACGCCGGTTGCGTCGTCGTGCGCGTCCCGAACTCGGCCGAGGGGCGCGTCGACGTGCCCGCCGCGCTCCGCATCCTCGCCAGCCAGGGCGTCGTGTCGATCCTCGTCGAGGGCGGCGCCGAGCTGGCCGGGAGCTTCCTCGCGACGCGCCTCGCCGACGAGCTGCATGCGTTCATCGCGCCGATCCTCCTCGGTCCGCGCGGCCGCCCTGGCGCGGTCGACTGGGCCGGTCCGGACACCCCCGGCGAAGCGCCGCGCATCCTCGAGCCACGCTGGGAGCTCTGCGGCCGCGACGCATACGTGTCGGGTGCGCTCTCGTTCCCGTCGAAGAGCTGACGCGCAGCCACGGGCCGCCTCACTGCGGGCGGCCGCGGCACGGCGGCGATCAGGCCAGCTCGAGGGCTCGCTTGTGCATCTTGCGCTGGATGATGCGCCTCTTGAGGACGCCGACGCGGTCGATCATCAGCACGCCGTCGAGGTGATCGTTCTCGTGCTGAATGGCGACGGCGAGCAGCCCGTCGGCGGCGATCTCGAACGCCTTGCCGGCGCGGTCGACCGCGCGCACGCGGACGTGCTCGGCCCGCTTGAGGTCCTCGTTCACGCCCGGAAACGAGAGGCAGCCCTCCGGCCCGACCACCTCGCCGTCGCCCAGCGTCAAGACGGGGTTGATGAACGCGATCAGGTTCGACGGCTCGTCCTCGGCGGCGACGTCGACCAGGAAGATGCGGTGGGGCGCGCCGACCTGGGGCGCGGCGAGGCCGACCCCCGGCGCCGCGTACATCGTCTCGGCCATGTCGTCGATCAGACGCTGGATCGCCGGAGTGAACGCGACGACGGGCTCGCCCTTCTGGCGCAGGCGAGGGTCGGGATAGTGGAGAATCGTTAGGATCGACATGGCCTCTTTTCGGGTCGCTGGGCGGGTGCGCTCGTCGGATCGAACATCGTTATGCGGCCGGGGGATTTCGAGCCCATCGTAGCGTTTCGCCGTCCTCGACGCCCGTCCCACGGGCGCACGGGGCGGGGCGGGGCGGCGCCCGCGAGCGATCCGGGTCAGCGAAGGACGTGCCGCTTGAAGACCGCCGAGTCGACGGCGACGCCGCGCGCGGCGAGGTCCTCCACGACCCTCGGGACGTGGCCGGTGGGCTGGAACGTGCCCTCGAGCGCGCCCCCCGCGGCCGTGCGCTCGACGGCGAACGTGAACACATCGCGCAGGGCGATCGCGTTGCCCTCGACCGCGAGCTCCGCGATGCGCAGGACCCGATGTCGTCCATCGCGAAGCCGCGCAATCTCGATCGCCAGGTCGAAGGCGGACGCGAGCCACTCGCGCGCGACCTCCGGCGTGACGCCCGGGCGCGTCGCCGCGAGGTCTGCCGGCAGTCGGGCGACGGCCTGGCGTAGGTTCGGCGATCGAGCCGCGGCGAGCACACCGTCCACGCCGTCGCCGATCGCATCGACGACCTCCGCCGCGACGTGCCCCGCGAACGCGCCGATCACGAGGCGGTCGGGGTGGAGGCGCGTGGCGGCGCGCACGGCGAGCGCGTCCTCGACCGGCACGCCGCCGAGCAGGAGCGAGACGGTGTGCGGCTGCGAGAAGATGATCTCATCGGCCTCCTGAAGCACCAGCACGCGGTCGTCGGTGCCCCCGGCGCCGGCAAGCGCGCCGAGCAGCGACGTCGTCCCGGCGCCGACCGAGCCCGTGACGAGGATGTTGGCGCGGGCGATCACGCACTGGGCGAGCAGGCCAGCCATCCCTCGGGAAATCGTCCCGCTGCGCACGAGGTCCTCGAGCGTGAGATCCGCGCGTTGAGGCTTGCGGAGCACGAGGGCGTGCCCCTGGTCGGGCGCCGCGGGCATCACGGCGAAGAGGCGACCGCCGTCCCGCATGCGACGCTCGACGTAGCGCTCCGCCTGACCGAGCGGCGCCCCTGCGCTCCAGCAGAGCCGGCGGAGCGCGCGGACGAGGGCCGCCTCGCTGGTGAACGCGACCTCGCCCACCACGTGTCGACGAGCGCGCATGGCGACGACGAAGTCGTGGCGAATGACCTGAACCTCGCTCACGTCCTCGTCGGCGAGGAGCGGGCCGAGCGGGCCAAGGTCGCACAGCTCACGCGCCGCCTCGACGGCGAGCGCTTCGCCGTCGACGTCTGCCGGGACCTCACCGGCGACGCGCATCGCGGCGAGGCGTTCGCCGACCACGCGCGCCACGCGCTGCGAGGTGGCCTCGTCGACGGGCTCGCCCGTCTCCAGCGCCGCCACGTCGAACTCGTCCCCGACATACTGGACGAGGGTCGCGAGGGCCGCGCGATGCGCAGCCGCCAGGGCGGGCTCGCGCGTCCGCTGGGTCGGCTCCGCGACCGCCGCCTTGCGCGGAGGCATCGCCGTCGGGGTCGCCACGGGCGGCGTGGGCGGCGCCAGCGTCGCGGACGACGGCGCCAACGAGGAGCTGGACCCGACCGAGGCCATCGTCGGCATCGGCACGGAGCCGGTGCCGGCAGGCAAGGTGCGCCCGGGCGGCATCGGGACGACGGGGGGAAGCGATCCGCCGATGCCCGCGCTCTTGGCCGTCACCGAGAGGATCGGCACGGACGGACGCCCCTCCGGGCTCGTCGGGAGCGGCGGTCGCCGGTCGGCGGGCGAAGACGGCGGCCCCGGCGCCGGCACCGGGCGCGGATCGGCGCGCGGAGGGACGATAGGGATCCGCGGCGGGGCAGGCACGACGAACGACGCCGCCTCGCCACCGTCGCGCAGGGGGAAACCGACCGGGTCCTCGGCCGAGGCCGGGCGGGGCGGTGCGACCGCGACGAGGCGGAGGGGCGCGGAGGTCTCGCCCGACGTGGGCTCGGACGGCACCTCGAGCTGCGCGTCGACGACGGCGGAAGCGCCCGAGCTCTGCACGGCGGCGCCTGTCTCGATGCGCAGGATGAAGTCGCCGATGTAGATCTTGTCGCCCTCGCGAACGATCGTGGCCTGCACGATCTTGCGGCCGTTGACGTAGGTGCCGTTGGTGCTCTTCAGGTCGGTGACGATGAACCGGCCGTCACGGAAGAGCAGGCGCGCGTGGCGCTTTGAAACGTTGCCCTTCGGCAACATCAGGTCGTTGCCCTGCACACGGCCGACGTTGATCTCGGTCCGGTCGAACGCCTCACGGCGCTCGGCGCCGCCCTTCTCGCTGATGATGACCGAGAACATCACCTGTGGCCTCGTCGCTCCGGCCCAGCCTCGGGAGGTGCGCTGCGCGTGACGTGATTCACGACGCAGGGCGTCTCTCCGACGGGGACAGGGGCGCTAGAGGCTGCCCTCGGGCGAATACGACCAAGCCCACGCGAACATGTCAACGTCGGGCACGCTCCGCGCACGGGACGACGCACACGGCGGGCGGCGACGCAGCCCTGTGCGAGCTGCGCTTCCAAGCTTCGGAGGGCGGGGGGGGGACGGAGGGCGGGGAATCGATCGGCCAGCCGGCGCACGGCGGCGCGTGAGATCGGACGAGAGCCAGGGAGGCGCGAGGGGCGAGATCAGCCGCCTACGCGGCGGCGCTCGCGAACCTCGGCCGTGACCAGGCCCAGCAGCTCGCCGGCGATCGCCATGACGTCCTCGACGACGAGGCCGTTCTGGCTCAGCTCGCGGTGGATCGTCTTCGCGAGGATCTTGAGCGCGCGCGGGTCGCGCGAGGCTCGCGCGAAGTTGTTGGAGCGCGGCGGCTCGGAGGCCGGCCGACCGTCCCCTTGGTCGCCGAGCTGGCTCGGGTCGAGGGCGGGGGCAGGAGCGGCGGAAAGGCCCAGGTATCCGGGGGGATCAAAGGGGAACGCCATTGCGAACCGGTGCATGCGATCACCGTGCCGAAACCCCATGCGTCAAAATACGGGCACTTTGCGGTCCGCTTGCCCCTGGTGAGCGCGTAGGCGACTACGCACTTCGCGGCAGAGATGCAACGCCGCGTACGCGATCACGGCGGAGTCTAGCGATGCGGTCAGCCCCCCTGGTGGTCGCGTCGGGGACGCCGATCGAGGCCAGTCGAGGCGGCTTGACCTGCGCTCCGCCGCACGTCTACCTTGGCGCCGCTCGGACCGGGCGCATCCACGAGCAGGCTGCTTTTCGCCATGCGCGAGGCCGCCTCGAAGTCGTCTTTGCATCATCGAAGCACGGATCACGGATGTCGCGGGGCGTTGCTCGGGGTGGGGCGGCGCCTCATCCGCGCATTCAGGGTTCTCCGTCGGCCGACGACTCGCTCGCCCCCACGAGCGCAGGAACCGGCGGATCGCGCGTGCGCCACGGGTTTCAACGAGCGTGAGAAGTGGAGGAAACATGGCAGTCGGCAAGGTCAAGTGGTTCAACGACGAGAAGGGTTGGGGCTTCATCAAGCAGGACAGCGGTCCTGACGTGTTCGTCCACTACTCCCAGATCAGCGGTGACGGCCGTCGGCGCCTCTTCGAGGACGAGGTCGTCGAGTTCGAGATCAAAGAGGGGCCGAAGGGCCTTCAGGCCATCAACGTGATCCGCCTCGAGGGCGCGGCCGCGACGGCTTGATCTCTGCTCGCTCGGACCGCAGCTTTCCAGGCGAGCGGCCCGACCGGAGCCGGCCCGGCGCCGACGCAGCACGCTCGGCGCCGCGGCCGTGTTCCCCGAATCGGGGACCGAAGCCGCGTCAGGCTCGCGGCAGCTCCGCGTCCTCGAACGCGCCCGAGGCCGCGTCGAGACGGTGTGAGGCGAGGCGGACCACCGCCCCGCTCTGGTCGAACTGGTACACGTTGAACCCCGCCATGCGGTCGGCGGCCGGGTGGATGAGCGACGCGCTGGTTGCACCCACGGCGTCGAGGTAGCCCCGCTCGGTGCGAACCTCCCGGTGGATGCGCCGGTGGAGGTGGCCGTGCAGCAACAGGCCGCGCTCGACCTCGCGCAGCGCGTGCCCCTCTTCGGCGGCGTCCCAGAGGCCCTCGAACAGGGTCTTCGTGCGGCTCGGGGGGTTATGCCACGGGTGGTGCTGGAGCAGGACCGGCGTCCGACAGCGGACCTCGGGGTGCGCGAGCACGCGCGCGAGGGCGCGGAGCTGGCCGGCGCCGAGCGAGCCCGACGCCATGAGGGGCGGTCGGGGCAGGGCGGTGGACAGGCCGATGATGGCGACAGGGCCGCGGAGCCGCACGAACGGGAATGCGCCACCGGCGTCCGCGTCGGCGAGGTCGGGGAGGTCGGACCGGAGGCAGCCCTCGAAGTAGCGGAAGAAGCGCCGCGAGCGGTGCGCTCCGCGCGTGTACACGTCGTGATTGCCGGGGACCATGCTGACCGCGTCGGGCGGGAGGCCGAGGTCCTCGAGGAGCAGCCGCCGAACCAGGTCGAACTCGACCTCGAGCGCCAGGTTCGTCACGTCGCCGGTGATGACGACGTGGTCGACGTCGAGGCGGCGGATGGCGCGGGCGACGGCCTCGACCGCGAAGGGCTTGTGCTGCGATCCCCGCTTCAAGCGGAGGTTCACGTAGCCGGTGATCCGCTTGTTGAAGAGGCGGAAGGGAACCGCGCCCTCGAGCGAGAGCAAGTGCAAGTCGGACAGGTGCGCGATCCTCACGGGGCCACAGTATGCGCGCTCGCGGCGGAGGGGCCAGCGAGCGACGGACCGCGCGTCACGGGTCGCGCGCGCAGCGGAAGCCTCGCCACGCGCGGCGCGAGCCCGCGAGGTCGTGGAGCCGCGCGGTCGCCCGCATCCAGGGGCGCGCGTGGAAGTAGCTGCCGCCGCGCAGCGTGCGCTCGTCGCCGGAGTCCGGTCCGCGCGGGTTTCGCGCGCTGGCAGGCGGATATTCGGGGGCGTACCAGTCGGCGACCCACTCCTCGACGTTGCCGGCGAGGTCCGCGAGGCCGTCCGGCGTGCGGCCGTCGGGGTACGAGCCGACGGGCGCGAGCTCGAGGAAGCCGTCGCCGTCGTCGAGCTCGTCCCAATCGAGCTTGCCGTGATTGGCGAGAAAGGGGTTGTAGACGCGGCCCCACGGGTAGGTGCGGCCGACGAGCCCGCGCGCGGCGCGCTCCCACTCGGCCTCGGTCGGGAGGCGCCCGCCGTCGAACGCGCAGAACGCCGTCGCGTCGGACCAGGACACGAGCGTGACCGGCAGGCTCGGGCGGTCGAAGCGCGCGGCCCCTTCGGCCAGGGGAGGCTCGGCGCAGCGGCCGGCGGCGACGCAGCGACGGTAGCGGTCGACGGTCACCTCGTGGGTGTCGACCCAGACGTCCGAGAGCTCGACGTCGTGGGCGGGTAGCTCGCTCGAGAAGAGCTCCTCGGCGCAGTAGTCGTCAGCCGCGGGCTCGCGCCGGCAGAGCGCGAGCGCGTCCGCGACGTCCGCTTCGGTGGCGCCCATCGCGAACGTCCCGCCTCGCAGGAGGATGCGGTCCGGCGCGGGGGCGGCCAAGGCGACGGCGGGCTGAGCCTCGCTCGATCGCGCGACGGGCAGCGAGGCGTGCGCCTTGGGCTGGTGGCCATGGCGCGGCCCGCCGGCGTCTGCGGCGAGCGAGGCGAGGGGGATGGCGAAGCCGACGAGGGTCGCCAGGAGGCCGCGAAACCGCACCTGGCAGGACTAGCACCGCGGACCGCGATCGGGGTGGGCGCTCGCGAGCTACGCCAGCAGGATCCGGGTCGGGTGCTCGACCAGCGCGCGCAGCGCCCGGAGGAACTCCGCGCCCACCGCGCCGTCGACGACGCGGTGATCGCACGAAAGCGTCAGCTTGAGACGGCGGCCCGGGACGATGGCGTCGCCGCGGAGGACGGGCTCGCGACGCACCTGGCCGACGGCGAGGATGGCCCCCTCGGGCGGGTTGATGACGGCGGCGAACTCGTCGATGCCGTACATGCCCAGGTTGGAGATGGAGAACGTGCCGTTCGCCATCTCGGATGGCGCGAGCTTCCTGGCCTTGGCGCGGGAGGAGAGCTCGCGAATCTCGGCGGCGATGGCCATCACGCTCTTGCGATCGGCGTCGCGGACGACCGGCGTGAGGAGGCCCTCGCTCACGGCGACGGCGACGGAGATGTCGACGCGCCGGTGGATGAGGATCGCCTCCGGGGTGAACTCGGCGTTGCACTCGGGAACGCGCGCCAGGGCGATCGCGGAGGCCTTCACGAGCAGATCGTTCAGGCTGACCTTGATCACGGGCGCGTCGGCGTGCGCGGCGGCCGCGAGGTCCGCGTTGATCTGCTCGCGAAGCGACCAGATCGGATCGGCGTCGACGTCGATGGTCAGGTAGAAGTGCGGGACGGTCTGCTTCGACTCGGTGAGGCGACGCGCGATCGCCTTGCGCATCATGCTGAGCGGGCGCGCGATCGGGGCGGCGAGCACCCCGCTTTCGGGGCGCGGAGCAGGGGCGGGCACGGCCTCGGGGAGGCCCTCCACATCCCGCGCGACGATGCGCCCTCCGGGGCCGGAGCCGGACACGAGCCCGAGGTCGAGGCCGCGCTCGCGGGCGAGCTTGCGGACGTACGGCGAGGCCTTGGCGCGGCCGGTCGGCGGCTCGTCGCCCGCGGGCCCGGCGGGGGGGGCCGCGACAACGTCGGCGACCGAAGGTGGGTGCGCCGCAGCGAGGGGCAGGGCGTCCGCCGCGACGGGGGAGGAACCCAGGAGCGAGGCGAGCAGCGCGGCGATGTCCTCGCCCGGCGCGCCGAGCACCGCGACGGGCTGGCCGAGCCGCACGACGGAGCCCCCCGGCGCCAGGATCCGCAGGAGCGTGCCCCTGTCGAACGACCGGTACTCCATCGTCGCCTTGTCGGTCTCGACCTCGGCGAGCAGATCGTCGACCCCGACGGGATCGCCTTCCTTCATGTGCCAGAGGCTGATCTGTCCCTCCTCCATGGTGGGGGACAGCTTGGGCATCTCGAGAACCTTCGCCATGGAGCCTCGCGCGGACGGAAGGGGGGAGTGGGACCGCGTGCGCGGCGGCTACGCGCGGTAGAGCACCTTGCGCACCTGCTCGACGATGCGGGACGCCTGCGGAACGACGAGCTGCTCGAGGCGCGCGTTGTACGGCATGGGCACGTCGAGGAACGAAGTACGCAGCACTGGCGCGTCCAGGTCGTCGAACGCGAGGCGCTGGATGCGGTCGACGATCTCGGCGCCTACGCCGCCATAGGGCCAGCCCTCGTACGCGATGACCGCGCGGTGCGTCTTGCGGACGCTCGCGACGATCGTGGTCTCGTCGAGGGGGCGGAGTGATCGGAGGTCGATGACCTCGGCCTCGACGCCCTCGCGCGCGAGCACCGCAGCGGCCTCGAGCGCGACGTGGACCATGCGGCTCCAGGCCACGATTGTCACGTCGCGCCCCTCGCGCGCGATCGCTGCCTGGCCCATCGGCACGAGGAAGTCGGGGTCGTCGGGCACCTCGCCCTTCACCCCGTAGAGCGTCTCGCTCTCCATGAAGAGCACCGGGTCGTCGTCGCGAATCGCCGCCTTCAAGAGCCCCTTCGCGTCCGCTGGCGTCGCCGGGGCGAGCACCTTGAGCCCGGGGATGTGGGCGTAGAAGTGCTCCATCGCGTGGGAGTGCTGCGATCCGACCTGCCGCGCCGACCCATTCGGCGCGCGGAAGACGATCGGCACCCTGAGCTGGCCGCCCGACATCTGGCGGAGCTTGGCGGCGTTGTTCAGGATCTGGTCGAAGGCGACGGCCGAGAAGTTCCACGTCATGTACTCGACGATGGGGCGTAGCCCGACGATCGCCGCGCCGATGGAGATGCCGGTGAAGCCGCTCTCCGTGATCGGCGTGTCGATGACCCGGCGTTCGCCGAAGCGCTCGAGCATGCCCTCGGACACCTTGTACGCGCCCTGATAGTGGCCGACCTCTTCGCCGATCAGGTAGACGCGCTCGTCGCGCTCCATCTCCTCGATCATCGCGGCGCGGACGGCCTCGCGGAACCTGAGCTGGCTCATGATGGGCGCCTCCCTCGACGTGTGGCGCTCATCGCGCGAAAGGCCCCGAGTAGGTGGTCGCCTCGAGCAGCTCGGGGCCCGGCTCGGGGCTCTCCTCGGCGAAGCGCACCGCGTCGGCGACCTCGGCCTCGACCGCCTCGTCCAGGGCCGCAAGCGCAGCGCCGAAGCCCCGTGCCTCCAGCTCGCCGCGCGATCGCGGCAGCGGATCGCGCTGCTTGCGCTCCTCGACCTCCTCGGCCGTCCGGTACTTGCCGGGATCGCTCATCGAGTGGCCGCGGAAGCGATAGGTGCGGATCTCCACCAGGGTCGGCTCGGAGTGGAGGCGGGCGCGCTCGATGGCCTCAGCCACGCGCTCGCGCACCTCGAGCACGTGCTCGCAGTGGAAGCGGTCGCGCGCCATTCCGTACGCGAGGGCCTTGGTCGAGACGTCCTCGACGCTGAGCTCGCGCGAGAGGGGTGTCCCCATGGAGTACTCGTTGTTCTCGCAAATGAAGACGATCGGCAGCTTCCACAGCGCGGCGAGGGAAAGGCCCTCGTGGAAATCGCCGATGCTGACCGCTCCCTCGCCCATGAAGCAGACGGTGACGCGGTCCTCACCGCGGTACTTCGACGCGAAGGCGGTGCCTGCGGCGATCGGGATGTGCCCGCCGACGATGCCGTAGCCGCCGAGCATGCCGTGCTCGACGTCGAAGAAGTGCATCGACCCGCCGAGGCCCTTGGAGCAGCCCGTGACCTTGCCGTGGAGCTCGGCCATCGCCGCGCGCAACGAGGTGCCGCGCGCGAGCGCGAGGCCGTGGTCGCGGTACGTGGTGATCGCGTAGTCGTCGGCGCGAAGCGCAGCGGAGACGCCGACCGCGATCGCCTCCTGCCCGATGTAGAGGTGCAAGAAGCCGCCGATCTTCCCCTGCGCGTACGCGCGGGCCGCTTCCTCCTCGAAGCGGCGGACGAGCTGCATCTTCCGGTAGAGCTCAAGGTGGAGCTCGTCGCTCGGCGGTCGTGTGGTCATCCGTTGGGTCCCGCGCGCGAGCCGCGCACGGAGTGCGATCGGCCCAGGGTAGCGGGACTGCCCCGCGATCCCCCCGGAGTCAAGGAAAGACGACGTTGCGGGACGGGCCGTCGCACCAGGGCTGAGCCCGTTCGTGCGATGCGACCCGCCGCCGGTGCTCGACCCGCGCGCGCTCAGAGGACGCGGGAGGTGCGGCGCGAGCGCGCGATCTAGCCGCGGCGGCGCACGCGGCGGCGCAGGGCGAGCGCGCCGAGCAGCGCGAGCAGCGCCGCGCCGGGCCCGGTCGCGCCGCCACCCCGGAGCGCGCAGCCGCCCGTGAACTGGAGGTGATCGGGCGGGGAGCTGTCGTCGCCGGACGGGGGCGGAGGCGCCGCGTCCGTGCCTGCATCGGGAGGCGCCACGCACTCGCCCGCGGTGCACACGAGGCTCACGCCGCAGAGTGACACCGGCGTTCCGTCGTCGACCTTGCCGCTGCAATCGTTGTCCACACCGTCGCAGATCTCCTTCTGGCCAGGGTGGATCGCGCCGTCGACATCGTCGCAGTCGTCCCCGCCGCACTCGACGGCGGGGTGGCCGTCGCCGTCGAGATCGAAGCACGTGGCCGTGGCACCGAGGAGGGTCACGAGGCCGATGCCCCCCGCTCCCTGCGCGGGATCGGAGCAGCCGAGACCTGCGGAGCCACCCGCGACGTCGGGGGCGAGCGGGACCTTCGGGGGCGGCGCCTCGAGGGTGACGTAGCCGCCCCCGCCGCCGCCGCCGAAGACCTTCGCGGTCACCTCGCCGCCGCCTCTCCCGCCGGTGGCCGAAACCTTGGCCGCAGCGCCGACGACGAGGTCGAAGGCGTGAATCGCCACCAACCCACCGGCGCCACCGCCCGACGACGCGGGAAGCCCGTCCTCGCCGTCGGCCAGCACGGTGCCCTCGAGCGTCACCGACGCCGCCTCGATGAGGACCGCGCCACCGCCATTGCCGCCTCGCGTGCCACCGCTGACCGCGAGCGCCCCGCCGCCGGCGCTGCCGAGCCAGTTGGCCGGGTTGGGATCGCTCGGGAGCCCGTATTTCAGGCCGCCCGCGCCACCGACGATGGCGCACGTGGGAGCGACGGCGACGCCTGCGCCGCCGTCCGCAGAGTGCGCCCCGCCACCGCCCGGCTTGGCGTCCTGCGGGACCCCGGCAGGCGTCTTGCCCGCGCCGGGGCCGTCGCCGTCCTTGCCCTCCTTGCCCGCGTAGCCAGCCGCGTCGGCGGTGATGACGCCGCCGGCCTCGATGACGATCCGATTGGCGCGAAGGTGCAGCCAGCCCTTGCCCTTGCTGACCGGGATGACGCCGAGGACGCCCCCCTTTTTCACGGTGATCGTGCGGAAGCTCTGGTCCCCGTCGAGCGCGAAGCCCTTCGTGTCGATGACGAGGTCGCCGGACGCGAAGGCCGCGCGAGGGACCGCGACGACCGCCAGCGGGCCGAGGACGAGGAGCGAAACGAGCGTCGTTCGTGCGGTGCCGACCATTCGCGCGGCATCCTAGCATCGAAGGCGGTGGACCCGCGCGATCTGCGGAGCCCCCGGAGCGACTCGGGGCGGGCGAACCGCGCGCGCTACGGCGCGCCGCCCGTGGCGGTGGAGGACGCCGAGGCCGAGGCAGCGGGGGCGCCCGCGTCGGCCGGATCGACGCGGGCAGAAGCGGCGCCGATCGGCTCGGTGCTCGCCGGCGCGCGCGGCGCCCGCTGCCGGGGCGCCGGGGGTCGGCGGTGAGCGGACGCCGACGGCGGCGGCAGCGCGGAGAACCCGACGGTCGCCACCGGAGCCGCGGCCTCGGTCGGCGCCTCCACCGACCGCGTCGCCGTCCGCGCGATGAGCGCGGCCGTGACGGCGATGACGGCCGCACCCAGCAAGATCTGCCCCGTCCTCCGCTCGGTCGCGGCGGTCGCTCCGGCGGAGCCGAAAGATCCGGCCGATCGCGCCAAGTCCCCGAGCGCCTCGCGCCCCCCGAGCGACGCCGCGAGCGCGCCCCCGAACGCCTCGCAGCTCGGGAAGCGCGCGGCCGGGTCCTTCGCCATCGCGCGCCCGAGCACGTCGTCCACGACGTGCGACAGCCCCAGGCTCGACGCGACGAGCGCAGGCGGGTCGTTCGCGATGCGAGAGGTCACGGAGACCGAGTCGTCGCCCGGGAACGCGCGCTGCCCCGAGAGCGCCTCGTAGATCGACGCGGCGAGCGAGAATTGGTCGCTCTGCGCGGAGAACGTGCTCGTGCGAAAGGTCTCCGGCGCGCTGTACGCCGGGGTGCCGAGGACGCCGCCGACGTGCGTCAGCGTGGAGTCGGGCACGCGCGCGATGCCAAAATCGGCGATTTTCGCGCCCCACCGGGAGAGGATGATGTTGTCCGGCTTGATGTCTCGGTGCAGGACGCCTGCCTCGTGCGCGCACGAGAGGGCCTCACCGAGCTCGCGCGCCATGACCGCGATTTCGTCCGCCGGGAGGGGCCCGTCGTCGAGTCGCTGTTTCAAGGTCGGCCCCGGCACGTACTCGAACACGAGGAAGAGCCCCACCTCGGGGTCCTCACCCATGTCGTGGAGCGTGACCAGGTTCGGGTGCGCGACGCGAGCGGCGGCGCGCGCCTCGTGACGCATCCGCACGACGAGCCCATCGCGCACGTCGCGGGGGATCCGGAGGTCGTCGCGCAGGTGCTTCACCGCGACGTCGCGATCGAGGATCGGGTCGTGCGCGAGCAGCACGCGCCCCATCGCGCCCTCGCCGAGCCGCCGCCGGACCTCGTAGCGGCCGATCGCCGAGGGCAGCGCGTCGTCACGCACACCGCGCCCCGAACCAGCGGTGCGCGACGGGGGTGGCGCCATCGATTCGGACACGGCGCGGTGCGTTTAGCACCGCCCGGCCGGCGCGGGAAAACACCCGGCGGCGAGGGCGAGCGGAAGCGGAAAGGACGGGACCCGGATCACTCGGTGGGGCAGGTCGGGCAGCCGGAGCGTACCCGCTCGGCGGCGGTGCGGGCGCGGGTTCGGGCGCTCTCGCAGCGGGCGTCGCCGGCCCCGGCGAGCCCACACAGGTGCTCGACCGCGCGCTCCATCGAGGCGAGGGCGCGGCACGCGGTCGCGCACGGGCTCTGCGTCGCGAGCTCGGCCGCCGCGCCGGCGCGGTCGTCGGCGGGCCCGCGTTCGGCCCTCGGCGCCGCCTGAGCGGACGGCTGCGCGGGGGACGCGGGCGCCGGCTTCGCTGTACCCTGGGCCAGCGCCTTGTCCTCCTTCTCGTCGCGCCGCGCTCCCGCGCGACCGGGCGCCTCGGCGAACCGCAGACCGCCGCCGAGCGCCACGTCGACGGCGGCCTCCGCGCGAGCGAGCTCGGCAACGACCTCGTCGACCGTCACCGACGCCGCGAACGCCGGCGCGCTCTCTGCGCCTTTTGCGCCGGACGGCCCCTGCATGGGCGCGGCCCCGCAGGCCGCCAGCGCCGCGACCGCGCCGGCGGAAACGAAGGCCAACAGGGGCCGGTGGGAGGGCATCACTCGCTTCATTCGGGCCTCGAGACCTGGACGCGCACCGGTTCGCAAGCGGCTCACGTCAGGGCAACGGCGCCGCCCTGCCACGGCTTACGCCCGGCCGCTCCGCCACTCGCGCGATCCTGCGCTATGCTCGCAGGACATGCCGACGCCCGCGCCGACCTCGTCGAAGCTCTCCGCCGCCTCCGCCTCGCTCCTCGCCGCCGCGGTGCTCATGCTCCCGGCGTGTCGCCCGACGACCGCGACGCCGCCCACCCAACCCGGCTACGGCTACGGCTATCCGCAGCAGGGCTACCCGCAGCAACCCGGCTATCCGCAGCAAGGCTACCCGCAGCAACCCGGCTATACGCAGCAGGGCTACCCGCAGCAACCCGGCTATCCGCAGCAGCCGGGGCAGGCGCCGCCTCCCGGCTCGTTCCCGCAGGGACAGCCGCCGGCGCCCGTCCCCCCGGGGCCTCCCGTCGGCAACGACCCCATCAACAACGTCGACGTCGGCTGGCTCCGCCAGGAAGCCAGCTCGGTGCTCGCAGAGCTCGTCGCGGCGCTGCCCCCCGCGTCGCAGGCCAAGGTGCAGGGCATCCCGCTCGTCGCGGACCCGACCGTCGGCGAGGTGAACGCCTTTGCGGCATGCGACGACGCCGGGGCGCCGCTGATGGCCATCACCGACGGCCTGCTCGAGGTCGAGGCCTTCACGGCGCAATTCAAGGCCACCGACGAGCTCTTCGGCACGCGAAAGGTGGACCAGTACGGGAACCTCATCGCGCAGGGACTCCGCCCCAAATCGCCTCTCCCGAAGCCCCCTCCGGGGATGATCGACCCAGGCCAGCACGGCGATGCGCGCAAGGTGGCGCGCCAGCATCAGCTGCTCGCCGAGCAGATCGCCTTCGTCCTCGGCCACGAGCTCGGCCATCACCACCTCGGCCACACCGGCTGCGCCAACGGCCAGGCCGGCAGCCGCGGCGTCTCGCCGGCCGATTTCGGGCGCGTGCTCTCGCGGGCCTTGCCGGCGTTCAATCAGCCGAACGAGATCGCCGCCGACGTCGCCGGGACGAACAACCTCCTTGCGGCCGGGGCGCGGCGGCAGGGCGCGAAGTGGAACGAGGAGGGGGCGATGCTGACGCTCGGCTTCTTCGCCACGCTCGACAAGCTCTCCGTCCAGACCGTGGCGCTCGGCTTCCTCTTGACGCACCCGCATCCGCTCATGCGCATTCCCATCGTCCAGCAGACGGCAAACGGCTGGCGCGCGTCCGGCGGCACGCCACTCCCGTTCCCATCGATCCCCGGCCTCTTCGGCGGTTGAGGTCACGTCTCTTGAGGTTCCTCCGGAGTCACCGATAGTGAACGACGTGCACGACGAGCAGGACGACGGCACCCTCGAAGCGCCCCTGACCGACCGGCTGCTCGAGAACCCGGACACCGGGCGCACGAGCTGGCGGCCCGCGCGCATGAGCCGGCTGCCGCCGCACGGCAACGCCGAGTCCGACACGGTCGCCGCCCTCCGCACGCAGCTCGCTCACTGGCGCGACAAGGCCATCGAGCTCGACACCGCCGTCTTCGAGATGCGAGCCCTCCTGCAGTCCGGCAAGGGCTTCTCCGAGATCCTGGCGGTCGAGTCGCTGCTGCACGCCTTCATGGCCGTGTGCCGCGAGCGGTACGGGGCGACCTGCTCTGCGGTGCTGCTGCTGGACGACCTCGACCCGGACGACGTCTTCTACCGCGTGCGCGCCTACCACGGGCTCGAGGACTTCGTGGAGCGCGACGGCGGGCGGGAGGAGACCTTGATGTTCAAGATCCCCCGCGACCAGGGCCTCTTGTGGCAGCTCATCCACCAGGGCCACGTCTTCAGCGTCCGCGACATGCAGCGGCTGCCTCGCTTCAAGACCGCGTTCCGTCGGTGGAGCCTCGCGGCCCTGCGGTCCGACGTCTGGGTGCCGCTCGTCCGCGGCAACGACGTGCTCGGCCTGTTGACCCTCGGCGAATGCGAGGACGGCACGCAGATCCCCGAGAGCGAATACGCGTTCCTGCAGGAGATCGCCGCGGTCGCAGCGACGAACATCGACTCGACCGTCAAGTACGAGAAGAACGCCCGCATCCTGGCGAACCTGCGCACGCTCTACGACGTCAACCAGCAGCTCGCGAACGTCAACGACTTCAAGGCGCTGACGAAGGAGACGCTGACCTCGGCCGTTCAGGCGCTGCGCGCCCAGAAGGCCAACCTCATGCTCTACAACCCCGAGACGCAGACCCTCGAGATCAAGGTCGTCTGGGGCAACATCCCGAAGGCGACGCTCGAGGCGATCAACGACGGGCGCCTCGCGACGAAGGCCTTCGCGCTCGGCGAGGGCGTCGCGGGACGCGCCGCGAAGCTGAAGCGGCCGGTCCGCATCAACGACCGAGCGCGCATCGAGCAGGTGGGGCGCAACGTCGTCTACTGCATCCTCGCGGCGCCGCTCCTGCACGGCGGTGAGGTCATGGGCGTGATGACCATCACGAACAAGGTGAAGGACGTCGACGGCAAGGTCGAGCTCGACCCGCTCGGGCGCTTCGGCGAGGACGACGAGCAGCTGCTCCTGTCGCTCGCCGACCAGGCCGCCGTGAACCTCAACAAGGCCCGCCTGTACACGGCCTCGATCACCGACCGCCTGACGGGCCTCTACAACGCGCGCCACTTCGAGTCGACGCTGGAGACCGAGATCGATCACGCGCGGCAGAGCGGCGCGCCGCTGGCCCTCGCGGTCATCGACATCGACCACTTCAAGCGGTTCAACGACACGTACGGCCACAAGGCCGGCGACGCGGTGCTCGCGCGCGTCGGGAAGCTCTTCGGCGAGGCCGCCCGCGTGGGCACGGCCGACTCGGCCTTCCGCTACGGCGGCGAGGAGCTCTGCATGATCCTGCCGAACACCGACGCCGCCACCGCCGCCGTCGAGGTCGACGCGTTCCGCGCGCGCATCGCAGCGTCGACGGTCGACTACGAGGGCCAGGCGCTCAGCGTGACCGTCTCGATCGGCCTCGCCGCGTTCCCAGCGCACGCCGACGCTCGCAAGGCGCTGTTCGAGGCCGCGGATCGGGCGCTCTACGCCTCGAAGAGCGGGGGGCGCAACCGCCTCACCGTCGCGGCGACGCCCGGATAGGGGCGCGCGTCAGGTCGGAGGCTGGTACGCCACGGCGGCGGCGACGGCCGCGCGGGGGCGCACGACGCCGAAGCCCTGACGCTGCGGCGCGATGCCGGGCAGCCGCTCGGCCGTCTCGACGAGGATCCGCCGAATGGCCTGGGGCGAGAGCCGGGGGTTGGCCTCGATCATCTGCGCGACCACCGAGCCGACGATCGGCGCCGAGAACGACGTCCCGTCGACGTGCTTGTAGTGGCCCGAGATGACCTTCTGGTCGTGGCGCTTGGCGGCGAGCGCCTGGCGGATGAGGTACGCTTCGCGGGTCACGAGCGCGTCGAGGTCCGGGTCGACGCCGGCGTGCTCCGCGAGGCAGCGCGCGAGGTCGTGGTCCTCGAGGCCGTCGAGCAGCGACACGAGCCGAGCCTGGTCCGAGGTCGGCGTGCCGGGGAGGATCGGCGCCGCGACCCAGATGGCGGGCGCGATGACGTCCGGCTTCTGGAGGCCGTCGAAGGTCGGGCCATACGAGGAGTGGTAGTGCCCCGTGCCGGAGCCCACGCCGTCGTCGTCGAAGCCGCCGACGGTCACGACGCTCGGCGCGCTCGCGGGAGGCAGCACGCGCGGCCGGGGCTCGTTGCCGGCATTGCCGACCGCGGCGATGACGACGATGCCCGCCCGCGTGGCGTCCTCCGCAGCGCGCGAGAGCGGGTCTTCGAGGTACGAAGCCTCCCAGTCGCCGCCGCACGAGATGTTGAGGATGCGGATGCGGTAGCGCTCGCGCTGGTCGATCACCCACTCGATCCCGCGGCGGATGTCGTCGTGTGCGATGCGGGTCGCGGAGCCTACCTTCACGAGCACGAGGTCCGCCTCGTGGGCGAGGCCGCGGTACCGACCGCCCGAGAGCGCGCCGTTCCCCGCGGCGACGACGGAGGTCATCATCCCGTGCCACGCCGACACGTTGGGCTGCTCGAGCGCGCGCCTCGAGGTGCGCCGGAGGAAGATGTCGTGGTAGGCGACGATGCGATCGCGCGGCGTGACGAGGTCGGGGTGCGCGAAGAACCCCGCGTCGAGGAACGCCATGGTCACGCCCCGACCGGCGAAGCGGTCGTCGGCGCCGAGGCGCTCGGCGATGGGCAGAATTCGTCGCCCCCGCGGGGGCGGCGTCGATCGTTGACGCGGCATCGGTCCTTTCGTGTCGGCGAGCGCTATCCGATGCGCGTGCCGCACTCGACGCAAAATGAGTTGCCGACGAGGAGCTCCGCATCGCACTCGCGACAGCGCGCGACCCTGTAGCGCGCGAGGCGGTCCGTCGCGGAGGCCGACGACTCGGGCGGCGCAAGCTCGACGGGGGGCGGACGGGGCGCGAGGGCGGCCGGCGACGGCGCCTCCCGCGTGGGGATCGCCAGCCCCGTCGGGTCGACGTCCAGCTCGTCGTCGAAGTCGACCGACAACGCCGCAGGCAGCGCGGCGCGCGCGACGGGCGGGAGCGCGGCGGGCGTCTCGAGCTTCCGCACCGAGGGCGGCGGCATCGGCGAGGGCTCCGCGGGCCGCGGGAGGGCCGCGACACGGGAGGGCGGACGCTCGGGGCGCGTCGGCCCTTCGCCAGCAAATACCTCGGGGCGCGCCGCGCGGACGACCTCGGTCACGGGCTCCGTAGCGGACCCGGCAGCGGGCCGGGCGGGCGGGCGGGGTGGGGGACGAACCGGCGCCGTGGCGACCTTCGGATCCGGGGGTGGGGCGCTGCTCAACAGCGCGTCGACCTCGACCAGCTCGACCTCGACGTCCTCGGCGTCGGCACGGATGACGACGGCGCTGATGTTGTCGTTACCGCCGCCGTCATTGGCCAGACCCACGAGCTTCACGCACATCGCGTGGACGTCACCGCCAGCCGCCAGGACGTCGCGAATCTGCGCGTCCTTCACGGGCCCGGTGAGGCCGTCCGAGCAGAGCAGGAACGTGTCGCCTGGCCGCAGCGGCTCGCTTCGGACGTCGACGGCCACGGCGTCCTTCATGCCGAGCGCGCGCGTGATGATGTTCTTCGGGAGCCGCGCCAGCTCGGCGGGCGTCAGGTCCGGCTTCAGCTCGAGGGCATCGTTGATGAGCGAGTGGTCGCGCGTCAGCTGCTCGAGCACCCCCGCGCGGAACCGGTAGCAGCGGCTGTCGCCGACGTGCGCTACGTGTACGAAGCCGCTCGCGCGCGGCACGTACAGCGCGACGACGGTCGATCCCATGCCGCGGTGCTGCCTATGCGTGCTCGAGATCTCGTGCACGTCGGAGTTCGCCTTGCGCACGGCGGCCGTCACGCGGCGCGCGTCCGAGCTCAAGCCCTCGTCCTGGCTGGTCGGATCGCCGGGAACGGGACCCGTTCGGGTCGCGTCGAAGAAGTTGTTGATCGAGGTCGTGGCCAGCCGACTCGCGACGTCACCCGCGTTGTGGCCGCCCATGCCGTCCGCGACGACGAACAGGCCGACATCCGGGCGAACGAGCAGGTGGTCTTCGTTGTGCTTGCGGAGCTTGCCGACGTCGGTGACGCCGCCCGACCGAACGGTGGGCCGCCACGGTCCGGTCTCCGCGGTCGACGCGGCAGGCAGCGCCCCCTCCTGCGACGCGACGACACCCGGAGCGGGCGGCGGCCGTGGGCGCGAGGGCACCGGAGGCGGCACGGCGCCGGGCCGACTCGGCCTGGGCCGCGGGGCTTCGGGCGGACGAGCGACGCCTGGGGCGGCCGGCGTAGGGGCCGGGACGTTCGTGCCATCGCTCGATTCGCGCTCGGAGGTCATGGGCTCACCGCGCGAGGCGCGCCGTCTTCGCGCCGCCAGAGCCGCCCGTGAGCGGCCCACGCATGGGGTCGAGGGTGATGCGGAGGCCGATGTGGAAGAACGCGTACGTGGCCCCCCCCGGGTCGACGACCGCACCGCCGATCGCCCCGCCTTCCGGCGTGGGGCGCCCCAAGAACGTGCCGAAATCCGCGCCGAAATAGGGCCCGACGCCAAACGACGGCACGGGATAGAAGTCGGCTCCCAGGGCAAGCCTCGCGACGTCGAGGCCGTGGTAGGCCTTGTCCGACGCGGCGGGCAGGCGAGCCGCTGCGCTCGGCGACAGCGACAGGCTGGCCATGCGGTAGCCCATCCCGAAGCTGGCCCACGGGTCGACCGCGATGCCCTGCGCGAGGCGATAGGAGAAGCCGAGCCCCACGTCGAAGGAGCGCCCCGAGCAGCCCGTGCACCCCGTGGTCTCGGTGAAGAGGCCGTAGCTCGCGGAGAGCTCGGCGGCCGCCGAACGCGACACGCCATAGCCCACAGTACCGCCGAAGCTCGGCCCGGCGCCGAGGACGCTCCCCGATCCGACGCCCGAGACGAGGCTGCCCGCAGGGAAGAGCACGTCGGTGCGAGCCGAGAGGAGCCAGTGGCCGGCGCGGGTATCCTTCGCCGCGGGCCGCTTGGCGCCCTGGTCGGCGAGCGCTTCGTCGTCAGCAGGGGCGGGGGCGCCTCCGGGCACCGCCTCCTCGGCGGAGGCGGGTGGGACGGCGAGCGCCGACACCGCTGCCGACAGGGCGAGGCCCACTGCGCTCCGGAGGAGCCTCCCTGCGGTCGTCTGCGTCACGGTCCAAATCTGTAAACCGACACTCTGCGATCGCAAAGGGGAAAGGCGTCGAACGACGCAACCGACACCCGGCTCGCGTCGATGATCCAGGCGACACCAAGAGGAGGATCCACCGCGATGACCGTGAGCGCCCCCCCGTCCCCGTCGTTTGCCTCGGCCCAAGGCCGCAGCGCAGGCCCCCCGCCATCGGCCGCCGAAGCCACCACGCAGCCCGTCGGGGCCGCCGGCACCGCCGTTCCGGCGGGCAATGCGCCCCCGTTCGACGAGCCGTCGTCGACCCTGGCCATGACGGCCGCAGCGCAGGTCGCCGCGCCGCTCTCCCTTCGGATCGAGGGGACCGACGGCGCCGTCCGCAGCGTGCACCTGGCGCCCTGCTCGTCCATCGTGCTGGGCGCCGGCGCGGACGCCGACGTCCGAGTCGCGGACCCGACGGTCAGCCGTCGACACTGCCGCCTGACCCACGCCGGCGCGTGGATCGAGGTGCTCGACCTCGGATCGAAGAACGGCCTCCGCGTCGGCGGATCCCAGGTCACGCACGCGCTCGTCGGCCCCGGCGGCCAGTTCGAGCTCGGGCGCACGATCGTCGGCGTCGCGGCGCCCGACCTCGCGCCCCCTCCCGCGCCCGCGCGCCTCGCCGCCCTCGTCGGCGACTCGGCGCCGATGCGAGCGCTCGCGGGCACCGTGCGGCGGGTCGCCGGGCTGCGCCTGCCGGTCCTCGTGCGAGGCGAGACGGGCACGGGCAAGGACCTCGTCGCGCGCGCCCTCCACGACGAGAGCGCGCGATCCCGCGGGCCGTTCGTGGCCATCAACGCCGCCGCCATCTCGCGCGAGCTCGCCGAGTCGGAGCTGTTCGGGCACCGGCGCGGGGCGTTCACGGGGGCGGTCCGCGACCGCAAGGGCGCGTTCCGAGAAGCGCACGGCGGCACGCTCTTCCTCGACGAGATCGCGGCGCTGCCCCTCGACGTCCAGGCGAAGCTGCTGCGCGCGGTGGAGGAAGGCGCGGTGCGCCCACTCGGCGCCGAGGCCCCCGTGGCCGTCGACGTGCGCCTCGTCGCGGCCACGTGCGAGCCGCTCGAGGCCATGGTGGCCGAGCGTCGCTTTCGCGGGGACCTCTACGAGCGGCTCGCGGTGTGCGTGCTCTCGGTGCCGCCGCTGCGCTCCCGGCCCGAGGACCTGAGCGCGCTCGCCAACCACCTGCTCCGCTCCTCCGAGCTCGGCCGGCGAGAGCTGACCCGCGGCGCCATCTCGGCGCTGCGCGGCCACCGATGGCCCGGCAACGTGCGCGAGCTGCGCAACGTCGTCGTCCAGGCCGCCCTCCGCGCGGGAGCCCGGATCGAAGCCTGCGACGTCGAGGCCGTCCTCGCCGAGCGGGCGAGCCTGCAGCGCCGGCGCATCACGCCAGCCGACGCCCTGCGGGTCTTCGAGGACGTCGGCGGCAACATGAGCGCCGCGGCGCGACGCGCCGAGCTACCGCGGTCGACGATGCGCGACCTGCTACGCGCCGCGGCGACCGGCTGATCGGTCGCCTCGCACCTCGTTCGTCCAGGCGATCGGCGGGCACGCGCGCGAGGGGACGCGCGACCCGCACCGACACCCCGCTCGGGCCGCTCGCCAGGACCACCGACGCGCGGTCCCGGCGCGGGACCGCGCGCTTGCTCCGAGAGCGCGAGGGGAGAGGGCCCTCTCGGTCGGCCTAGAACGTACCGACGACGCCGATCCCGCGCTCGCCCGAGAGCGTGAGTATCGGCGTCACGCCGGTGACCTTCGGCCCGAGGTCGGCCGTCCGGTTCTTCTTCGGAAGCCAGTCGACGAGCGCGTACGTCACCGTACCGACGACCCCGACGCCGAAGCCGACCCAGCCGACGGCCGAGATCGCGACGTCGGTGCTGTAGTCGCTCATGTCCTTGCGGAGCGCCGAACAAGCCTTCTCGTAGCCCGGGAGGTCGCCGGTCGCGGCGTTCGTGCTACCGCAGGGCGGCTTCTGCCCGAAATTCGTGACCGAATCGGTCTTCGCGTAGTTCTTGATCTCCGCAGTGTGCTGATCAGCTGCGGAGCTCGCCTTACCGGCCGATGCGGAACCGATGATGCCGACGATCAGCCCCACGCCGGCGAGGCCCGTGCCGACCCAGGCGAGCGGCTTTCGAGCGTACCAGCGGAAGAATGGCTCGCGCTCGCCGGTGGACACCTGCTCGGGACCGGTGCTCATGATGGGCGGCCCCGCGGATGGGGGCGGCGGGGCCAGGGGCCCGGGCGGCACGTACGCCGGCTGCGGAGTGGGCTGGGGCTGTGGGCTCGCGCCGCTCGGCGCGGGCATCGGCGCGGGCGTCGGAGCCGGAACAGGAACGGCGGCTGGCGCGCCGGGCACGCCGAGCTGGAGGTTGGCCGCGGCGGCCATGCCGGTCCTCGCGTCGACCGCTGCGGTGGCGGAGCGTCCCTGGTAGGTGGCGAGGAGGGTGTGCTTGCCGGGCTTGACGAAGACCGGATCGAGCAGCGGCGACCGGCCGACGGCGGTGCCGTCGACGCTCACGTCCGCGCCGTTGGCGTCGACGATCACGATGACGATGCCGGCCTTCTTCTTCGCGTCCGAGATGGCCTTCTCGGCGGACGCCCGCTGATCCGGCGACGCGCTCGGGTCACGAAGGAACGCCTGAAGGTGGTTTCCGCCGTCCTCGGCGTGCCCCGACTTCACCTCGGAGAGGCCGAGGTTCAGGAGGACCGCCGGGTGCCGCTTGAGCGCGTACGCCTGGAGGAACGCGGCGCGCGCGTCCTCGAAGCGCCCCGCGTCGAAGGCCTTGACCCCCTCCTGGTAGCGCTGCCGCGCTACCTCCGTCACCGCGTCGGCGGCCTGCGCATGCGCCGACCGTTCGGCCAGCGGCAGGGCCCCCAGCCCGGCCTCGCCGAGCAGAGTGGGGGCCGCGAACATCACGATCCATGCAGCGCCACAAGCGGTCAGTCTCATCCGTTCCTCGTGTCGTGAAGCTCGTCTCGTCGAGCTGAGTAGCACTGAACCAAGGCGGCCAAGCAGTTTCTCGCGACGCCGTCGGTGGATCGCCCGCCGCGCGTCAGAACGGCGTCTCGCGAATGATACCGGGCTTCTTGGCGCCCCCCGCAGGCTTCGGCGCAGCGGGAGCCGCAGCGGCCGGCTTCGGCGCGGCAACGGCCTTCGGCGGAGGCGCCGCGGCGACGGGCGCGGGCCTCGGTGACGGAGCCGGCGCCGGCGCTGCGGTCGGAGCCGGAACTGCCGCTGGCGGCGCGGTCGTCGTCAGCGGCGATGCGGTCGTCGTCATCGCGGTGGCCGCAGGCTGGAGCGTGGCGGTCGGCGTCGGCGCGGGCTGCGGCTCGGCGGTGGCCTTCGCCGGCGTGGTCGTCATCGGCGCGGCGGCCGTCTGCACCGTCGGCGCAGACTTGGTTTCGCCCGAGCCGCCGACCAGCTTCAACACCACCCCGACCGCCAGCACGACCGCCACCGCGACGCCGATCTTCATCCCGAGCCCGGAGGATGCGGTCCCGGGAATCTGGAGGGGCTCGTGGTCGGAGGTGGGCACGGCGGCGCGGGCCGCGCGGTCGCTCGACGCCGGCCCCCGGCGCTGCGACTGCGGCGAGCGACTCGGCGAAGGCGCAGCGGGACGCTGCGAACGCGCTGGCGGGGGAGGCTCCGACAGGAGCTTGCGGCGCGAGCTGGGCCCCGCAGCCGGCGCGTCGCCGAGGCCGAGGCGCGTCTTGCCTGGGGCGGCGGGCGGCGCAGGTCGCCGCTCGGGCGCCTTGGCCGCGGGGCTCGGCTCCTCGTCCTCCACGACCTCCGGCTCGTCCTCCGCAGCAGCCTCGACCTTCGCCGCGGGGACGGGCACGGCCACGTTCGACTCGAGCTTCGACGAAGGAGGCGGTTCTTCGGCAGGCGGTGCGACGTCGGGGAGCCCGGCCACGGCGATCGTGGGGAGCCCCTCGAGGATCGTGTCGGCCGCCGGGGCGGGGCGCGCCGCCGAGCCGCTCGACGTCGCCGCTTCGACCTTCGCCTCGACCGCCGGCTTCGCGGCGTTCGCCTCCGCGGAAGCCGCGGGCTTGACGTCCTTCGCCGCCTCGCCCGTCGCCTTCGCTTCCGAAGCCTTCGTGATCTCGGCGGCCTTCGCGTCCTTCGCTGCGGGCGCCTTGGCGTCGGCGGGCTTCGCCTCGCTCGATGCGGCCGCCTTGGCCGTCTCCGCCAGCTTCGTGTCCTTGGCCGCGACCGCCCTCTCGTCGGCGGCCTTCGCAGCGACGGGCGCCGACGGCTTGAGCGTCTCCCCAGGCTTCGCGTCCTTCGAGGGCTTCGCCTCGTCGGGCTTCCCAGCCGTGGCCGGACGCGGCGGCGCAGCCCGGTCCTCCTTCGTGGAGGCCTCGGATTTGCCGCCCTTGATCAGCGTGCTGGCGACGGGCGCCTTGGCGCCCTTGTCGTCCTTGACCTCCGCTGCGTCGCTCTTGCCACCGAGGACCACCGTCTTCGACGCAGCCTGCGGAGCCGCCGCCTTGTCGAGCCGCTTCTCGTCCTTCTCGTCCTTCGCTACCGGCGCCTTGGCCAGCGCGGTCTCCGTCTGCGCGGCTTTCGCGCTGGCGGCAGGAGCCGGCGGGAGGTCTTCCTCAAGCTCCCACGAGGGCCTGATCAGCGAGGCAAGGCGATCTGCCTCCTCGGCGGAGAGTGCGCGGTCTGCTCCATCAACGGGGCGCGGCGGGTTGGCGGGCATGGGTTCCGTGGGTTGGGGCCCCTCGCACGCAGCGAGCTCGCAGCGCACGGGAGAGGCCTCGCGCGGCAAACCTTACCACCCGGAGTCCCGCGGTCGCAACGCGACGTCCGCGGCGCGCGCATCGATCTCGATTGAACGTCGCGACCCTCTCAGCCAGCACGTCCTCGCCAAAGTTCACTCGTGAGGCAGGGTGGGCGTACAGGGAAGCGTGCGGGGCGCGGAACATCGATGCGCGAGGGGCGAGCGGCGAGCCATCGCGGGCCAGCTGCGAGGTCGCCGCTTGCGACCTGGGCGGATCTGCGCCGTGCTCCTCGCGGCGGCGATCGGATGCGGCACGGAGCGCACGACGCCGGCTCCGACCCCGGCCACGATCGGGACCGCGAACGCCGAGGCGGCCCGGTCGCTGCTCGATCCGACGACCGCGCTGCCACCGCGCGCCGAGGTGGTGTCTCTCACGGACGCCCTGGCCGTCGCTGCCGCGCAGTCCGGACGCGGCGCCGAGGGGGCCACGCTGACTCGCCTCGCCGCCGACCTGCGCGCGCGTCTCTTTCGGATCGACCACGCCGACGGCGACGCGCGCGAGGCGATCGAGCTCTACGGCGCGGAGGCGCGGAGCCGCCTCGGATCGGAGGAGGCGTGCGAGGCCGACCGACGTCGCGCGCTGCTGGCGGGCGAGCTCGCTGGCGACCCGGCTGCGAGCTTTCGTGAGCTGTTCCTCGCGGAGCGCAGGCACTCCGCGGCGCTCGGCGCGAGCTCCGGTCACGCCGGATCGCGCTGCCTCGCGACGATCGCGGACGCGCTTTCGCGCGCGGGCGCCTACCGGCCGACCATCGTGGCGATGCGCGCGCTCGAGCGCGACGGCGCCGCGGCGGCGGAGAGCGGCACGCGAGCCGCGGCGGTCGCTGGCCCCGCGCCCACGCCCCCGGCCAGCGCGAGCCCAGAGCAGGACGCGCCGCCAGCCGCGAGCGCCGCGCTCGCCGACGCGACCAGGAACGTCGTCGTCTCGCCGAGGGAGGACGCCGTCGGCAAGGGCCCCGTGAAGGTGCTCTCGGTCGAGCGCTTCGGCTCGGAAAAGGGCGCTCGCGTGGTGATCAACTTGAGCGCGCCCACCACGTTCCAGGTCGGCACGCTCGGCGCCGACCAGGCCAAGGGCAAGGACGCTCGGGTCTTCGTGGACCTGGCGCGCGCGAGCGCGAAGGGCGTGGCGCACGAGTTCGAGGTCGGCGGCGCGGTCCGCCGGGTGCGCATCGGAGCGCGCGAGGATGGCACGCGCGTCGTGCTCGACCTCGCGGCCGCGCTGTACCGTCGGGTCTTCTACCTGCCCGACCCGTTCCGCGTCGTGATCGACGTCAGCACGCGGCCACCGGTGCGCGACGAGGGCCCCGACAAGGCCGGCCACCGCACGCTCGGCCGCGTCGCGATCGACGCGGGCCACGGCGGCGTCGACGACGGCGCGGTCGGCCCGACCGGGCTGCGCGAGAAGGACATCACGCTCGACATCGCGCACCGCGTCGCGCCGCTGCTATCGCACGAGCTGCACATGGAGACGCTGCTCACGCGCGACACCGACACCTACGTGCCGCTCGAGCTGCGCACCGCGCGCGCCAATGCGTTCCACGCGGACCTCTTCGTGTCGGTCCACTGCAACGCGTCCGAGAACGGCCAGGCCCGTGGCGTTCAGACCTTCGTCTTCGACCGCAGCCGCGACCCGGAGGGCGTCGAGGCCCGGGTCGCCGCGCGCGAGAACGCGCCCCGGGGCCGCCCCGCGGCGATCGACGCGCGCGCGCTCGACGACCAGATGGCCAGCCTGTTCACGAACCTCGGCGGCGCCGACATGGCGGCCAAGTCACGGCACGTCGCCGAGCTACTGCACCGCTCCGCGCTCGCGTCGCTGACGCCTCGCTACCCCGACACCAAGGACCAGGGAATCCGCACCGCGGGCTTCTACGTGCTCGTCGGCGCGGACATGCCCGCGGTGCTGTTCGAGACGTCCTTCATCTCGAACCCCGAGGACGAAGCACGGCTGTCGACCGCCGATTTCCGGCAGAAACTAGCGGACTCGATCGCAAACGCGATCCGAGCCTACCGCGACGGCAAGTAGCTGGGCTCGCGCGCCTGCGTCTGCGCGCGAGCCCGGCGGGTCAGCCGCGCTCGAGGCCCATCAGCCGCTCGAGCGAGTCGCGGAGCTCGGCGACCTCGCCCTTGCGGATGAAGTCGTAGGCCCCGGCCTCGGTCGCGACCTTCTTCATGTCCTCCTGGGTGGAGTACACGATGCAGCGGATGTGCGCGGTCGCGTCGATGGCGCGGAGCCGCTCGAGGCACTTCACGCCGTCGAGCCCGGCGAGCCGCACGTCGAGCACGAGCGCGTCGGGTTGCAGGCTGCCCACGGCGACGAGCGCGTCGAACGGGTCCTGAAAGGTCGTGAGATCGAAGCGCTTCGAGAGCGTCTTGCGCAGGCCCGCGAGGACGGTCGGGTCCTCGTCGACCGCGACGACCTTCGGCTTGCCCTGACGCAGGACCTCGGGGATCGGGTAGCCGTACTTGCGCAGGAAATCGAGCACGTCCAGCCGGCGGAAGCGCAGGTGCCGCCCCGGCGTCCGGAAGTGGCGGATCTCGCCCTTGTCGGCCCAGTTGTGGATGGTCTTCAGGTCGACCTGACAGAATCTCGCCACGTCGCTCGCGGTGAAGAGCTCGGGCTGCGGTTGCTGGATGTCCTTCGCTTCCATTCGTTCACTCCTCGGGGATGCCCCCCGACTTGGCGGGCACGCACGCGCGCGCCGCTTCGGTTGCCTCGACGACGCGGCCGACGAACGCGGCCCCTTCGATTTGATAGCGCGTCGGCCCGGCGGCCCGGCGCGCGGGGACCGCGTGCGCGACGTCTCCAGGGAGCGCCAGGAAAGGCGGCTCGTCCCCGGCGCCGGACACGAAGAGCGGACAGATCGGCAGGAGCGACTGCTCGCCGGCGAGCGCGACCGCGGCCGCCACGTCCGGCGCGCTCGCGAGCAGCTCCAGCGTGTGCAGCGTCGGTGGGGCGAGGAGTAGCTCGCCGCGCGCCGCGCGATCGATCACGTCGATCGGGCGGCCCCAGAAGCTCGAGGTCGTCTCGTGATCGTCGTGCCGCCCGACCTGCCCCTCGGGCAGCGGCAGCACGAAGAACCGCGCGTCGAACCGGCGAGCCTCGGCGGTCGGGGTGACCCAGCGCGCCCACGGAACCAGCGCGTCGAGGGCGAGGCGGAGGCCGCGTCGGGCCAGCCCCTCGGCAAGGCTGCGGTCCGGGCCGACCTCGGCCGCGAGCGCGCGCACGCCGTCGTCGGACAGCCGGCCCTCGACGGGCAGGATCGCGCCCTCTTCGAACATCTCGCGGCATGCGGCGACCGCGATCGCGCGGGCAGACGGCCCCGAGTCGTCCGCGAGGTGAGCGGCGCGATCGGACGGCGCCGAGGCGAGGGCGTCCCACGCCGCCTCCGCGTCCGAGGGCTCGACCTTGCCGCCGGGGAAGACGGCCGCGCCCCCGAGGAAGCCCGATCGCGCGTGGCGCACGACCAGAAAGGCCTCGAGGCCCCTCGACCCGTCGCGGAGCACGACGACCGTCGCAGCATCCCGAGGTGCCGTGGTTGGCGCTATTGGATCGAAACCGAGCAATCTGGGAGAACGATCTTCCACGTCGTCGCTCGTAGGTCAATCCGGGTTCTCCCGGTGCCCGTCGAAGCGCGCGTCCGCGCCCGCGGCGCACGCCTGCGGAGGCCCGGGCGAGTGGTTGACGGGCAGGACGTCGGTGCCTACGCTGCTTCGCCTTTCGAGGGGGAGAAGGCCTCGCTTCGGCTTGGCCCGACGTCCCTCGGAGGCGCAGGGGCGACGTGCCCCGAGGCTTGCAGAGGAGCACGCGAGGCCGCTTCCCGGGCCCGTACGGCCGGGCGGCTGGGAGCGAGAAGGCGGAACATGAACAAGGCCCAGCTCAAGAAGTTCAAGGCCCTGCTCGAGGCCAAGCGCGACGAAATCGTCAAGAAGGCCCAGCAGACGCTGAACGAGGACATGGCGCTCGACGCCAACGACCTCCCCGACGAGATGGATCTCGCGTCGAGCGAGTACCTCCAGTCCTTCACGTTCCGCCTGCGCGGCCGGGAGAAGTCCTTCCTCGACAAGATCGAGAAGGCCCTCGTGAAGATCGAGGACGGATCGTTCGGCAAGTGCGAGGAATGCGAGGAGGAGATCTCGGTCAAGCGCCTCGAGGCGCGCCCCGAGACGACGCTGTGCATCCGGTGCAAAGAGGACCAGGAGCGCGTCGAGAAGGACTACGGCTGACCCAGGTCGGGCCGTCACGAGGTGAGCGCGGTCGGCGCCCGATCCCACGGGTGCCTGACCCGCTCACCTGACCGGTCGCGATGAGGCGGCAGGCGACCGCTGCGCCGTCACGGAACCGCAGCGGCTCGACCGGCGAGGCAGCCTTTCAGCCTCAGTCAGCGGCGCGCCGCGGGGCGGGGGGCCGGCTTGTTCCGTTCGGCGAGCACCTCGCGGAGGTAGTGGCCCGTCGCCGACCCCTCGACCTCGGCCACCTCCTCCGGCGTGCCCGTCGCGACGACGCGACCACCGCGCTCGCCGCCCTCGGGGCCGAGATCGATCACCCAGTCGCTGCACGCGATCACGTCGAGGTTGTGCTCGATGACGACGACGGTGTTGCCGGTGTCGCGCAGGTTCGCCAGCGCGATGGTCAGGATCTCGATGTCCGAGAAATGCAGGCCCGTCGTGGGCTCGTCGAGCACGTACAGTGTGCGGCCGGTCGCCCTGCGGGCGAGCTCGCGGGCGAGCTTCACCCGCTGCGCTTCGCCGCCCGACAGCGTCGTCGCCGGCTGACCGAGCGTGATGTACCCGAGGCCGACGCGCGCCAGCGCCGCGAGGCGCTCGCGGACTCGAGGGATGGTGTCGAACTGGTCGATCGCCTGCTCGACGGTGAGGTCGAGCGCGTCGGCGATCGACATGCCGCGGTAGAGCACCTCGAGCGTCTCGCGGTTGTAGCGGCGGCCCGAGCACGTCTCGCACGTCACGAAAATGTCGGGCAGAAAATGCATCTCGACGCGCAGCACGCCGTCGCCCTGGCACGCCTCGCAGCGGCCGCCCTTGACGTTGAACGAGAAGCGGCCGGCCTTGTAGCCCCGGGCGCGCGACTCGGGCAGCCCGGAGTAGAGCTCGCGCAGGAGCGAGAACACGCCGGTGTACGTGGCAGGGTTCGACCGGGGCGTGCGGCCGATGGGCGCCTGGTCGATCGAGACGACCTTGTCGATGTGCGAGAGGCCCTCGATGCCGTCGCACGGGCCCACGGGCGCCGCGCTCCGGTAGAGGGCGTTCTTCGCCGCGGGCAGCAGCGTGTCGACGATGAGGCTCGACTTGCCGGACCCCGAGACGCCGGTGATGGTCGTGAAGAGGCCGATCGGCACCTCGACGGTGACCGCCTGGAGGTTGTGAGCGCGCGCGCGCTCGAGCCTGAGACAGCGGCCGTCCGGACGGTGCCGCTTGGTGGGGATCGTGATGCGCTTCTGGCCCGAGAGGTACGGGCCGGTGATCGATCGCGGGTTCTTCGCGAGCTCGGCGGGCGTGCCCTCGGCGACCACGAAGCCGCCGTGCACGCCCGCGCCCGGCCCCATGTCGACGACGTGGTCGGCGGCGAGGATCGCGTCGCGATCGTGCTCGACCACGACCACGCTGTTGCCGAGATCGACGAGGCGCCGGAGGGCCTCGAGCAGGCGCGCGTTGTCGCGGGCGTGCAGGCCCACGGAGGGCTCGTCGAGGACGTAGAGCACGCCGACCAGCGCGGCGCCGATCTGCGTGGCGAGGCGGATGCGCTGGCCCTCGCCGCCGGAGAGGGTCTGCGCCGAGCGATCGAGCGTCAGGTAGTCGAGGCCGACGTCGATGAGGAAGCCGAGGCGCGCGATCACGCCACGCAGCAGCGGCTCGGCGATGGCGCGCTCGCGCGGGGCGAGGGCCGCGTCGCCGGTCGCCGCGATGAAGGCCTGGAGGAACGTGCGCAGGTGGCGCAGCGGAAGGCCGCCGACCTCCGCGATGTTGCGCTCGCCGAGCCGCACCGCGAGCGCCTCGGGGCGGAGGCGCCGGCCGGCGCACGCGTCGCACACGCGCGTGACGACGAAGCGGCCGAGGTCGTCCGCGCCGATCGCGCCGTCGCCGTCGAGGTCGTCGACCTCCTCGCCCTCGACCGTGGCGGCGTCGCCCTGCGAGAGCAGGCGCTCGAGCCGCGGCAGCACGCCCTCGTAGGCGGCCAGCTTCTTGCGGCCGCGGGCACCGCCGCCCGGCGTGCCGGAGAGGATCGCCTCGCGCACCGCCTCCGGCAGCTTCGCCCACGCGACGTCCGGATCGACGCCGAGCGCCTTCACCGCGCGATCGGTCTCGGTCGCGAGCGACATCGACCCGCGGCGACCCCACGCGAGCACCGCGCCCTCGCGCAACGTGCGGCGGGCATCCGGGACGACGCGCTCCGGGTCGATGCGCGTGCGCGCGCCGATGCCGTCGCACGCGGGGCACGCGCCGTGCGGCCCGTTGAAGGAGAACATGCGCGGCTCGATCGGCGGGAGCGACACGCCGCAATCGATGCAGGCGAAGCGCTCGCTCATCCACAGCGGCTCGTGCCGGTCGGCGTCGGTCGACAGGTCGACGAGCAGACGGCCCTCTCCGAGCTTGAGCGCGAGCTCGACGGAGTCGGTCACGCGGCCCTTGGAGCCCGCCTTGACCACGATGCGATCGACGACGACGTCGAGGTCGTGCGCGCGGCCGCGGTCGAGCACGATGTCGTCACCGAGGTCGACGACCTCGCCGTCCACGCGGACGCGGACGAAGCCCTCCCGGCGCAGGCGCTCGATCTCCAGGCGCAGCTCGCCGCGACGCGCGCGGGCGATGGGGGCCAGGATGGTGGCGCGCGCGCCCTCGCCGAGGCCCTGGATCCGGTCGACGATCTGCTGGACGGTCTGCGCCTCGATGCGCTTGCCGCAGCCCGGGCAGTGGGGCGTGCCGACGCGCGCGAAGAGCAGGCGCAGGTAGTCGGCGATCTCGGTGACCGTGCCGACGGTCGATCGCGGGCTCTTCGCGAGCGCGCGCTGCTCGATCGCGATCGCCGGGGAGAGGCCCTCGATGCTCTCGACGTCGGGCTTCGCGAGCTGCTCGAGGAACTGGCGCGCGTAGGCGGAGAGCGACTCGACGTAGCGACGCTGGCCCTCGGCGTAGATCGTGTCGAACGCGAGAGACGACTTCCCCGACCCGCTCGGCCCCGTGATGACGACGAGCCGGTTGCGCGGGAGCGAGACGCTGACGTTCTTCAGGTTGTGCTGCCTGGCACCGCGAACGACGAGGCAATCCATGGGAACGGGCACAGCTAGCACGCGGGCGGCCTCGCGGCTGCCCTTCGTCACGAGCCTTCAACTCTGCAACGTGGGCGCGCCTCGACCGAGGGCTTGCTCGAGGTCCGCGATCAGGTCGCCGGCGTCCTCGATGCCGACCGACAGGCGCAGCAGGCCATCGCCGATGCCGGCCGCGAGGCGGTCCTCCGGTGACATGGTCGACGCAGTCGTCGAGGCGGGGTGGGTGATGAGCGATCGCACGTCGCCGAGGCTCACGGCGTGCGAGACCAGCCTCACGCGGTCGAGCACGCGCCGGCCCGCCTCGACGCCGCCGACGAGCTCGAACGAGAGCAGCGCGCCGAAGGCGTGCATCTGACGCACGGCGACCGCGTGCCCCGGGTGCTCGGCGAGGCCCGGGTAGTGCACGCGCGCGACGCCGTCGCGGACCGCGAGCCAGCGCGCGATCGCCAGCGCGGACGCGCTCGCCCGCTCCATCCGCAGGCCGAGCGTGCGCACGCCACGCCCGATCAGGAAGGCGTTGAGAGGCGCGAGGACCGCGCCGAGCCCTTTCACGACGGTGTCCGCGAAGCGCTCACGAAGCTCGGCCGAGCTCACGATCATGCCGCCGATGGCGTCGCCGTGGCCGCAAAGCGCCTTGGTCATCGAGTGAACGACCACGTCGATGCCGAGCCCGAGGGGGCGCTGGCACGCCGGCGTCGCGAAGGTGTTGTCCGCGATCGAGGTGAGGCCTCGCTCGCGCGCGAGGCGAGCGAGGGCGGCGAGGTCCGTCACGGCGAGGACGGGGTTCGCCGGCGTCTCCGCGTAGAGGACGCGCGTCGTCGGGCGGATCGCCTCGGCGTAGGCCGCGATCGAGGTGCCGTCGACGAAGGTCGCGGCGATGCCGAGCTTGGGCAGGCGCTCGCGCAGGAGGCGGGCGCTCTCCCCGTAGATGGACCGCGGCGCCACGACGTGGTCGCCCGCCCCGCAGAGCGTCAGCAGCGTGCCGGAGATCGCCGCCATGCCGCTCGCGGTCGCCACCGCGGCCTCGCCGCCCTCCAGCGCCGCGATCTTCGATTCGAGCGCCTCGACCGTCGGCGTCCCCCAGCGGCCGTAGACGTAGGCGTCATTCTCGCCGCGGAACGCGCCCGCGGCCGTCTCGGCGTCCGCGAACGCGAACGCCGAGGAGAGCACGAGCGGAGGGTCCAGCGGCCCGGTGGCCGTGCGCGGCTCGCCGGCGTGCACGGCGCGCGTCGACAGGCCGAGCACCTCCTGAGCGAAGCGCAGATCGTCGGGGCGTGAGGCTCTGGACATGATCGCTCACCGCGCGCCGCCGGCGACGCGGCGTCTCCGGCGCGGATCGTGGAACATTGTTGCCCCGTGTTCCACTTCTTCCGTACGGTCGGGCCGCTGCCCCCCTCGTCCGTCGTGAACGACAGCCCCCGCAGCTTCGTCCGCGCCGCGCTCCTCGCGGGCGCCGTCGTCGGCGCGCCGTTCGAGGCGAGCTGCGGCAGGAGCGACGCGCGCGCGGTGGTCGTCCCCGCGCGCGACGACGCGGGCGTCGCGTCATCGCCGGGCGCCACCGCGCAGGCCGCGAGCGCGAAGAGCGAGGCGACGACGACGACCTCGGCCTCGGCCTCCGCCGCCCGATCGCCTCGTTCCGAGCGCTTTCGCACGCCCGAGGTGAAGGCCGCGTGCCCGCCGGACATGACGCTCGTCGAGGGCGCGTTCTGCCCGCATCTTCCGCTCTACTGCGCGCGTCGCCCCCCGGGCGAGGGCTACCGCTGCGCCGAGTACGCCCGCGGCGTCCCGTGCCCCGAGCCGACCGACCTCCGGCGCTTCTGCGTCGACCAGCACGAGTGGCCTAACCGCGTCGGCGAGAACCCGCGCGTCTGGGTCGACTGGTACGAGGCGAAGGCCGCGTGCGCGGGCGTCGGCAAGCGCCTGTGCCGCCGCAGCGAGTGGATGCTCGCCTGCGAGGGGCCGAAGCGCCTGCCGTACCCGTGGGGCTTCGTCCGCCAGCCGAGCCCGTGCAACCTCGATCGCGCGTCGATCCCCTTCGATGCGGCCGCGATGGTCGACGACGACACGCGCGAGGGCGAGCTCGCGCGGCTCTGGCAGGCCGATCGCATCGGATCGCACCCGGACTGCGTCAGCGCATACGGGGCGTACGACCTTGCCGGCAACGTCGACGAGTGGACCGACGACCAGGCGGACGACGCCCACACGAACCACCCGTCGACGCTCAACGGCGGCTACTGGGGCCCGGTGCGTGACACGTGCCGCCTCACGACCACGTCCCACGGGCCGACGTTCAAGTTCTACCAGGTTGGGTTTCGCTGCTGCGGCGACACGGTCGACGGCGTGGCGGTGCCGCCCCCGCGACCGGTCGTCGATCCGGACCAGCGACCACCTCGGCTGTAGGACGGAAGAGCCGCCGGTGGGTCGGCTGCGCGCGGCGGAACGACGCGGGATTCCATCCGGCGCGCGCCGTCGAAGCCTGCGCTTCGCACGCCGGGGTCCCCAGCCGGACGGCTGGTGTTACAAGGTGGCGCGAGGGTCCCCCGGTGCGCTTCCGCTTCGTCTTCCCGCTGGTCCTCGGCGCGACCGCCCTCGTGAGCGCCGCACTCCTGCGACCGCGGCTTCGAGCCGCCCTCGCGCCCGAGGTCGAGACCGCCGCGCCGCCCGAGGTCGAGACCGCCGCGCCCGCCCCCCCGCCTCCGACCGCAACCGCGACCGCCTCGACCCCGAAGCCGCCGCCACCACCGCCACCGCCGTGGGCGCACGAGAACCCCGAAGGCGCCACCGCGTGCGCGCCGGGCATGGTGCTGGTGGACGGCGTCTACTGCCCGTTCGTCGGTCACCGCTGCACGCGCTTTCTCTACGAGGATCGGGACGTCTGCGCCGAGTACGCGCCCGAGGTCATCTGCGAGGGCCGCCTCTCGCACAAGCGCTACTGCGTGGACCGCTACGAGTACCCGAACCTCGAGGGCGTCTACCCCGTCGTGATGGTCGACTACGACCAGGCGAAGCACGCGTGCTCCGTGGAGGGCAAGCGCCTCTGCACGACCGAGGAGTGGGAGTTCGCGTGCGAGGGCCCGCAGATGTGGCCGTACCCGTACGGCACGAAGCGCGACGCGACGATCTGCAACATCGACAAGCCGCACCCCGAACCGGAGCTCGTGCTGTTCTCGCGGCCGTGGGCGATCTCGGGGGAGGTCGACCGCCTCGACCAGCGCGTGCGATCGGGTGAGCTGCACCGGTGCGTGAGCCCGTTCGGCGTGCACGACATGACCGGCAACGTCGACGAGTGGGCGTTCAACGCGCGCGGGAAGATCCACGAGAAGCCCTATCAATCCGGCTTGAAGGGCGGGTACTGGGGTCCGATCCGGGCCCGCTGCCGGCCCATGACCTCGTCGCACAACCAGTGGTTCAGCTTCTACCAGGTCGGAATGCGCTGCTGCTCCGAGGCGGCGCCACCTTCCGGTCGAAGCGCGGCCGGCGCGCCGCCAAAGAGCGACTTCGGGGTCGCCGGCGCGCTCCCGTCGCGACGCGTGCGACCGCTCGAGCTACCCCCGCGCTGACGCCGCCCGCTCGGTGATACGCTGCAACGCGGAGCCCTCGGCGCGTGGCGGAGTCCACCTCGACGTGATGCGAACCGTCCTGCTGCCGCTGGCGTTCGCCGCGTGCTCGCCAGCGCCGCAACCCGCGCCGATCGGACCGCAGCAAATCGCAGCCCCTTCGCCCGACGCGAGCGCTCGCTCGACGGCCGGATCCGTGGCCGCGCCGCCGTCCGCGGAGTCGAGCTCCGGTCCCGACGCGGGCGGCGCGCCGACGACCGCGATCACGGGCGCCGAGGCCGAGGACGTGATCTTCCCCGACGCCCCCACCGACCCCGCTCGCAACGCGTGCCGCGCCAGCGGGGACGACCGGGCGCACGTGCGCTGCCTGATCGGGCTGCGCTTCGGGGCCGACCCCCGCGGCCGCGACGTCGCCGTCGATCTATTCGACGCCACGGGATCCGTCGTCGGGGTCGAGCGCCCCCAGCTCTTCGACGGCGGCTGGCGGGGCACGATCCGCCTCGTGCCCGAGCTGCCGTCGGGCCCGGCCTCGCGCCACCTCGGCTTCATCGCGGCCGCGCTCCAGGACCACGATCGCTTCTTCGCAGCCCTCGCCGCCGTCGCCCCGTCGCTGCCGCGCTACCGCTGGCGCGACCTCTCGGTGCGCGTCTTTCGGTCGGTCGGCCGGACGACGCCGTCGGCCTACGCGACGGGCTGGACGGTGGCCTACAACGTCGCCGGCTCGCTCAACGGGTCCGCGGACGCCGTGCGCGAGACGCTGTTCCACGAGGTCTTCCACCTGAACGACGAAGCGCACGGCGGCTGGTCGGCGCGGGCGCTCACCTCGCTCCGCGACGCCATCGTCGCCCGATGCGGCGCTCGCACGCCCTGCCTCGCGCCCTACGCGCCGGGCGACACGCAGGTCCGCGGGGGGACCTACTACGCGTTCCAGCCGGGCAACCCGGTCGAGGAGTACGCGGCGGAGCTGGCCGTTCGCTATCATCGCGAGCAGCTCGCCGCCCTCGGGCTGTCGAAGGGCAGGGCAGGGCATGCGGCCGCGGCCCCGTTCAAGTGCGGACCACCGGAAAATGAGCTCGCTTGGTCGCTCATCCGCGCCGAGTTCTTCGGGGGCGCCGACCGCACCCCCCCGTGCCCAGGCCCGCGCGGGCCCTGAGCGACCAGGTGCGGCAAACGGGCGCCGGAGGGAGTCCCGATCGCGTCCCCTTCCAACGGGAGCCCGCTTGGACTACGTTACCCCTTGGTGGTCGTTGCCGTCCCGTCCGGGCTCGCTGCTCCCTGCCTCCGCGGCACGCGCGCGGCGCGTCCGCGAAGGCCGAACGGTCACGGCCTCGGCGCCCGCCGGCGCGAGTCGGTGTCCCGCGCGTCCTCCCGGGCCTATAGCTCAATCGGTCAGAGCCCCCGGCTCATAACCGGGCTGTTCCTGGTTCGAACCCAGGTGGGCCTACCCGCATCACCGCACTCGTCGACCAGCCTTCACGGCGTCCGCGCCCAGCCCGCCGGGCCGCGCAGCCCGAGCCGTCGCGCCATCACCTCCGAACCCTCGCGCGGCCTGCCCGAGCGACCGCCGGGGCGGGGCACGCCCCCCCAACCGAGCCAGCCTGCCTCGTCCGAGGGCTGCCCCGTCCACCCGTAGGAGCACAAGAGCACGTGAGCATTCGCGACCAGATCGCACCCCTCGAAGCGCTTGCGGCCATCGACGCCGACATCCGCCGCATCGACGCCGAGCTGACCAAGCACCGTGGCGGCCTCGAGACGCTCCGGACCGACGTCAAGGCGCTCGAAGACCGCATGAAGGGCGACCGCGAGACCATCGCTGCGATGGAGAAGACCCGCAACGAGCTGATGACCGAGCTGCGGCCGATGGCGTCGCAGATCGAGCGCTCGCGCGAGAAGCTCCAGCGCTCGCGCAACGAGCGCGAGTCGAACGCGGCGCAGCGCGAGGTCGAGGAGCTCCGCAAGCTGTCGCGCGACCGGGAGGTCGAGATCGAGCGCATCTCGATGGCGATCGATCAAGCGCGCGCGAGCACCGAGGACACCGAGGTGAAGCGCGGCAAGCTGCAAGCGGAGATCGACGGCACCTCGGACGGGACGACCAAGGCCGTCACGTCGCTCGAGGCGGACCGGGCGATCAAGGCGGAGGCCCGCGAGAAGGTGGTCGCGAAGCTGCCCGTCGTGATCTACCGCCGCTACCAGTCGGTCTCGACGCGCCGGCCGATGGCGATCGCGAAGACCACCGACGGCACCTGCCTCGGCTGTCACATCGCGGTGCCCCCGATGATGTTCCAGAAGATGCGCCGCCAGGACGAGTTCGAGCAGTGCCCGAACTGCCGCCGCATCCTCTACTACGTGCCGCCGGAGGCTTCGACCGACGGCGGCTCCGCGGACTCCTCGCGAGCCTGACCTCGAGGGTCCGTGAAAGCCTGCGGCGCCTGCTACCGCCTGTACGCCGACGAGGGAGGCTTTTGTCCCGTCGACGGCACGCGCCTCGACCCCGCGGCCGAGGTCACGCCTCCGAGCAACCCGGCCGACCCGCGGGTCGGCGCCACGCTCTGCAACGGGCGCTACCGCGTGTTCCGCGTCGTCGCCGACGGCGGGATGGGCCGCGTCTACCAGGCGTTCGATCTCGCGCAGCAGCGCACGGTCGCGCTCAAGATCCTGCACCCCGAGGTGGCGACCGACGGGATCGCGGTCGAGCGCTTCAAGCGTGAGTTCGAGCTCTCGTCGAGCCTGGGCCACGAGCACATCGTCGAGGTCTACGCGTTCGAGCGGACCGAGGACCAGAGCTACGCGCTCGTGATGGAGTACCTCGAGGGCGAGGAGCTCCGCACGCTCCTCAAGCGGGAGAAGACCATCCCGCCCGCCCGCGTGGTCCGCATGATCTCGCAGATCGCGCTCGGCCTCGAGCCGCCGCACCGGCGTCACATCGTCCACCGCGACCTGAAGCCGGACAACATCTTCCTCGTCGGCTCCCGCGAGGGAGATCGCGTCAAGATCCTCGACTTCGGCAGCGTGCGAGACAACTCGCAAGGCGCGAAGAAGCTCACCGTGATGGGGACGACGATCGGGTCGCCGTTCTACATGGCGCCCGAGCAGGCGCAGGGCCTCGAGGCGCTCGATCATCGCGCCGACGTGTGGTCGGTGGCCGCCATCGCGTACGAATCGCTGACGGGCACGGTGCCGTTCCGCGGGACGACGGGACCGGCGATCCTCCTCGCGATCCTGACGAAGGAGCCCACGCCGCCGAGCGAAGCCGGCGCTGCGCTGCGCGTGCCGGCCACACTCGATCCGGTGATGGAGGAGGCCCTCGCGAAGAACCCCGAGATCCGCCTGCCGACGGTCGGTGCGCTCGCGGACCGGCTCGGCGCGGCGTACGGCCTCACGGGCGATCACCGCGAGTGGGCCAAGGTGCCGCTGGGCGAGATCGAGAATCGCATTCGCAACGGCCTGCCCGGCGCGATCGAGGCGCGATCGGCGAGCATCGGCCCCGCTCAAAACCTCGGCGCGATGGACGCGGCGTTCGCGGCCGCGTCGCCGGGCGCGGCTGTCGCCGCCGCACCCAGCCCGAGCGGAGCGCCTTTCTCCGAGGACCTCGTGATGGGCGTGCCGAGCGGCCCCCCGCGCTGGCTCGTGCCCGTGGTCGCGCTCGTCGCAGTGATCATCGGCATGGTCATCGCCGTCGTGGCCACACGCGGCTGAGCTCCGCGCCGCCCTTCGCGGCTGCATGGTCGGCGCTGCGGCGCCGTCGAACCGACCATCGGCCGCCCGTGCGCGCCGAAGATCCCCATGGTAGAAAGGCCCGCCATGACGAGCACGTTCTCCCGCACGCTTCCCTGGTCCGGCGTCCTGGGCCTCACCGCCGCCGCCGGTCTCGCCCTCGCGGTCGCCCTCGGCTGCGGCAAGAGCGAGGCCGCTCCGCCTCGCGGCACGACGGTGGCGGCCCCGACACCGGGCGTCGCGGCGGCGAAGGCCGAGACCGACAACTACGTCGTCGAGGTCAAGCCGATGGGCGACTACAAGGCCGGCGCCGAGGCGAAGTTCGAGGTCACGCTGGTCGCAAAGGGCGGCTACCACACGAACGCGCAGTATCCGTACAAGTTCAAGACGACCGATCCCCCGCCGCCGGACGTGACGTATCCGAAGCCGATCCTCCAGCGCGCAGACGGGACGTTCGAGGAGAAGTCCGGCTCCTTCAAGGTGCCCTTCACCGCGGCGAAGGCTGGCAAGCTGAAGGTCGGCGGCACGTTCCACCTCAGCGTGTGCAGCGAAGCCAACTGCATGATGGACAAGGTCCCGCTCGAGCTGGATGTCGACGTGAAGTGATCGCGGGGCTAGGCTCCCGCGGGTGACTAGCCGAGAAAACGCGCCGAAGACCGCTGGCGACCCGGAGGGTCGCGTCCGCCTCGCGCTCTCGGAGCTCGACACCATCGCCGGTGGGATGGAGCTGCGCTTCCGCGAGGGGCGCCGCGTCCTTTCCTTCCAGCAGTACGTCGAGCTGTTCGCGCAGAACCCGGTCCGATATGGGCGGGACGCTCCGCGCTACGCGCGCGACATGTTCGACCATTTCGGCACGGAGACGGTGCCGCGACCGTGGGGGCAGCTCACGCGGTTCCGCCTCTTCGACCTGCCGTGGGAGGAGGCCTCGACCCCTGGGCTCGGCTACCACGGGCGCGACGTCGCGCTCGTCGGCCAGGAGGAGCTGCAGGGCGAGGTGTACCGCGCGCTGTCGAACTTCGTGCGCGAAGGGCGCGCGAACCGGCTCGTGCTCATGCACGGGCCGAACGGGTCCGCGAAGAGCACCGTCGCCGCATGCATCCTTCGCGCGCTCGAGCACTACTCGACGCTCGACGAGGGCGCGCTCTACCGCTTTCACTGGGTCTTTCCCAGTCGCAAGACGGTCCGCGGCGCGATCGGGTTCGGCGCGGTGACGAAAGCGAGCTCGGGCGGGGCGAGCTTCGCGCACCTCTCGGAGGACCAGATCGACGCTCGCCTCGTGATGGAGCTTCGCGACCACCCGCTGTTCCTCTTGCCCGTCCCGGAGCGGCGTGTGCTCGTCGAGCGCCTCTGGGCGACGTGCGACGCGCGCGAGCCGCCGCCCGAGTGGCTGATGAACGGCAAGCTCTCGCACAAGAGCCAGCAGGTCTTCGAGGCGCTCCTCGCCTCGTACGGCGGGTCGCTCGCCGAAACGCTCCGCCACGTGCAGGTCGAGCGGTGGTTCGTCTCGCGCCGCTACCGCCAGGGCGCCGTCACGCTCGGCCCCGAGGTCACGGTCGACGCGCGCGAGCGACAGATCACCGCCGACCGCTCGCTGGCCTCGCTGCCCACCTCACTCCAGGCCACGACGCTCTTCGAGGCGTTCGGCGAGCTCGTCGAGGCCGCGGGGGGCGTCATCGAGTTCAGCGACCTGCTCAAGCGCCCGCTCGAAGCGTTCCGCTACCTGCAGCTCACGCTCGAGACGGGGGAGGTCGCGCTCCAGCAGCAGACCGTGCAGACCAACGTCGTGATGATCGGCAGCGCCAACGAGGTGCACCTCGCCGCGTTCCGCGAGCACCCCGAGTTCCCGAGCTTCCGCGGGCGATTCGAGCTCGTGCGCGCGCCGTACCTGCGGAGCGCGGTCGACGAGCAGCGCATCTACGACGGCCAGATCGTCCCGTTCGTCACGCGCCATGTCGCCCCGCACGCGACCCGCGTCGCGGCACAGTTCGCGATCCTGACCCGGATGCGGCAGCCGGAGGCCAAGCGCTACCCGGACGCGCTCGCGCGCATCGTGGCTTCGTTGACCGCGGCCGAGAAGCTGGACCTGTTCGCGACCGGTGCCGCGCCCGATCGCCTCGATCCCGACGCCCAGAAGGTCCTGCGCGCCGGGATCGCGCTCCTCTACCACGAGAGCGACTCTTCGGCGGACTTCGAGGGACGGCTCGGCGTGTCCCCGCGCGAGGTGCGCACGGTCCTGCTCGACGCGGCGCAGAGCCACGATCACGCGTGCCTCTCGCCCTTCGCCGTGCTCGACAAGCTCGACGAGCTCTGCCTGCGCGCGTCCGAGTACGACTGGCTCCAGGAGAAACCCCTCGCGGGCGGCTACCACGATCACTCGCACTTTCGCGAGGTCGTGCGCACGAGGCTCCTCGACACCATCGAAGAGGAGCTGCGCACGGCGAGCGGGCTGGTGGACGAGACGCGGTACGCCGAGCTCTTCGACCGCTACGTGTCGCACGTGGGAACGTGGGTGAAGGCGGAGCGGATCCGCAACGCCGTGACCGGTGAGCACGAGCCCGCCGACGAGCGCCTGATGCGCGAGGTCGAGGCGTTGCTCGGCGTGCGCGCCAATCACGACGACCACCGCCGCGGGCTCTTCTCGACGATCGCCGCGTGGGCGATCGACCACCCCGGCGAGAAGATCGTCAACACGGTGGTGTTCCCGCAGCAGATGAAGCGGATGCGCGAGGCCGTGTTCGCCGAGCGACGCCGGGCCGTCGCGCTCGGGGTGCGCGACCTCGTGAGCCTCCTGCGCGACCGGCAGGAGGGCACGATCGACGACGCCGGCCGGCCGACGCTGCACGAGGAGCAGAAGCGCAACGCGCTCACGGCGCTCGAGCGGTTGCAGACGATGGGGTACTGCGACGCGTGCGCGCTCGACGCGGCGAGCGCCATCCTGCGCGCGCGCTTCGCCGAGCTGGTGACCTGACCTTCGCACACCGGGTCGCCCCGTCCGACGGGGCGCGGGTGAGCTGCCCGACGTGCGCTCGCGGACTTCGGCCGCTCGAAGGTGAAGGCGCTCGCCCACGCCGCGCGCGAAGCCCATACTCTCTCGAGGACGAGGAATGGCCCGAGCGACACGCGAAGGTCGACGACTGGTGTCGGCGTGGATCCTGTCCGTCGTCGCGCACGCCGCCATCACGGCGGGCGGCCTCGTCGTCGCGCACCACGTGGCTACGCGCCGGGGAGCCGCCACGCCCTCGGGCGCTGCCGCGGTGGCGACGCTCGGCGACGACACCGTCGAGGTCGAGCTGCCGTCCATGGCGACCGCGAGCTCCCCCGAGGCGAAGCCGGCGGCCAGCACGGAGCCCGTCGCGCCGGCGCGTGGGGGAGGCGAGGCGACGCCGCGGCCGGACACCGGGAGACCGGGCCGCGGCGGGACGGACACGTCGACGGAGCCGGCGCTGAACCTCGCCGATCAGGACGATGGGATCCTGCTCGGGGACGCCGCGCTGTCGCGGCTGGACCGCAGCCAGATCCAGCGCATCCGGACCGCACGCGCACGGGCGGCCCGGGAGAACTGGCGCGCGAGCCGCGAGCCGATGGAGCTGACGTTCCTCGCGCAGGGCTTCACGGGCACGCGGCCAGAGCGCAGGCCGGCGGCCGCGACCGACCCGTCGGCCGGTGGAGGGTCGAGCGGAGAACCGACGGCGCGGGGTGGGGCGCTCGGGGCCGCCGAGCTGCCGCCCGGGGTCGGCGAGAGCCCCCGCACGCCCGGGAGCGACACGCTCGGCATGGAGCGAGCGACCGATGGGATCGGCGTGCGCGATGGGCGCGCGGGACGTGACCACCGAGTCAGCGCCGCCGTTCCGCACGCGCGGCCGCAGACCGAGGAAGGCACGCCTTCGGTACCGTCGTCGAAGCAGGGCAAGCCCGCCGACACGCTCGACAGCGAGCAGGAGGTCGCGACGCGGATGCAGTCGATCCTGCACGCGAGCACCGCCGGGGGCGCGTCGGGGAAGGGCGTCGGCGGGCAGCGCGGCCCGGGCGCGCCGGCCTCGGGGGGCGAGGCCGGGCCCGGGTCGGCGTCGCACGCGCTCGGCACGGGGCGGGGCAGCGGCCTCGACGACGCGCGGAACGACCCGCGGCGCATCGGCTACGAGCGCGCCGTGCGGGCGAAGATCCACCCGCTGTGGGCCGACGCATTCCCGAAGTGGGCCATCGCGGAGGGACGGCAGGGCACGGTCGTCGTCCTGCTTTCGATCCTCGCCGACGGGACGCTCGCGAGCGCGGCCGTCTCGCGTCCGAGCGGCATCCCCGAGTTCGACGCCAACTGCCAGCGCGCCGCGCAGATCGCTGCGCCGTTCGGGCCGCTGCCGGGGGAGCTCGGCCCGACCTTCCGGCTCGCCATCGCGTTCGAGGCCCGCAACCCGGCGGTGCGGCCAAAGGGCGCCGGGCGACCGCCCCCCGGCTCGGACCCGTAGGCGCGGTCGAGGCCGGTTCGGCGCCTCGGGCCGCGAGAGGAAGCACGCGTCCCGTGCGGAACGCGATTGACAGTCTTGCCGAGGGCGCCCATATTCTGCGCCCTCTTTCGCTTGCGGGCGCGCCACGGCGCTCCCGCCGCATCAAGCCGAAGTAGCTCAGCTGGCTAGAGCAGGCGTTTCATACGCGCCGGGTCGGGGGTTCGAGTCCCTCCTTCGGCACCAGCATCCGGTTCAGGCGCTCGGGGGGCGCCTCGAGGGTCGACCGGAGCGGGTGCGCAAGCTCCCTGTCACCGTGGCTTCCGCCGGGCGCGGGCGGGCGCGGCGGCCGACGGTGCTGTCGCGCCCACGGAAAGGCAGCGAGTCGCCTCGCCGTCGACCTCGTGAGCGCGCCCTCGCCTTCGGCGGGCCGCACGCGCTGCCCGCAAGGCGACGCATCGACGCGCGCTCGGTGCCGATGGTCAGGGACGAACGACGACCACCGTGCCGTCCCCCGCGCCGTCATCTTCCACGCTGGACCAGCCGACGGGGAGCTGCGGGTCGGACCAGGTGAAGAGCCGGTGCGCGTCGATGGGCGTCAGGACGACGTCGTGGAAGCCGGCCGCTTCGCCGACCCCGTCGGTCCAGTAGGCGCCCGTGATCGCGTTGCCGGACTCAAGCTCGAGGGCCCAGGGCGCGTCCGGGATCTCGAAGGAGCCGTGCACCTCGCGCGCGTCGGGGGTGCGCGCCACGTGCTTGGCGCGGACGCGGAAGGTGCCGCGAGCGGTCACGGCGGCCTCCGGCTTGTCGGAGAGCTGGTCGCGGCCAGTCGAGACGAGCGTCACGTAGACGGGCTTCTTGCCCTCGTAGGCGGTCAGCGTCTGGTTCGCGACGCTGACGTCGATCCACTTCTGCGAGGCGCGCGCGACCTCGGGAAACTTGGTCCGCTTGATGACGACCACGAGGTCCTGCGCGCGCAGCCACGCGCCGTCGCGCGTCTGCTCGAAGCGTACGCCCTCGACCGTCCGGAACTTGCCGGACAGCGGCACCGCGGCCCGACGCTCGACCTCGTCGTCGTTCTTGTGCGCCTTGCCGCCGCCGAGCGCGAAGGTGTGCACGCCGAGCTTGTGCACGAAGGCCACGGGGAGGCCGATCTTGTCGACGTCGAGGCCGTGCCACGTCGCACCGAGCGCGGGCCGCAGGCGGTCGACCGGGACGAAGCGGCCGTCGGGCGTCACGCCGAAGCGCCGCGCGGCGGGGCCGCTCTCGACGACGACGCTGTCGACGAGGGCGACGCCGCCCCCCCTGCGCAACGTGCCCAGCGTGAGCTTCTCGTCGGGCGCCGCGGGCCCGCGCGGGGCCGCAGGCGTGGGGCCGCCGGGGAAGGTGAAGTACGAGGACGCCGTCCGGCGACCGTCGGCGCCCACCCCGTCGCTCGCCGGGAGCAGGACGGGTGGCCCGCTGGCGACGCCGCGTGCGTCGAGGGGCACGTCCGTCGCGGCCGCCCCGAGCGGGTCGCGCTCCTCGCCGCGCGCGAGGTGCCGCGTGAGATCGGCCTCGGCGCTCCGCTGCTCGTCGAACGACGGAGGGCGCGCGTAGAGCGGCACGCCGTCGGCGCGGGCGCGACCGTAGCGGTAGGGCAGGGCGTGCGCGAGGTCGAGCGGGCGGGGCACGTCCCGAGCGGTCGCCGCGTCGAGCGCGACGCCCGAGGACACGCAGACGAAGCCGGCCGGGCGCACCGCGTACCAGCCCGCGTCGCAGTCGGCCTTCCCGTAGGGCTCGACGGAGCGGGCGACGTGGGCCCCGAGGGCGAGCTCGCCGACCCGCTTCGCGCCTCGCGACGGGCGCGCGAGGACGGTCACGCCGGCGCGGAGGACGGCGAGCTTCGGGCCGTTCTCCGGCGGAACGGGCACCTTCAGCGGGCCGTCGTCGGCCGAACGGTCCTTCGAGAGCGCAGGCGAGGCTTCGCCCTTCTTGCAGCCGACGGCGCCGGCCACGAGGAGCACCAGGAGCCCCGCGGCCGAGGTCGCGCGGGCCGAGCGGACGGTAGGCATCGCGCTGCGCTTGCCAGAGCTGAGCGTCGCGGGCCAAGTCCGCTGCGAGCGGGCGGCCGACGGCGAGGCGCGACCGCGACGGGCGGGCGTTCGCGCCGCCGAGCCAACCCGAAGGCGCACCGAGCGCTGGCCGGGCACCGCGCCCGCGGAGCGGTGGCCGACCGGCCCCCCGGGCGAGGGGCGGGCCGTGGAACCCGAGGGGGAGGGACGACGAGCGGTCGCCGCCCTACCCTCGCCGTCCAGCGAGCTCGACACAGGATGAGCTATGAAGCCCAACCATTCGTTTTCAGGTGATCTTCAGGCACGGATCAAAGGCGGCCGGGAGCTGCGCACGACCGCTACCCAGCGATCGCTTGTTCCGCATGAAGTATTCGCCACAAATACACGTATAACCTAGCATTTATTGCCATCTTTAGAGACCTCGTCCCGGGCATCGCGCGAGCGCGGTTGACTTCGCGTCTGCGGGGAGGCGATACCGTCGGCCGGATGAGCGCGACGGAACGCCGAAGCCTGTTCGCCGGGCTGGCAGCCCTCGCCGCGGCGGTGGTGGTCCTCGAGCTCGGGCTCACGCGGGTCGCCGCGGTCGTGCTCGGGCCGGAGGCCGCTTTCGCGGTCGCACCGATCGCGCTCGCGGCCGGTGCGCTCGGGGCGTTGGCGGCGGCCGCGCTCGCCTCGGACCGCGCGCGCCCGGCGGTCGCCGTTCTGGCCGAGGTGGCGGCGGCTCTGTCGGTGGCAGCCATCATGGTCACGCTCCACGTGAGCGACTCGAAGGTCGCCGCGCCGGTCGCGGAGGTCGCCGCGCTGGCCGGGCGGTCCCGGGGCGAAGCGCTGCTCCTCGCCGTCTGCGCCGCGCTTCCGTTCGCGTTCGGCGGCGCGGCCACGGGCGGCGCGCTGCGGGCCGTGGGCGGGTGGCTCGGGCCTGCCGCGTTCGCGCTCGCGGGCGGGGCTGCCGGTGGCACCGTCGTGGGGGTCCTCGCCGTCCGCGCGGGGGCTCCGCGAGCCGTGCTGCTCGCCGCCGTGGTCTTCGGCGTCGCGTCTGCCGCGCTGACCGCCGCCTCCCGTGCGCGCGCTGCGTCCGAGCCCGCGCCTCCGCACGACCCGGACCACCTCCCGTCCGCGACCGACCTCTCGCTCGCGGCGACCGCCGTGGTCGGCAGCCTGGTCCTGCTCGCCGGCGACGTGGGCGCGCCGTGGCTCAAGCTCAAGGCCGCCCGCGTCGGGATTCCCGACAAGATCGAGGTCCACCGCTGGAGCGAGCTCGGGCTGCTCACGGCGGACCGACCGCAGGGCGGCGTCTCTTCCCTCCGCGTCGACGGGGTCCGGCGCAGCGTGGCGGTCGACGGGCGCGGCAACCCGCCCGCGGAGCCGGAGGACCTCGCGTTCGCGTTCGCGCCGGAGAGGGGGCCGACGCTCGTCGTCGACCCCGTCGGCGGCGGGCGGACGGCGCGCGCGGCGCTCAAGGCGGGGCAAGAAGAGCTCGCCTGCGTCGTCGGAGGGGTCGCGCTGTCGGAGGAGCTGACGGAAGGCGCGCTGAAGGCGTTCGGGGCGCCCGTCTACGGCGACGCGCGCGTGCGGACGCGGATCGGCGACGGGCGAGCCGAGGTGCGAGGGGCGGCCGGCGACCTGCACCTGCTGGTCGTCTCGGCGGCCCAGTCGACCGAGGTGCCGTTGATCGTGTGGCCTCGCGCCGGGGGCGCGATCGCGATCGCGGACGCGAGCCTCTCGACGCGCGAGGCGATCGCCGACGACCTCGCGCGGCTCGCGCCAGGCGGCGCGATCGTGGTGCGCACCGGCGCGGACCCGGAGCGCCTCGCCGTATCGATCCTCGGCGCGCTCCGAGCCGGGGGCGCGAGCGAGCCGGTCGCGCACCTGTTCGCGTGCGGCGGCAAGGAAGCCTCGGCCGTGCTCGCGCGCAAGACCCCGCTCTCGCCGACCGAGGTGCGCGCGCTGCGTGCCCACTGCCAGAAGGCAAAGCTCCTCGAGCTGTTCGCCCCGGACCAGCCCCGGAGCGACCTCGCGCGGCGCCTCGCCGGCGAGCGACTCCCGGCCGCCGCGTCCGCCGCGGCCCCCTCCACGATCGGACGTCCGGCGCCGCCCGCAGCCACCGCGCCGCCGGCTCCGCTCCGTCCGCTCGGTCCGTCCGACGTGGCGACCGACGACCGACCGTTCGCCGCGGCCGCCGCACCGACCCTCGGGGCGATCGCATCGCACCCCGGCGAGCGACTGCCCTTCGTCGTCGGCGTCGCCGGCCTCCTGGCCTTCCTCGTCGCGGCGCGGTTCGCGCGGCCGCGCGGCGGCGCCCCGAACCATCGACCCGCGGGCGCTGGGGCGCTCGTCGCGGCGGGGTTGCTCGGCGTCGGCGCCGCCGGCCTGGAGGCGCTCCTCGGGCGCTGGCTCACGGCAGCGCTCGGCCACCCGGTGTTCGCGCTGCTCTTCGTGGTGCCTGCGGTCTCCGCCGGGCTCGCGGTCGGCGCGCTCCTCGTCGACGAGGACGCCGGGCCACCCGCCCACGCCAGGCTCGCGTCGCACCTGGCCGTCGCCGGATCGGTGCTCCTCCTCGCCGGCGGGCTGTCGCTCGGGCCGCTCGCGCGCGCGCTCTCCGGCGCGCCAATGCCCGCGCGGGTCCTCGCCGCGCTGATCGTAATCGCCGTGGCCTCGCTCCCGATTGGCGCGATGTTGCCGCTTCTACTGGGGCAGGCGGCCCGCGCCCGGCCCGGCGGCGCAGCGGCCGCGTTCGGGCTCCACCTGCTCGGCCAGACCGTCGCGATCGGCCTCGGGTCGCTGCTCGTCGTGCACGTCGGCTTCCTCGGCCTCGCCGCCCTGGCGGCGGCGGCGTTCGGAGCCATCGCGCCGCTCGCCGGCGGCTCCTCCGAGCCCGATCAGAGGCGCGCGGCGACGCCCGCGCCCGGCGACTGACGCGCGGCTCGCTTCAGCGCACGTCGTAGTGGTCGCCGAGCCGGCGACCGACCGGCAGCGCGCGCGCCAGCCGGATGAACGTCCACACCGTACCGGCGAGCTTGCGCAGCTTCGACGCGCCGACGCGCTCATTGTACGCGATGGGCAGCTCGACCACGCGGTAGCCGCTCTTCGCGGGGAAGAGGAGCGTGTCGATCGGCAGCGCGTCGCCCTCGCCGTCGAACTCGAACGCGCGGATGACCGAGCTGCGGTACGCACGCATGCCGCTGTGCACGTCGCAGGTCGGGATGCCGTGCATCGCGTGAGCGAGCGCCGCGAAGCCGCGGTTCGCGAGGAAGTTCGGCACCGGCATCGCCGTCGGCTTGCGGCGCGTGCGCGCGCAGTTCACGACGTCGACGCGCTCGTCCTCGGCCATCGTGCGGATCACCGGGATCATGTCGACCGGGTAGGTGAAGTCGCAGTCGAGGTAGATCAGCAGATCGCTCTGGGCGGCCGCCTCGTACATCAGCAGCTCCATCGCCGGCCCGTGGCCGCGCGGGGGCACCTGCCGCAGCACGCGCGCGCCGAGCTTCTCGGCGATTTGCGGCGTGTTGTCCTTCATCGAGCTGTCGACGCAGAGGATCTGCGCGTCGGGGGCGACGCGGCGGATCTCGCCGATCATCGCGGCGACGCTCTCCTCCTCGTCCATCGTCAGCATGCCGACGGTGAGCGAGAGCTTGCGCGCCACGGGCGGCTTGCGGGCGACGATCACGTTCTGGAAGGCGAGCAGGCCGGGCGCGCGCTCGGCGACGAGGTCCTCGAGGGGGCGGAGGATCGCCTGGTAGGCCTTGTACGAGAGCGTCGTGCGCAGCAGCGTCGGGTCGAGCGGCTCGCCCGAGCGCGTGTCGATGTACGTGCTCAGGATGAGCTTCTTCGCCGCGCGGACGAGCATCGGGTTCAGCTCGACGCGCAGCACCTCGAGGCCGACCGCTTCGCAGAGCCCCTGCGCCGTGTCGCGCGTGAAGAACCGCAGGTGGGTGCTGTCGAGGATCCCGCTCTGCTCGTACTCGAACTTGCCGCCGATCATCCCGAGCCGCACCGTCCACGCGGCGACGTTGGGCAGCGACACGATCGCGTGACCCTCCGGCTCGAGGTACGCGAGCAGGCGCCGCAGCACGGCGGCCGGGTCGACGACGTGCTCGAGGACGTCGCCGAAGAGCATCAGGTCGAACGTGCGCCCGGCGAGGCCCTGCTCGACCGACGCATCGCTCGTGATGTCGATGGGGAGCACCTCGTCGAGCACCTGCCGCGCGCGGTCGGCGGTCTGGCTCGCGATCTCGATGCCCGTCACGCGGGCGCCCTTGCGCTTCGCGGCGGCGCCGTTCAGCCCGACGCCGCAGCCGACGTCGAGCACGCGCCGCGGCCGACCGATCGCCCCGACGAGCGCGCGGTTCTCCTCCTCGACGACGTACTTGAGCGGCGCGGCCGCCTCCCCGACGTGCGCCTGCGCCTCGACCTGTCGCCCGCTCACGGCCCCGTTCGTGCTCGCCACGGGCGGGTTCTAGCACGGGTCCGCGCGAGCCGGGCGAAACCGGCGGCCGCTACTTGCCGCGGTTTGCCCAGGCCGTGTTGAACTCGAGGATGGTCTCGTCGGTCTTCGGGTTGTGGAGCATCTTGCGGAGGATGCCGGGCGGCACCGTCACGACGTGGGCGCCCGCCGACAGCGCCTCGTTCACGTCCATGAAGTGGCGGATCGATCCGACGATGATGCGCGCGCGCAGGCCCTCCCGATCGAGCTGCGCGCGCGTCTCGGCGATGACCGGCCGCACGTCGTAGCCCATGTCCCGGACGCGCCCGCTGAAGATGGACACGTAGGTCGCGCCGGAGAGCGCCGCCAGGTACGCCTGGTTGAAGCTCATCAGGCAGGTCACGTTGGTCGGGATCCCGCGCTGGACGAGGGCGTGGTTCACCCGCAGGCCCACCTCGTTGAACGGCACCTTGATGCAGATGCGGTCGGGCGCCCATGCGTGGTAGCCGAGCGCCTCCTCGATCATCACGGCCTCGGTCTCGGCCGTCAGCTCGACCGAGACGTGGCCGGCCGACACGCGCACGACGTCGCGGATGCGCTCGCCGAGGTCCACGGCGCCGGCCTCGCGGGCGATGATGAGCGGGTTCGTCGTGACGCCGGAGAGCACGCCCCAGGCGAAGAGGTCGAGGATGTCCTTGGGGTCGGAGCTGTCGAGGAAGAACATGGCTGGAGGCGGAGCATAGCGCGACGCTCGGGGCCGACCGCAAGTGGGGCGCGCACCTCGTGGGGCGCGCACGGGGCGGACCGGTCGGTCGGCGGCTACCCGGCGGCGAGGATCGCTACGGCGACGGCCTCGAGGTTGCGGCCCGACACGTCGCCGGGGCCGAGGCCGCGGGGGCCCTCGCGCAGCGGGCAGAGCTCGCAGCGGCGGTCGTCGAACACGAGCCCACCGCGCAAACCGGCCGCGTGCGCGGCGTCGAGATCCGACGCCGTGTCGCCGACCATCCACGACCGCGCCGGGTCGAGGCCGAGCTCCGCGACGAGCTCGAAGAGGAGCCCGGGCCGGGGCTTCCGGCAGTCGCACGGGCCGACCAGCGTCCGGTCACCGCCGGCGCCGCCCTCCGGGTGGTGCAGGCAGGTCGCCACCGAGGCGATCGCGATCCCCTCGGCGGCCAGCAGCTCGACCAGCGCGGCGTTCGTGCGTTCGATCGCCTCGCGCGGGAGCTGGCCCTTCGCCGCGCCGGGCTGGTTGGTCGCGATGCCGAGCGCGTAGCCGGCGCCCGCGAGGGCGCGCAACCCGCCGATGACGCCGGGCAGGAGGCGCAGGTGCGACGGGTGGAACGCGGCCGAGATGGTGCCGGTCTCGGCGTCCCGCACGACGTCCACGATCGTGCCGTCGCGGTCGAGGATCACCCCTTTGCGCATGGGTCAGGCCTCCCTGCAGAGCTCGAGCAGTCGCTCGCAGATCAGGTGATGGTAGACCTCGTGGAAGCCCTCGACGTGAGGGGTCGAGGTGTGGCCCGCCCGGGAGAGCGGCACGACGACGCTCGCGTCCGCCATCTGACGCAGCGCTCCGCCGTCATAGCCGACTAGCGCGACGACCTTTCCGCCCCGCTTCTGGGCGAAATCGGCTGCCGAGACGAGGTTCTGCGACCACGGCCCGGCCTGGTCCGCGCCCGACCCGCCGTGCACGCTGAGGCACACGAGCACGTCGCCCGCCTCGAGGCGCCCGTCGAGCTGCTCGAGGAAGATGCGGTTGAAGCCGACGTCGTTGGTGAGCGCGCTGAGGAGCGCGGCGTTGTCGCACAGCGACACGGCCTTGAAGCGCGGCTTGCCGTCGACCCAGGTGAACTTCGCGAGGTCGCAGGCGAGGTGGCTCGCGTTGGCGGCCGACCCGCCGTTGCCGCAGGTGAAGAGGGTGCGGCCGCCGCGGTAGGCCTCGAAGATCACGTCGATGACGCGGGTCAGGTCCTCGCGGCTCGTGGCGAGGGCGATCTCGGCGGACTCGCGGAGGTAGCGGTCGACGAACTCGTGAGTGCTGGTCGGCATGGTCGGTCTATAGCAACTGCGGGCGGCGCCGTGTCGAGGGATCCTGCGTGCCCGCGGATAGCGGGCGACCGGTGGTGGAGGCGGGCGGGCGGGGCCTCGCCACCGAGGCGCTTCGGGCGCGGGTCTCGAGACTGGCCGTGGAGACACGGGCGGGCCCGCCGGAGGCCTGGCCGGCGTCGGTGGGCGCGGCGGTCGGGCGAAGGGATCGTCCCCGGCGCGTCGACGCCGCCAGCGAACGACGCCGCCGCCGACGCGCGCCACGCCGGCGCCGCCCCCGGTCACCTAGCTGCGATGCAAATTCGCGACGATCCGCGCTCCGTCGAGGTCGAACCGGAACTTGAGCGCCCGCAGCCCACGCTTCGCCATCGCCTCGATGAGCCGCCGCTTGTCCGCCGGCCTCGCGTAGAACATGAAAAACCCGCCGCCGCCCGCGCCCATCAGCTTCCCGCCGACCGCGCCGGCCTTGCGCGCCGCCTCGTAGTGATCGTCGATGACCGCGTCGGTCATGCTCGACGCGAGCTTGCGCTTGCGCGTCCAGTGGTCGTGCAAGAGCTCGCCGTAGCGGTCGATGTCGCCGTCGACGAGCAGGCGGTACACCTCGCGACCGATCTCCTTGATGCGGTGCATGCGCTCGACCACGTCCGGCTCGAGCTCGCGCAGGCGCCGGCCCTGCTCGCCGAGCACCACGCGCGCCGGGCGTTCGATGCCCGAGTAGACGATGACCAGGTTCGACTCGAGCTCGTCGAGCACCTCCATGCGCACCGGCACCGGCTCGACCTCGACGGCGCCGTCGGTGCCGATCGTGAGCGCCGTGAGGTTGCCGAAGGCGGCGATGTACTGGTCCTGCTTGCCGATGGGCTCGCCGAGGCGGTCCATCTCGATCGCGCACGCCTCCTCGGCGAGCTGGCGTGAAGAGACGAACTCGCGCTTGTAGGCGTGCAGCGCGTTGAGCAGCGCGACCGTGAACGAGCTCGACGACCCGAGCCCCGAGTTCGCGGGCAGGTCGGCGACGCTGGTCAGCTCGATCGCCTCGTGGATGCCCGTCAGCCGCAGCGCCTCGCGGAAGATCGGGTGCTCGATGGCGTCGACCGTGGGGACGATCTCGGTCTTCGAGTACGCGAGGCGGATGTCGCGATAAAAGCGCTTGTTTGCGGTGACGTAGATGTACTTGTCGATGGCCGCGGTGACGACGTAGCCGCCGTAGCGGTCCGCGTAGGCGGGCAGGTCGGTGCCGCCCCCGCCGAGGGAGAAGCGAACGGGCGCGCGCGAGACGATCATGAGGCTCCCGGTCTACCACGGCCGTCGGTGAGCCGGGCCTCGAGGTCGGCGAGGCCCGCCTCGGATCCGACCTCGAAGAACCGCTCGGTCGCGACGATCGCGCGGAGGCGGCCGGCCGCGGCCAGCTCGGCCTGGAGGGTGTCGAGGCCGAGGACGACGCCCTCCGGCAGCGCCTCGACGACCTCGCGGCGGAGGGCGGTCGCGCCGTAGTCGATGTGGTCGAGCGCGGGGTCGCGGGGATCGCCGGCCCGGCGCTTGTGGTAGCGGACGACGAGGTCGCCGCGCACCTCGGAATTCGAGGCGTCGAAGGCGTCGGCGTTCGAGTAGACGGCCATGGTGCCGGCGGCCTCGGGGTGCGCGTCGAGGTCGCGGAGCGGCCCCGAGTAGTCGAAGGGCAGCCACGAGTCGCCGTAGGTCACGAGGAACGTCGGGGCGAGCAGCGGAAGCGCGAGACGGAGCGCGCCGGCCGTGCCGCGCAGCCGGTCGCCCTCGTCGACGTAGCCGACGCGCAGTCCGTACGCGGCGCCGTCGCCGAACTCGTCGCGGATCATGCCGCCGAGGTGGCCGATGCAGACGAGGGCCTCCGCGTAGCCGTGCGCGGCGAGCCGATCGAGCAGCCACGCGCCGAACGGGCGACCGGCCACGGGCAGGAGGAATTTCGGGATGCGCTCGGTGCGCGGGCGCATGCGCGTGCCGAGGCCCCCGGCGAGGAGGACGGCCTGGAGGGGAGGGGGGCTGGGCACGACGGACGAGATGGTATCGCGAGGCAGCCGGGCGCGGATCGGCCTCGAAAGAGGGCGCGGCCCGATCCGGCGTCGACCCGGCGGCCCGCCTCGCGCTACCGCGCCTCGGGGAAGACTTCCTTCGCGAGCGCCGCGACGGCCATGCCGACGGCCTCGTCGCTCGAGTGCTTCACGCGGAAGCCGAGCGTCGCGAGCTTCTCGGGGTTCATGTACGAGCGCGGCACGTCGCCGGGCCAGCCGCGGTCGCCCCCCGTGTAGCGGATGGCCGCGTCCTGGTAGGGCGAGGCCGCGACGCAGAGCTCGGCGATGCGCGCGACGCTCGTCGTGTCGGACGGCGCGAGGTTGTGGATGTTGAGGCGCGCGTCGGCGTGGTCGAGGCCGAAGAGCATGCCGTCGACGCAGTCGGTCACGAAGAGGTACGGTTTGGCCTGCTTGCCGTCGCCGAGGACCTCGAGCTCGACCTTGCTGTCGCGGAGCTTGCGCAGGAAGTCGAGCGCGGCGCCGTGGGTGCCGCGCGGACCGACGACGTTGCCGAACCGGAAGATGAACGCCTGCAGGCCGAAGCACTCGACGAAGGCCGAGATCAGCGCCTCACCCGCCATCTTGCTCGCGCCGTAGAGCGAGATCGGCAGCGCGCCGAGGTCCTCCTCTGCGCAGGTCTTCGAGGTCTCGCCGTACATCGTGCCGGAGGAGGAGAAAATCAGGCGCGGCACCCCCGTGCGGCGCATCGCCTCGAGCACGTCGTAGGTCGCGATCGTGCCCTGCTCGAGGTCGAGGCGCGTGCGCTCGAGGCCCCAGCGCGCCTCGGGGTTGGCCGCGAGGTGCACGACGAGGTCGTGACCGGCCATCGCCTCGCAGAGCCGATCGAGGTCGAGCGCGTCCCCCTGCACGAGCGTGGCGCGGCCGCTGGCGAGGTGATCGGCGACGAACGCCGGCTTCCCGACCGAGAGGTTGTCGTAGATCGTGACGGGGCCGCGCAGCACGAGGCGGTCGACCATGTGGCTGCCGATGAAGCCGGCGCCGCCGACGACGAAGGATCGCAGGGTCATCGAAGGTCCTCAGCGCGGCTCGACGGCCGCGGCGAACTGGAGCTGGTCGCCCGTGACGAGGCGCCAGGGGTAGTCGTGGATTTGCAGCGGCCACTCGAGGCGCGCGACGTGCCCGCCGGCGTCGTGGACGATCGCCGTCCACTCCGAGGGCGAGAAATAAGTGCCCGGCACGTCGACGCCGGGCGCCGCGTTCCCGACGCGATCCATCGCGTAGAGGATGCCATTGGAGACCGGACCGAAGCGGAAGTGGTCCTTCACCGCGACCACGCGCGAGGCCACGCGCAGGGCCTCGCGCAGCACGGCGAGCGGCTCGACGCAGTGGTGCAGCACGTCCGCGATCAGCACCGCCTCGAAGGCGTCGTCCTCGAAGGGCAGGCGCAGGCCGTCATAGGCCGTGACCTCGATCGCCGCGCCGACACGCACCTTCACGTCGACCCCCGCGACGCGCCCCGCGCCGACGCGCGCCGCGACGTCGCGAGCGACCGTACCGTCGCCGCAGCCGACATCGAGCACGGAGGCGGCGCTCCCGATGGCGCGGCCGAGGGCGCCCGCGACGCGGCCGACGCGGGGGACGTGGATCGCGCGGTGGTGGTAGCCGAAGAGGGCGCTCTTGAGCATCGCAAGCGGGTCCATAGCGGAGGGAGCGGCCCTCGCGCAATCCGCCGCCGAAACAGGCCCTGCCGCGGCGCGCGTTCGATGCGGCGCGGCGGGCGGGAGCGGTGCTATGGTCGCGCCCCAAAGCGTGACGGAACCGGCGAAATCCGAGCAGTGGTGGGCGCTCGTGGGCGGCCGGACGGCGGCCGGGCGCGCCGCGGAGCTGCTCGCGTGGGCCACCGTGATCGGCGTCGTGCTGGTCGCGCTCGCCCCGTGGCTCCGCGACGCGCGCACGCTCGGGTTCCACGACTGGGACGTGCAGACGGCGCACCGCTACCTCACGGTGCTGTCGCTGCGGCACTACCACGAGCTCCCCGGGTGGAACCCGTACGCGTGCGGCGGCTTCCCGGCGTGGGGCTACGTCGAAGCGGACACGATCCTCGTCTCGCCGTGGCTGCCGTTCTACCTCGCCCTGCCGATGGGCGCCGCCCTGCGCGTCGAGGTCGTCGGCATGGCGCTGGTCGGATCGATCGGCGCGTACGTGCTCGCGGGGCGCTTCACCGAGAGCTTCGCTGCGCGCGCGCTCGCCGCCGCGCTGTGGGCCGTGAACGGCCGCTTCGGCCTGCAGATCGCGGCCGGCCACACCTGGCACCTCGCGTACGCGTACATGCCGTGGTGCCTGGCCTTCTACGAGCAGGCGCGCACGCCGCCGTGGCGCGCGGGCCCGATCGCCGCGGCCGCCGGGAGCCTCGCGATGCTCGTGTACGCGGGCGGAATCTACCCTTTGCCGCACACGGTGCTCGCGCTCGGCCTCTACGCGGTCGGCCTCGCGGTCGTGCTGCGATCGGCGCGCCCGCTCGTCGCGCTCGCGACCGTCGGCGCGGCCGGCGTCGGCCTCGCAGCGCCGAAGCTCCTGCCGCTGCTCGTCGCCTTCAAGAAGGCCCCGCGCCTCATCGAATCGACCGAGGTGTTCGACCTCGGCGCGTTCCTGACCGCGCTCACCTCGCGCGATCAGGGCTTCTTCGCGCGGCCCGCGCGCGTCCCCGCGTACGGCTGGCACGAGTGGGGCATGTACGTCGGCGTCGCGGGCGTCGTCGCGATCGTCGGCGGCCTCGTCTTCGTCGAGGGGCGGCGCGAGCGTGCGCTCAAGCTCGCGGGCGGCGCGTTCCTCGTGCTCGGCTTCGGCGCCTTCCACGCGCAGGCGCCGTGGACGCTCCTGCACAAGCTGCCGATCTTCCGCTCGCAGCACGTGCCGTCGCGCTTCCACTACGGCGCGATGCTGCTGCTCGCGGTCGTCGCCGCGGCGGGGCTCGGGCGGCTCGTCGCCAAGCGCTCCCTCACGCGACCCTGGATCGACGCGCTCGCGGCGGCGGCCGTGCTCGCGATCGGCATCGACGTCGCGCTGGTGGCGCAGAAGCCGATCGCTTCGGCCATGATCATGATCCCGCCGGAGGTGAAGCCGCGCCCCGCGTTCCGCGTCGAGCACGACCCGCCGTGGAGCTACAAGAACGGCAGCGCAGCGTGGGTCGGCGGCCTCGAGTACCTCTCGATGCTCGGCAACGTGGGCGTCTTGAACTGCTACTCGGCGCCCCCCTTCGAGAAGGGCGCGAAAGCGATCACCGATCCCGCCTTCGGCGGCGACGCGCGCGTCGACGGCGGCACGGCGAGCGTGGCGGGCTGGAGCCCGAACCGCGTCGAGATCGAGGTGAGCACGCCGACCGAAGGCGCCATCGTCCGCTACAACGAGAACCGCGACGAGGGCTGGCGGGCCACGGTGACGCCCGCGGGCGGCGCGAGCACGAGCGCGGTCGTGATCGCGGGCGAGCCGACGCTCGCCGCGCGGGTGCCCGCGGGCCGCTCGCGCGTCGTGCTGCAGTACCGGCCGCCGCTCGTCGGCGCCGGCCTCGCGATCGCCGCGATCACCGCGGCCCTGATCGCGATCGCGTGGGACCGCGAGCGGCGTCGCGATCGCGGCCTCGCACCGTGGAGCCCGCCGTGGGCGAAGCAGCCCGCGCCCGATCCGGCCGAGGGCGGCGACGAGGAGGCCGCGGCGTGACGATCGGCCCCGCCCTGCGTCGCGGCGCCTTCGTGGTCCTCCCGCTCGCCGGGATCGTGGAGCTCGGGGCGCAGCTCTACACGTCGCGCCGCGCGCCCACCTTCGACGCGTGGCTCGAGCTGCGGGCGCCGGTCGCCGAGCTGCGCAAAGACGGCGAGCTCGTCGTGATCGCGCCCGCGTGGGCCGAGCCGCTCGCCCGCCGCGCGCTCGGCGACGACCTCATGCCCGTGCGCGACGTCGCGCGCCCCGACGTGACGCGCTACGCGACCGCGATCGAGGTCTCGATCCTCGGCGAGCGCGCGCCCGAGCTCGCCGGCTTCCGCGAGGAGTCACGGACGACGCGCGGCAAGTTCGCGCTGCGGCGGCTCGCGAACCCCACGCCCGCGAAGGTCGTCTACGACTTCGTCGACCACGCGCGCCCGCCGATCGCAGACGTGCGCGGCACCGATCCCGCCGTCCCCTGCGCGTGGAACCCGCGTGCGCCCGTCAGCTCCGGCGGCCTCGGCGGCCACCCGACGTTCCCCCCGCAACGCTTCGAGTGCCCCGGCGGCGAGTTCTTCAACGTCGGCGTCACGGTGATCGCCGACGAGCAGTTCCGACCACGCCGCTGCCTCTGGTCGCACCCGTTCGCGCGCGGCGAGATCGTCACGCGCTTCCACGACGTGCCGCTCGGCCGGGTGATCCGCGGCCACGGCGGCATGTACTGGATCACCGAGCGCGAGCAGCGCGGCGCGCCGATCACGCTCACCGTGCGGGTCAACGGCGACACTGTGGGCAGCTACGTCCACGCCGACGGCGACGGCTGGTCACCCTTCGAGCTGCCGCTCGGCGCGCACGCGGGCGCCGATCACGCCGAGGTCGAGCTCGCCGTGTCCGCGTCGAACAACACCCACCGCCACTTCTGCTTCGAGGCCGACACGCGATGATCGCACGCTCGCCGGCGGGGAGGGGACGCGCGCTCGATCTCGCGGTCGCGTTCGGGCTCGGCGCGCTCTACGTCGTGCTGCTGCTGCGCACGGTGGGCGACCTCGGCTACGCGCGCGACGAGGGCTTCTACTTCCAGGCCGCGCAGAGCTACGGCCGCTGGTTCGACGCGCTCTGGCACGCGCCCAAGGCCGCGCTCGCCCAGCGCGCGGTCGACGCCGCATGGGCGACGAACCACGAGCACCCGGCGCTCGTGAAGTCGCTCTTCGCGCTGTCGAACCTGATCCTGCAGGGCAAGCACCACCTCTTCGCGATGGAGGGGACGAGCTACCGCTTCGCCGCGATGGTCCTCGCCGGCGCGGGCGTCGGGCTCGTCTACCTCTTCGGGGCGCGCGCCGAGGGCCGCATCGCGGGGCTCGCCGCCGCGGGCCTGCTCGCGTTCCTGCCGCGCTTCTTCTTCCACGCGCACCTGGCGTGCTTCGACGTCCCCATCACGACGCTCTTCACGCTGACCGTGTACGCGTACTGGCGAGCGCTGCGCGACGGCGGCGCGGCGTGGCCGCTCGCGACGGGCGTCGCGTTCGGGCTCGCGCTCGACACCAAGCACAACGCCTGGTTCCTGCCGTTCCTGCTGGTCACGCACGCGGTCGTGCTCTTCGCTCGAGGGCGCCTGCTCGGCTGGAACGCGGCCGATCGCGCGCCGTTCCGCCGCGCGATCGCGGCGCTCGGGTCGATGGCGGTCGTGGGGCCCGCGGTGCTCGTCGCGCTGTGGCCGTGGCTCTGGCACGACACCGCGGCGCGCCTGCGCGGGTGGGCGTCGTTCCACCTGAACCACGACTACTACAACATGGAGTTCCTCGGCCGGAACTACTGGACCCCGCCGATGCCGCGCGGCTACGCGCCGCTCATGACGGTCGCGACCGTGCCGACGGTCACGCTGATCCTCTTCGCGGTCGGCCTCGTCGCGCTCGCGCGGGTCGAGCTCGCGGGGCCGGTCACCGCGATCGCGTCACGGCTCGGCCTGGCTCGAGCGAGTTCGGCGCTCGCGTCGCTGCGCGGAAGCGGGCTCGCGGCGCTGCCGGATCGCGAGGCGACCGGGATCCTGTGGCTCGGCGCGGTGCTGATCTCGTACGCGCCGTGGATCTCTCCCGCGACGCCGATCTTCGGCGGCACCAAGCACTGGATGACCGCGTACCCGTTCCTCGCGCTGTTCGCCGGCGTCGCGCTGCAGCGCGCGGCCCTCGCCGCCCGGCTCGAGCTCCTGCGCGCTCGCCGCCTGCTCGGCACGCGGCTCGTCTCCCTCGCGCGCGGTCCGCTCCCGGCCGTCGCGATCGGCGCCGCGGTGCTCGCGGCCCCCGTCGTCGAGACGCTCCACGCGCACCCGTGGGGCCTCTCGACGTACGTGCCGCTCGTGGGCGGCGCGACGGGCGGCGCCACGCTCGGCCTGAATCGTGGCTTCTGGGGCTACGCGACGGGCGCGGTGGCGCCGTACTTGAACGGTGCGCCGCCGGGCTCGACGGTCTACGTGCACGACACGGCGGGCGCGTCGTGGGACATGCTGATCAAGGACGGTCGCCTGCGCCGCGACCTGCGCGGCGTGTGGTCGGTGGACCAGGCCGACTACGGCCTCTACCACCACGAGCTGCACATGCAGGGGCAGGAGCAGCAGGCGTGGATGTCGTACGGCACCGTGCGGCCCGACCACGTCGGCGGGCTCGACGGCGTCCCGGTGATCCTGGTCTACAGGCGGCCGAAGTAGCGCGCGCGGCGCTAGCGACCGCGCTTGGTGGCGCGCTTGGCAGGCGCCTCGACGGCGGGCGCTTCGAGCACGGTGTCGGCGGCCGCGGCCTTCTTCGCCGCCGCGCGCTTCGTCGCCGGCTTCTTCCCCGCGGGCTTCTCGACGGCGACCGCGTCGCCGCCCGCCTCGTCGTGCGCGGCCTTCTTGGCCGGCTTCTTCGCCTCGAGCTTGGGTGCGTCCCCGGCCGCGGCGGGCTCCGCGGCCTTCGGCGTGGCCTTCTTCGCGGCTGGCGGCGGAGGCGCCTCGCTCGCGGCGACGCGACCGGCGCGAAGCAGGAGCTCCGCCGCGGCATCCGCGAACGTCGCGGCTCGACGCGGAGCGGGGGGCGCCGAGGCGTCGTCCACCTCCGGCTCGCGCTTCGCCCCGGCCGACTCCGCGAGCATCGCGTTCACGTCGCGCGCGAAGGCGGCGAGGTGCTGATCGAGCTCGCGCGCGTCGTGGTCCGAGAGCGGCGTGAACGTGACCTTGATCCGGGACGCGCCATCGTGCTCCCAGGTCACCGCGCAGCCGGACCGGATGAGCGTCCGCGTCGAGATCACGTCGATCCGCGGCCGAAGCGCCTTGCGCTCCGCCACGTCGACCGGCCGCGCGAGATCGACCTCGCGCTCCACCGTCGGGAGCTCGACGATGCCCACTTCGACGAGGTCGGCGAGCTCGTCGGCCACCGTCTCCTCGAGCTCGAGCCGGCGATCCGGTCCGCCGCCCGGCGCCGCGAAGACGGCCTCGCGCGTCGTCGGCTCGTAGCCCTCGAGCTGCGCGTCGACCGACTCCGCCGCGCGCTCGAGCGCCTCACGAAGCGTGCCCGCGTCCGCGCGGATCGCGACCGCCTTGGCGATGTAGCCGAGCTCGTCGAGACGCACCGAGATGGCGCCCTCGCCCTCGTCGTCGGGCTCCTCCTCGGGCGGCAAAGGCGCGAGCAGCGTGTCGCGCGCGACGCGGAACACGTCGCGACGGATGACGTTGTCCTCGGCAAAGACGTCGTCGACGTGGTCGGACTCCATGAGCGCGTGCGTCACGCTCTTGACCATCTCCTCGACGATCTCGTCGGAGTCTTCGTGGCCGAAGGTGCTCGTGACCTCGCCAAACAGGGGCACGCGGGGCCCGAGCCGCGGCGCGACCATGACGACCGGTTCCATCATCAGCTGCGAGAGCTCTCGGACCAGAGCCTCACCGCCGCCCTTCACCACCAGGATGTGTCCGTGCGCCTTCAGCGCTTCGACGACGGCCACCGCCAGGCGCCTCACGAGGCTCTCGCTCACGGGCGGGGAGGGTACACGGATTTGGACGCAAGATACCCAATTGCTGGACGCATTCAGCTCGTTCGCCGTCCGCAACTGACCGCTTGATCAGTCGCGGGCGACGCCCTCGGCCGATCAGCGGACGCGCGCGAGGGCCTCGCGCAGCCCGGGCTCCGCACCGGCGAGCAGCCGCGCGAGGAGATCGTCGAGCCGCTGCGCGTCGGCCTCCCGGTGCTGCGCGCGGTGAATCTCCCGCAGCCGGGTCATCGCGATGAGCGCCCCGGTCGGGGACGTGTCGACGCCGTCGGGGTCCGTCGCGACCTTGTACGCCTGCGCCGCGCCGGGCGCGTCCCCCTGACCTTCGAGGGCGAGGCCGGCCTCGAGCGCGAGCCTGGCGCGGGAGCGCGACGGGGCGCGATCGGTCTCGACCCACCGTCGAGCCGCCTCGCGATCGCCGCGCACGAGCCGCACGAGCGGGATCGCCACGAGGGCGAAGCGGTCCCGCAGGCGGCGGTCGTCGGTCGCGGCGGCAGCGGCGTCGAGCTCGCGCAGCGCCTCCTCGGCGAGCTCGCGCGCCTTGCGGGGCTCGATCCGGCCACGGACGAGGGCGCGCTCGACGACGAACGCGGCGCGCACCCCGATCGTCAGGTCGCGATCGGTGCCGACCGCATCCTCGATGACCTTCAAGCGGTCCGCGTCGATCGGCGGCCGGCCGAGCAGCCTCCGCACGCGCAGGAGGTCGGTCCCGAACGCGGCGACCTCGAGCGGGCTCTTGCGGTCGCGCTGGCGGTCCATCTCGCGGATCGCGGTCGACTCGGCCTCGGTCGGGCGGCCCTCGAGCAGGTAGCTCGAGATCGTGAGGTCCGCGCCCCGGGTGGACATCAACAGGCCCGGGTCGGCGAGCAGCTTCGACGCGACGTCGCGCACCGCCGCGGGCGCGAACGCGCCCAGCTCGATCTCCGCGGCCGCCGCTTCGAGCGAGAGCCGGTCGCTCGAAGCCGCGCTCCCGCCGAGCTCGCGCGCGAAGGCGAGCGCGGCGCGGGCCTCGTCGAAGCGCCCGCTCCGCACCAGGAAGGTGACGTTCGTCCGCCAGGCGCTCGCCTCGGGGAACGTCGCGCAGAGGCGGCCGAGGTACTTGGCGTCACGCGCGAGGTTACGGTCGGAGGGCGCGGAGACGGCGTTGTCGAGCGGGACGATGCTGCGCGTCGGGTTGCGCTCGAAGAGGCGGTCGACGACCGCGAAGCCCTCGTCGCCCGCCCCCTCGGCGATGGCGATCGCCGCGTAGAGGCCGGCGATGTCGACGTCGTCGGGGGCGTCCGCGTAGGACTGGCGCATCAGCCGGAGCGCCTCCTTCCTGTCGCGCGATCCCAGGTACGTCATCACCCCGCGCAGCCCGAGCGCCCGCGCAGGCGGGAGGCGATCGAGGCGCGCCAGCGTCCGGTCGGCCGCGTCCGTGAGCGAAGCGCTGCCGCCCACGGCCGCGAGCGCCTCGAAGGCGTGCGGCCACGGCGAGGCCGGGTCGACCTCGACGAGCTCCTTGATGGCGACCGCGTCGTCGCTCACGAGGTTGAGGACGATGCGCCTCCACAGGCGCTCGATCCGCCGCGCGCTCGCGGCGTCCTTGGCGCCCCAGGCGTGCACGTCCGCGTCCGACATCGGCGGCGGCGCGACATCCTTGGCGAGGGCGCGGACCGCGCCGGCCACGGCGTCGAGCGGCAGCGCGGCGGTCGACTGGGCCACGCGCCCATCGAGCTCGAGCCGCGCCGTGACGCCCGCCCCGCCGTCGGCCGGGCCGACGTGCACCGACAGCGGCCGGCTCCCGTCACCGCCGCGCCAGTCGACGCCGACCTCCGCCGCGAGTCGCGCGCACGCGCCGATGCCCAGCGCGCGAGCGAGGGCGGGGGACGCGGACGGGCCGTCGACCTTCGCGTCCGAGCACGCGAGCGCCGCCACGACCGCAGGCCCGGCGTCCGCGCCGCCGTCGCGCCCGATGACGTTGAGCTTCCCCGTCGCCGCGCCGAATACGAGCGCGCCGACGATGAGCACGCCGGGCAGCGCGAGCACCGCCACGCCGAGCCGAAGCGCCCAGCGGAGCGCCACGCGCCCGCGCGTCGGACGAGCCGCGGGACCCAGGCCGGCGGTCCCCGTCGCGCCCGTGGACGGCACGCCCGTGAGGCGACCGGTCGAGGCCGCGGCCTCGGCGAATGGCTCGATCGCGTCGGCGACGGCGTCGAGGTCCTCGAACCTGTCGGCCGCCTTCTTCGCGAGCGTCCGCAGGACGACGCGCTCGACGTCCTCGGGCAGGGCGGGCACGGCGCCTCGCAGGGGCGCCACCTCACCGCTCAGGATCTGCGAGAGCAGCCCGACCGAGTCGCCCGCCGTCCACGGCGGCGCGCCCGTGCACAGCTCGTAGGCCGTCACGCCCCAGGCGAACTGGTCGGCGCGCCCGTCGAGCGGCTCGCTGCGGAGCTGCTCGGGCGCGGCGTAGAGGGGCGTGCCCACGATCATCCCCGCGGCGGTGAGCGTCGGTAGCGGGGCGGCCTCGGCCTCCGTGGGCGCCGACGGATCGACGCGCCCCGTGCGACGCGCGATGCCGAAGTCGAGCACCTTCACGACGCCGTCGTCGCGGACCATCACGTTGTCCGGCTTCACGTCGCGGTGGACCAGCCCGGAGCGGTGCGCCGCGGCGAGCGCGCGCGCCGCGTCGACGAGCCACCGCAGCCGTCGCGCGAGCGGCACCGACGCGTCACCCACGAACGCTCGCAGCGATCGCCCGCGGATGAGCTCCATCGCGATGTAGCGCGATCCCTCGGCCTCGCCGACGTCGTAGACGACCACCGCGTTCGGGTGCTCGAAGCCCGCCGCGGCGCGCGCCTCGCGCAGCATCCGCTCGTCGGCGTCGTCGGCCGCGTCGGGCCGCAGTAGCTTCAGCGCCACCTTGCGCCCGAGCCGCGTGTCGCGGGCCTCGTAGACCTCGCCCATCCCCCCCGCGCCGAGGAGCGCGTCCACGACGTAGCGCTCGACCGTATCCCCGGGCTTCTTCACTGCAGGCTCCGCGGCGCATGATAGGCGGCTCGATGCGGCGGCGCGAGGGTACGTCCGGCAAGGCTCGGGCCGCAGCGCGCGTCGGCAGCGAACTCGGCCCGGGGTGCGCGGCTCTGGTACCCTGCGCGGCATGGCTCGACGGATCGTTCGCCACGCCACCCTCGCGCTCCTCACGCTCCTCGCCGCCGCCTGCGGAGGCGGCCCGGTGCCCGAGCCCGTCACGCCGGTGCCGCTCGCCGCGCCCGCGACCGACGAGCCGACCACGAACGAGGACGTCTCGTTCCTCGAGGTGCTCTCGGCGCAGCCGACGGAGATCAAGATCGACGGCAAGTCCGTCGGAAAGACCCCTGTCACCGGCTACAAGGTCGCCTCCGGGCAGCACGAGATCACCTTCGTGTTCGCCGAGGACAACTCCCAGACCATCTCCGTCACCACCGAGCCGAACAAGGGCCAGACGGTGAAGCTCGACCCGGTGCCGAACGCCACGGGGACGATGCACGGCGACGAGGTCAAGCGGGGCGGGGACGGCGGCGGCAAGAAGGACGGCGACGCGCCGATCAAGAAGAAGAAAAAGGCCAAGGACGCAAACTAGCGTCCCGGATCGACCGTCCCCCCGCGCAGGAGCGCGCGCCCGGGAGCCCGCGGCCGGCCACCGACGTGCGGGCGCGCAGGCGCTGGCGTGCCGCTCGCGGGCGCAGCGCTACAGGTGCTTGCGCGCGATGTCAGCCCAGGTGCCGGTGGGCTCGATCTCGAGGTAGCGCCGCCAGCACGGGCGCGCCTTGCCGCCCTCGCCGAGCTGCTCGTACGCCATCGCCAGGTTGAAGTATGCGTCGGCGAAGCGCGGATCGGCCCCGATGGCGCCCTTGAAGAAGTCGATCGCCTCGATGGGCTTGCCGCGCTCGAGCATCACGTAGCCGAGGTTGTACTGGGCCTCGGGCTGCGCGGCGTCGACCTGCAGCCCGCGGCGGTAGAGCACCTCGGCCTGCGCGTCGTCGCCGCGACGGAAGCAGATGTTGCCGAGGTTCGTGTAGGCGATGGCGAGCCACGGATCGAGCTCGAGCGCGCGACGGTAGAGTCGCTCGGCCTCGGCCAGCGTGGCGGGGTCCTCGTCGCACTTGCTCGCCTGCACGTAGAGGTCGTGGGCCTTGCGCGCGTTCTCCTTGCCGACCACCGGGCGCAGCACGCGCACCACGTCGTCGCGAAGCGATCGCACCTCGAAATCGAGCACCATCTGGCCCGTGACCGCCTCGAACGACCCCGACGCGCTGCGCACGATCACCCGATGGCCGTCGGAGACGATCCGCAGCTCGGCGAGCGGGCGAGTCACCTTGGGGAGGCTCGTGCGGATGACGTCGATCGCGCGCGCGACGTCGCGCAGGCGCACCTTGCGCGCGAGCAGGTCCCGCGCGGCGCGCAGCGCGATGATGTCCGAGAACGTGTACGCCCGCCGACCGCGGCGCCGACCGCTGGGCGGCACGATGCCCGCGCGGTCGAGCGAGCGGAGCCGACCGACGGACATCCCGAGCAGCTTCGTGACCTCGGTGCCGGTGAAGAGATCGCCGACCGGCTCGCGGCTGAGCGGCAGCGGGACCGGCAGATCGAGCGCGGCGCCCGGCGGCGCCAGGCCGAGCGCGGACGCAGCGAGCGCGGGAGCGGGGACGGAGATGCGACCGCCGCCGGGACCGAAGGCGACGTGGATCACCTTGTCGCCGGGCTGCACGCCGGGCTGCGCGCCGGCCTGGCGAGACGGGTTCGTGTCCTTCTTGCTCATCGCGAGATCCTTCGCAGGCTACGCCATCGGGACGATGAGCCCAACCCCCCGGTCGCGCCCACGGCACGACGCACTTTCTCCACGCGCGCCCTCGCGTCAAGAGTCTCGGCGCGGCGACGACGACAGGCCGCAGGATCCACAGCGCCGATCGGACCCCTTCGGCCGCTCCGGCCGCTTGGCCCCGCCGCCGTCGCGCTACGCGTGCGTCCCCGAGCGCTCGACGGCGACGGGCGCGACCACGTCGATCGAGACGCGAACGCCGCGCGCCTCGACGACGACGGTGAGCTCCGCGTGCACGCTGCCGAGGTCGCCGCCGGATCGCAGTCCCGCCTCGCGGCGCGCGATCCGCAGCGCGCGCACTCGCAGGTGCGGATCGAGCGGCGCGACGAGCGCCAACGCCGCGAGCTCCTCGGGCGACGGCGCCGCGCCCGCCGGAGTAAACGGCAGGAGCACGCTCGTGGTCCCGTAGTACACGACGCCGCGTGCCTCGACCTCGGCGCGCCCCTCGCTGACCACGTCGGCCACCTCGATGGCGAGGCGCCACCCCGCGTCGTTCGCCTGGTAGAGCGCGAGCTCGCGCGATCGCACGATCGCGGGCGGGCGCGCCTTCGCGAGGCCGGGGCGGGGGATGGCGGAGGGCGGCATCGGCGACGCACCGATCGTAGGCACTGCGGCGCCCGCACCCGAAATCCCCTGCGATCCGGCCGCGCAATTTGGCCACCGCGAGCGCGCTCTGCAATCGTTCCCGAGCGCGGGGGATCAGCGGTCCATGCGAGCGAGCGAGGCACGATGAGCTACGACGGCACCGATCGACGACGCCACCGCGTCTACGTCACCCGCCACACCGAGTACCACCTGCGGGACGGTGTCTGCGTGGCCGTGCGCGACCGTCAGACGCGCCGCTTCAAGCCCGGGCACCTCGCCCTCAACCTGCGCCTCCAGGGCGCGGTGAAGCTCCACCCGACGGGCGCGTGCCTGCCGAACCTGGGCGAGCCGCGCCCCGGCGACGCGATCTTCTTCACCGTGCGCGACGACCGGCAAATCGTCACGAGCCGCATCGAGGCCGTCGACCGCCCGTCGAAGCGCGACGTCGCCGCGTACCCGCCCGCCTGACGCTCCCGCGCGCGCCGGCGCGCGCTACCTCGAGCCGCAGAAGCCCTCGTAGTCGAGGTACCCCGTGATGGTCGGCGACACGCCGCACACCGGACAGGCCTCGTCGCGGCGCAGGCGCAGCTCGGTGAACTTCATCCGCAGCGAGTCGTAGGTCAGCAGCCGGCCAACGAGCGGCGCTCCGCGGCCGAGCAGGAGCTTCACGACCTCGGTCGCCTGCAGCACGCCGATCACCCCCGGCAGGATGCCGAGCACGCCGGCCTCCTGGCAGCTCGGCGCGAGCTCCGGCGGCGGAGGCTCGGGGTAGAGGCAGCGGTAGCAAGGCCCGCCGGTCGCCGGCGAGAAGGTCGTGACCTGCCCCTCGAAGCGAAAGATCGACCCGTGCACGACCGGCTTCTTCAGGAAGACGGAGGCGTCGTTCACGAGGTAGCGCGTGGGGAAGTTGTCGCAGCCGTCGACCACGACGTCGAAGCCCTCGAAGATGCGATCGACGTTCGAGGCGTCGACGCGCTCGGCGAACGGGACGACCCTCACGTCCGGGTTCAGGTCGCGGATCGCGTGCGCGGCGCTCTCGACCTTGAGGCGCCCGAGGCGGGAGGTCGCGTGGAGGACCTGGCGCTGCAGGTTCGACGCCTCGACGACGTCCGCGTCGGCGAGGCCGAGCGTGCCCACGCCCGCGGCCGCGAGGTACAGCGCCGCGGGGCTGCCGAGGCCTCCGACACCCAGGACCAACACCTTCGACGCGAGGAGCTTGGCCTGGCCGGCCTCGCCGACCTCGGGCAGGAGCAGGTGCCTGGAGTAGCGCTCGCGCTGCGCGTCGGTGAGGTGCGGCGGCACCTCGATCGGAAAGCCCAGCGCCTTCCAGCGCACGAACCCCGGGTCCGCGCTCTCGACGGACGTGTAGCCGAGGTCGACGAGCGTCTTCGCGGCGAGGGCCGACCGGACGCCACCGGCGCAGTACACGACGATCGGCGCCGCGCGGTCGGGCACCTTCTGCTCGATCGACAGCTCGAGCAGGCCCCGGGCCAGCACGATCGCGCCCGGGATCACGCCGGCGCGCGTCTCGTCCTTCTCGCGCACGTCGAGCAGCACCATCGGCGCGCGCGCGTCGAGGCGCCGTCGCACCTCCTCGAGCGAGACGCTTGGGACCTCTCGACGGGCGGCGGCGACGAGCTCGGCGGACGTGGTCGGCATCGGGCGCGCACCGTGCCGCGGGCGCGCCGGCAGGGCAAGCCGCTACGGGCCGGCCTTCGGCAGGAGATCGGCGTGCGTGCGCAGCGAGGGGAGCAGGTCTTCCTTCTCCTGACCTCCCTCGCACTTGAGCTTCACGCCCGGCTGGGCGCGGCCTGCCGTGAGCAGCTCCTCGATGACCGCAGGCTGGTCCTTCGACGTGCAGAACGTCAGCACCTTCGTGCCCACGGCCAGGCGGCCGCTGCGCAGCGACGCGCGCGACACCTTGACCGGCGCGTCGTCCGCGAGGCGCTTCACGGTCACCTCCTTGCCCGACGCCTCCGTGACCAGCCCGAGCTCGAGGTCCGTGCTCGGCGGCCGCAGCGGGCCCCAGACGCGCGCGCCCTTCAGCTCGTCCCCGGGCAGCAACCAGTCGACCGTCGACTGACGCGCGAGCCGTCCGAGCGGGACCCAGCCGAGCGCCTTCTCGAGCACCGCGCCGAGCGCCCCGCCCGCCTCGGCGTCCGCGACGAGCGCGAGCGTCTTCGTCTCGGCGAGCACCCAGACCTCGGTCGCCGAGGCGAGATCGCGCTTCGACTCGCCATCGCTCTTGGCCGGGGGCGTCACCGGAACCTTGCCGTGAACCCAGCGCTTCTCGCCGGCCTTGCGCACCTTCGCCGAGAGCCGCTGCGCCTCGACCCACACCGAGAGCACGTCGATCTTCTTGCGGAGATCGGACGGCAGGGCCTTGTCCTTCTGGAGCTCGGCGACCTCGGGCGCGAGGACCTCCCAGCGCGCGGCCTTCACGAGCTCCGCGACCTGCTTCAGGGCGGCGGCGGCGTCCCCCTGGCCGACCCCCTTCGTGGCGATCGCGGCGATCTCCGGGGCGATCGCCTCGCGCACGGCCTCGAGCCCGACGGCGGCCTGCGCCTCGTTCGCGTCGCCGGCCTTCACGGAAGCGTCGAGCTTGGCCACCGCGTCGGCCCACTTCTTCGCCTTCACGTCGCCCGCCACGAGCGCGCGCATGACGTCGCCGGCGGCGGCGTCGAGCTCCGCGCTCACCTTCTTCCACGCGGGCGCGCCAAGCACGACCTTGGTCTCGGGGGCTCCGACGAGCGCGCGCGCCTCGCCGAGCTTGCCCGCCGTGCGGCCCTGATCGACGGAGTCGGCCACGCACGCGACGGCCTTCGTCGCGACGAGGCCCCGCAGCTCGCGAGCGAACACCTCGCTGTCGAACGCCTGGATCTGCTTGGCGAGATCCTTGAATGCGCCCGCGCAATCCTTCTCGTCGAGCTTCTCGGAGACCTCGTTCGCCCAGAGCTTCGCGTGCCGCTTGTCGACCTTCGCGAGCGTCTCGTCGATCGCGGCGCGGTCGGCCTCGACCCCGAGATCCGACGCCTGCTTCAGCAGCTTGCGAGCGCGGTCGAAGCTCTTCGACCGCTCGAGCTCCTGGGCTTCGCGGAGCAACTTGCGGCTCTTCTCGAAGCGCTGCGTCTCCTCGGCCGAGTCACCCTCGCGCCCGCCCTTGGCCTTCGGCGGCGGGTCGGCCGCGCAGCCGACCAGCGAGGCGAGGAGCCCGGCGAGGATGACCCCCGGGAGCCCACGGAGGCGCGGTGCACGGGAAGCGTGGGGAGCGTGGGGTAGCGAAGGACCGAGCGGCGTGTCGTTGGCCATGGCGGTGTGGCGCTTTTCCTCCTCCGGGAGGTCAGCGTCAACCCGTCCCGACGGCCGCCGGCTTGACCGACGGGGCTCCGGTTGGTAGCGCCACGCCATGAAGACGGCACCCAACGGCAGCGAGGACCCGACGAACGAGGCGACCCTGTCGAGCAGCACGGGCGACGAGCCGGTCTTCCGCGAGCCCCGGATCACCATCAACCGGGTCTACACGCGCCAGGGCGACGACGGCGAGACCGGCCTCGTCGGCGGTCAGCGGGTGTCCAAGAGCCACGCGCGCATCGAGGCCTACGGCACCGTCGACGAGCTCAACGCGTTCGTGGGCGCCGCAGGGCAGTCGCTCGCCGAGGCGCGGTCGACGGCGCCCGCGGACCGAACGACCGAGCTCGCGCGGCTCGCCGACACGCTGCGCCGCGTGCAGCACGAGCTCTTCAACCTGGGCAGCCTGCTCGCGACGCAGTCCGAGGACGTCCGCCCGCAACAGCCGCGCGTGACCGAGGTCGAGATCCGCGCGCTCGAGGACGACATGGACCGCTGCCAGGCGTCGCTCGCGCCGCTCCGCTCCTTCGTGCTGCCGGGCGGCGCGCGCCTCAACGCGGACTTGCACGTGGCGCGCACCGTGTGCCGTCGCGCCGAGCGCCGCTGCGTCGAGCTCGCTGCCTCGGTCGAGGTCGACCCCCTCGCCGTCCGCTACCTCAACCGCCTGAGCGACGCGCTGTTCGTGTGGAGCCGCTGGGCGAGCCACCTCCTGGGCGCAGACGAGGTGCTCTGGGCGCCGAACGCCGCCGCGAGCGGACGCGCCGGCTGACCGCTCGCGACGCCACGATCCCGCGTGTGATCGCCGCGTCCGATACGTGCCGCGAAGTGGCGTCGCCAGCCGCTCCGACTACACTCTTCTCCGATGATCGAAGTGCTCTCCGCTCCCGTCGCGCGCTGCGCGGCCCTCGCGTTCGCCCTGGGCGCCGCCGCGTGCGGGGCGCCCGCCGCCAACGTCTCGGCGCCGACCCCGACGGCGGCCCCGTCCGCGCCGGCCGCCGCCAGCGCCGCGAACGCCACCGCCAAGGGCAACGTCGCCCCGGAGGCCGCCAAGCACGACGACGACCCGGATCGCCCGCCGGGCGTCGCGACCGTCCCGGTCCCCGTCGGCGGCGGGTCGGCGCTCGTCCACGGCCGCTCGACCGTCACGGTGAACGCGCCGATCGAGCGCGTGCGCGAGGTCATGCTCGGCTTCCCGCACTACCCGGAGTTCATGCCGCACTACTCGAACTGCCGCGTCCTCGGTCGCACACCGACCGGCGGCCGCGACGTGTACATGGAGGTCGAGGCGCTCCACGGGGCCGTGCACATGTGGGCCCGCGTCGACGTCCCGAAGCCCTCGATGGTGGACGACACCGAGACGTACGCGACCCGCTTCCTCGAGGGCAACGTGCGCGACTTCCAGGCCACCTGGAGGCTGAAGAAGCTCGACGCCGCCAAGACCGAGCTGTCGCTCGAGGTCTTCCTGCACCCGAAGATCCCGCTGCCCGACGGCCTCATCAACGACGAGAACCTCGACGGCTCGGCGAACGGTGTGGCCGCGATGCGCACGCGCGCCGAGGCCGGCGCGAAGGCCGAACCGGCCCCGAGGTAGCCGCTCCGCGTTCGCGCTACTGGCACCCGTCCGAGTGGGTGCCCGCGATCGGAGACACCGCGCAGTCGGAGACGGCCGCCGCGAGCGCCTCGCACGACGACTTGCCGGCGTAGTACGCGACGCACCCCGTCACGGTGCCCTCGTCGTACTGCGCGCAATCGTTCCCCGGAAACTGAGCGCGGAGGAACGTCGGGCACGGCCGCACGGTGGCCGAGCAGGCCAGGTCCTTTCCCCGCGCCTGCCGCGCGTTCGACAGCGCCGCGCAGGCGTCCTGCTCCGTCATCGCCTTGCCGTTGCCCGCCGGGTGGTAGCGGCCGTCGCTCGCGTCCGCGGCGGCCGTGCCCGACGTGCCGTCGGTGTCGGAGCCGCACCCCACGAGGGGCATGGCGCTGGAGATCAGCGCGACGATCGCGGCGCGAAGCGGGAAGCGAAGAGGGCTGGGCATCGAGGGAGCTCCGGTCGAGCGCGCGCGGATGGACCGGCCTCCGCGGCGAAAGCGAGACACCTATCAGAAGCGGCCCGCGGCTTCGAGGGGGCGGGCGTCAGGCGCCGATGCGGACCAGCCCCAGCACCGGTCGGCCCGCCGCTCGCGCGCGCTCGAGGTCGATCGCAACCTCGACGAACCAGTCGTCGTGCCCCTCCGGGTCGAGCACGATCTGCTGCACGTGCCAGGCGGACTCCCCGGCCTCGACGCGCGTGTTCGCCGGCACGCGCGCCTTCGGGTCGGTGCGGATGGCCGAGTGCTCGTCCCAGAACGGCGCGAGCGCGGCCTCGATCGCGTCGGCCGCCCAGGGCTCGCCGCCCTCCGCCACGATCTCCGCGGCCGCGCCGAAGTCCCGCAGCGACAGCGCGCGCAGGAGGCGGAACACCTCGTTTCGCACGAGCACGGTGAAGCCGCGAACGTCCGTCGTGAGATCCGTCGGCGCGGGCGGCGCCTCGGCCTCGTCCTCTCGCGGCGGGCGCGCGCGCCCGGTGCGCATCGCCTCCCACTCGTCGATGAGGCTCGAGTCGACCCCGCGCACGAGGGCGCGGAAGTAGACGAGCATCTCGTCGACCTCATCGGTCCGGTCGGCCTCGGGCACCGACTGCGTGAGCGTCTTGTAGACGTCCGAGAGGTACCGGAGCAGCAGCCCCTCGGCGCGCTCGAGCCCGTACTCGCGCACGTACTCGCCGAACCCCATGTACTTCTCGAACATCTCGCGAGCGACCGCCTTCGGCCGGATGTTCTCCTGGCCGACCCACGGGTGCTTCGCGGAGAACTCGTTGAACGTGAGGTAGATGAACTCCGCGTTCGGCTTCGGGTAGTCCATCTTCTCGAGCGTGGCGATCCGCTCGTCGTACTCGACGCCGGCCGCCTTCATCTCGCCCATCTTGATCGTCTTGAGCCGGTCGAGCTGCCGCATCAGGACGAGCTCCGGGTTGTCGAGGATGGACTCGACCATCGAGAGCAGATCGAGCGCGTAGTCGGGGTTCTCGTCGCGCTGCAGCTTCTCGATCGTGTCGACGAGATAGAGCGACAGCGCGTGGTTGAGCGAGAAGTCCTCCTGCAGCTCGGTGTCGATCTTGTACCGGCGCGCGCCGGTCGTATCGTCGAAGGTCTCGTAGACGATGCCCGCGCCCAGCAGCGACTTGAACATCGCGAACGCGGTGCGGACGTGCTGCTTCTTCTGGTGCTTCGTGTCGTGGCAGCTCTTGATGAGCCGCTTCATCGCGCCGCAGCCGCCGGTCAGCCGCGACAGCACGTTGAGCAGCATCCCGTGCGACACCGAGAACCGCGACACGAGGGGCTCGGGCAGCGCCGAGGTGAGCCGGTCGAAGGTCGTGCGGTCCCAGTGCACGTAGCCCTTCTCCGGCGGCTTCTTGCGCACGATCTTCTTCTTCTTGGCCGGGTCGACGCCCGCCTTGGTCTCGAGCTTCAGGTTCTCGATGACGTGCTCGGGCGCCTGCACGACGATGGTGCCGCGATCGTCGAAGCCCTTTCGCCCCGCGCGCCCGCTGATCTGCTGGAAGTCGCGCACGCTCAGGATCGACGTCTTCTCGCCGTCGAACTTGCAGAGCTTGGTGAACAGCACCGTGCGGATGGGGATGTTCACCCCGACGCCGAGCGTGTCCGTCCCGCAGATGACCTTGAGCAGCCCGCGCTGCGCGAGCTTCTCGACGAGCAGGCGGTACTTCGGCAGCAGGCCCGCGTGGTGCAGGCCGATGCCGTGGCGCACGAAGCGCTGCACCTCCTTGCCGTACGGGCTCGCGAACCGCACGCCGTCGAGCGCCTCGTGGATGGATCGCTTCTCCTCCTTCGTGGAGAAATCGGTGCTCATGAGGTTCTGCGCCTCCTCGGCGGCGGCGCGCTGCGTGAAGCCCACGACGTAGATGGGCGCGCGCCCGATCTTCACGAGGTGCGCGACCGTCTCGTAGAGCGCCGTCTCGCGGTACTCGAAGTCGAGAGGGACCGGCCGCTCGAGCGATCGGACCACCGCGGTCGGCTTGCCGTTCAGCCCCGTGAGCGTGCGCTCGAAGAAGTCGACCGGCCCGAGCGTCGCCGACATGATCAGGAAGGTCGCCTGCGGCATCGCGAGCAGGGGGAGCTGCCACGCGACGCCGCGATCGCGGTCCGCGTAGTAGTGAAACTCGTCCATGATCACGCAGTCGAGGTCGGCCGAGGCCCCCTCGCGCAGCGCCACGTTGGCGAGGATCTCGGCCGTGCAGCAGAGGATCGGCGCGCCCCGGTTCACCGCGGCGTCGCCCGTCAGCATGCCGACGCGATCCGGCCCGAACTCCCGGCACAGCGCGAAGAACTTCTCGTTGACGAGCGCCTTGATCGGCGCGGTGTAGATCGATCGCTGCCCCCTCGCCATCGCGGCGAAGTGCATCGCCGCCGCGACGAGCGACTTGCCCGATCCGGTCGGCGTCCCGAGGATGACGTTCTTGCCCGCGATGATCTCGAGCAGCGCCTCCTCCTGCGCGGGGTAGAGGTCGAGCCCGCGCTCGCCGACGTAGTCGAGGAAGCGCTCGAGGATCTCGTCGTCGCTCGCGCCGCGCGCGGGCAGGCGGCGGCCGAGGGGGTAGTCCGTCTCCGTGGTCATGGCCGCGCGACACTACGGGACGGCGGCGCGTGGCGCCACGACCGCGGGCCCGGAGCGATCGAGATCGCCCGGATCGCCCGGCCTCAGGAGTCGAGCACCTTGCGCACGAGCGCGGCCAGGGCGTCCGCGGAGAACGGCTTGGACAGGAAGTTCTCTCCGGGCACGAAGCGCCCGTGCTTCGCGATCACCTCGCCGGGGTACCCCGACATGAAGATCACGGCGAGGTCGGGGTACTGCCCGATCAGCTCCTGAGCCAGCGATGGGCCGTCGATCCCGGGCATCATCACGTCCGTGACGAGCAGCTCCACGTGCTCGCGGCTCGACGCGAGGAGGTCCACGGCCTCGCGCCCGTCGCTCGCCTCGACGACCCGATAGCCGCACGAGCGCAGGGTCCGCCGGGCGACGGCGCGCACGGCGGGGTCGTCCTCGACGAGCAGGATGGTCTCGACTCCGCGCGGCCGCTCGGGCGCCTGGACCGGGAGGCTCTCGACGGCCCGCGCCTCCCTCGCGGGGAGGAACACCTTGAACGTGGTGCCCACCCCGAGCCGGCTCTCGACCGACAGGTGCCCTTCCGACTGCGCGACGATCCCGTAGACCGTCGCGAGCCCGAGCCCCGTGCCCTTGCCGAACGCCTTGGTCGTGAAGAACGGCTCGAAGATGCGGGCCATCGCCTCGGGCGCGATGCCCTCGCCCGTGTCGCTCACCGACAGCACGACGTAGTCGCCCGCCGGCACGGTGAACTGGCCGAGGACCGTCGGCTCGGCGAGCGCGGCGCCGTCGGTCCCCACCACGAGGAGGCCGCCGTTCGGCATCGCGTCGTTCGCGTTCACCGCCAGGTTGAGCAGCACCTGACCGAGCTGCGCCTCGTCCGCGACCACATGCCGCACGGAAGGCGAAAGCCGCAGGGCGAGCTCGACGCGCTCGGACACCGACCGCCGCAGCAGGCGCTCGATCTCGCGGACGACGCGGTTCGGGTCGAGCAGCTGCGGGGAAAGTACCTGCCTGCGGCTGTACGCGAGCAGCTGGCGCGTGAGCGCCGCAGCGCGCTCGCCGGCTCGCTCGATCTCCTCGAGGTCCTCGAGCCTCTCGTCGCTCTCGGGCAGAGTCTCCTTGAGCGCCGCCGCGTAGCCGAGGATCACGGTGAGCACGTTGTTGAAGTCGTGCGCGATGCCGCCCGCGAGCGTGCCGATCGCTTCCATCTTCTTCGCCTGGCGGAGCTGCTCCTCGGTCTCGGCGAGCCGCTCCTCGGCGCGCTCCGCCTCGGTGATGTCCTGCTTGATCGACAGGTAGTGCCGGATCGCGCCCGCGTCGTCTCGGATGGGCGTGATGGTCGCGGCCTCGGTGTAGAGCTCGCCGCTCTTGCGCCGGTTGACGAAGCGGCCGGACCAGCTGCGCCCCGCGCGCAGCGTCTGCCACATCTCGTCGATGAACTCGGGCGGGTGCCGACCGGAGTACACGAGGCTGATGTTGCGCCCGAGGACCTCCGACTCCGCGTGACCGGTCGCGGTCGCGAACGCCCGGTTGACGAACTCGATGTCGCCGCGCTCGTCGGTGATGACGATGATGTCCTGCGCCGCGGCGACCGCGGCCTTGAGCAACATCAGCCGGTCGTCGGCGAGCTTGCGCTCGGTCACGGCCAGGCGCGCCTCCGCCGCGTCGGCCGCCTGGCGGAAGTTCCACCCGAAGAGGCCGAGCAGCGTGAACAGGCCGACGATGTTGAAGTACGACACGACGGCCGCGACGCCCGGCGCGATCCGGTGGACGGGCTCGTGCGCGAGCGACCAGGTGTAGATGCCGAGAAACGCCCCCATCGCGACCGCGTGCAGCGAGAGCTGGAGGGCGAGCCGTCGACCGGGCAGCAGCAGCGCGAACGCCGGGTAGACGAGCAGGTAGTACTGAAAGCCGGTCGCCCAGCCGAGGTAGTGGACGCATGCGGCCTGGTGAACGGAGAGCTCGAGCAGGCAGATCGCCATCATCGTCGCGTGGTGTCCGCGGCGGTTGGCGACGAGCGCCCCGAGGTACGCGAGCTGGCTCCCGAGGTTGAGCCACAGGAGCTCCGTGGCGCCGAGCCACCAGAAGAGCGGCAAGATGCAGAGGTGAATGCCGCAAGCCGCGAGGGCTCCGACGTTGAACGCGACGTACGTCCGGTAGTTCCCCGGCTCGATGGGCGGGGTGGGGACGACGACGAACCGCTCCAGGGCCTCGCGCACGCGATCTCCGTGACGGCGAGGTAGCAGCCCCGCGCGAGGCTCGAAGGTACGTGACGCACCCCCGCGCGCAACTGCCGCGGGGCTCGAGCCTCCTCTTGCGTTCGCGACGGGCGACGGCCGACCGACCGGCATGGCGAGCCATGGAACGACGACGCCCCCGGAGACTCGCTTTCACGAATCGCCCAGGGGCGGCGCTTACGGCTCGATGCTTCTGCGGGGTGGACGGAACTCGAATCCTATCAAGTGGTTACGCGCCGCGCGTGATTCCGCCACGGAGGCGCACGCCACGGGGGGCGATGGGGACGCCACGGGGGCGCCTGGCGGTGCGGCGCCTCACTCGGCGGACGATGGGCGGACGCTTCCGCCGGCCCCCGGGGGCCCCCGGGCGAAGCTTGCGCGCGCCCTGGCGGACTGCGTAGCCGAGGCGCTCGCCGGTGGCGACGCCGGGGCGGCTCGGGTGGCGCTCGACGCGCTCGGGCGTCTGACCGGGGAGCTCGGCGAGGGCGGCCCCGTCGTCGACCTCGCGGCCGAGCGCCGCCGGCGGGGGGAGTCGTGAGCGGCAGGGGCCTTGCGCGTGGTGCCGCCGGCGTGGCAGGCGCACGCCGCGGGAGTGACGCGGGGGGGCGAGGACTCACGCGCGAGTCCGTCACTCCTCGCGACGACGGGCCGATGCACCCGCGCGCGGCGTCGCTCGCACGAGGACATGCCGCGACCACGGGCGCGAGGAATCCCCTTGGTTCCCGCGGCGAATCGTTCGCGCGTCGGCGCGTTCGTTCGCCGTGTGTTTGGTTCGGCGGCATGAGTAACGCCACCCGCCGCCCCCTCCCGTCCGCCACGCTCGACCCCGCCGACCGGGACCGCCTGGCCGCGCTCGTCGCCCGCGTCGGCGAGAAGGACGCCGCCACCGCGCTGGGCATCGCGCGCGTCACGCTGGCGCGCCTCGGCTCCGGCCTGCCCGTACTGCGACAGACCGCCGAGTGCGCCTCGACGCGCCTCGCCCGCCTCGACGCCGCGGAGCCCACGCGCGCGGCGTGACCCCTTGAACGGCTGCGCGGCGGCACGCCCGAAAGGGAACGGCCGCCCCGGGAGCTCACCCCGAGACGGCCGACGGAGAACGAGACGATGGTACCCGAACCGATCGATCCGGTCGAGGCCGCGCGGAAGGCGGTCGAAGTCCCCAACGCTGCGCTGGCCGCGACGCTCCGCGCACAGGCCGCGGCGCTCGTCGCGGTGGCGGACGTGCTCGAATCCGGGCAGGCCGCCGCGCCCGCGCCGAGCACGGCGCCGAGGTACGCCACGGCGAAGCGCAACCCGTGGGGGAGCGCCCGCGCGTTCCACGACCGCGCCCGCGCCGGCCTCTTCCCGACGTTCAAGATCGGACGCGAGGTCGCGGCCCTGTGGTCGGAATGTGAGCGCGCGATCGAGGGCTCGACGCGCCGGCGTGACGCGAAACCCGCGAACGACGCCGCCGGGCCGCCGAAGAACGACGCCGACCGCGACGCGCTGCTCGCCCGCGCTGGCGTGCCGATGCGCAGGACAGGGGGTGCGCGATGAACCGCGGCGAGGCTGACGCGGGGCGCGCCCCCATCGCCCCGATGCGCCCGCTTGGACATGCGATCGACACCATCCAAGCGGCCCTCACGACCGCCCGAACGGAGGGCACGACCGCGAACGTGCTGGCGCGCCAGCTCGGGCTTCCGACGGTCCCCGCGTACGTCGACGTGACGCGGTTCGAGAACAACGTGCGCACGCTCGTGCGGACCGCGTGGGGGGCACGGTCCGGCGCGCGCGGCTGGCCGCGGGCGGGCGGGTGGATCACCCCGATCTGATCGGGCGCGAGCGGGCGGCGCCGTTGCCCGTCGATGCGTTCCACCGTGGAACGCATCGGGGCGGCTCGGGCGTTCGGGTGGCCCCCAGGTAGCCACCCCAAACGCGAGAAACGCGGCCAACACAGCGCGATTTCGGGCGTTCGGGTGGCCGCCAGGTAGCCACCCTCCCGGCGCGCCGCCCGTTGCACGCCACCCCCGCGGCGGCGCATGCTTCGGGCATGGGCGACGCGGCGAGGCGCATTCCGACGACGGCGGCCGAGCAGGCGAAGGCGCTCCGCGGCCTGGCCGAACGGCTCGAGCAGGGCGCGCCCGCGCTTCCGCCCGAGCTCGCCGCCGACGTGGCGCGCGCGCTCGACGCCCTGGACGAGCTCGATCCGGTCGACGGCGCCGCCGTCGTGCGGTGGCTCGAAACCGGCGAGGGCGACCCGTGGGCGACCCTCGCACGCTGAGGTTCGGGCGCCGGTTCCGCGCGAGCCTGGACGCCGCCGGCGTGGTCGCCGGGACCGACCCCGGCCGTCGCGTCGCCGCCGTGCTGCGCGCCCTCACGACCGCCGAGACGCTCCCGGGCGCGGGCGACGTCGAGTCGGCGATCCCCCCGGTGGCGCGCGCCTTCACGCGCCGCGTGCCCGGCGAAAACGTGTGGATCTGGTACGTCGACCACGGCGCCTTCGTGCTCGTGCTGCTCGTCACGCGCGAGCCGCCGGTTCCGCTCGAGTAGCGGCTTGCCGCACGCGGGGAGTAGGGCGCGTCAGGGCGTGGCGCTGGCGCTACTGGTAGCTCAGGGTCGCCGCGTCGATCGCTCGCCCGTTGGCGAGCCACAAGCCGACGCGCCCCGCGCGCTTGGCGTACACCGCCGGCCCGGGGGTCTCTTCGTCGCTCAGGCCCAGCCACGATGCGAGGTGGATCGACTTGCACGGGTCCGCCTGCTTGGCGTTGCTCAGGCCACCGCACCGGAACAAGCGCCCGGGTGGCACCCGCCCGACCTCGTGGCGCTTGGGCTCGATCGCCACGTGGGGCTCGACGATCTGGGCTCGGCGACGCCGATCGAGTTGCTCGCGTGGGCGTTCGCAGGTGACAGCGATCCGTGCGCGGCCATCCTGCAAGCCGCGGCAGAGGGCGCGTCGGTTCTGTCGCAAGGCCTCTTGCACGAGGCGTCCGCCGCCTGCGCAACCACGATGCGGCCCGAAGAGGTGCAGGGGACGCTCTTCCGGATCGAGTGCCACGTGAGGGCGGCCGCCGAGCTTCACCATCGTCAGCGCCGCGCGCTGCTCGCCGCCGGGGGTGCCTTGTGAGCCGCCACGACCTCGAAGCCGTCCGCCAGGCGCTCGGCCTCGCCCTTCGTGCCGTCGCCCTCGGTGGCGCCCCCCGTGGCGAGCGTGCTCGCGAGCTGCTCGCCGCGGCGCACCGCGCGAGCTTGGTCGAGCCCGCGCCTATCGAGGCCCCGGCGCGCCCGCCCCGGCGCGGGGCCGGCCCCTTCGGCGCGCGGTTCGCGCGCCCGGCGGAGAGGGCCGCGTCGTGAACCTCTCGGAAAGGCCCTCACGTTCCCCGACGCGGGGCGCGCCACGGGCATCACGTGGATGGCCATCCGTGGCGACGAGCCGCTTCGGATCCAGCGTCGCGCGGGCCACGCCCGGTTCGACACGACCGAGGGCTACATCCGGGAGGCCGAAGCGCTCGGCCGCAACATCGGCGCGCCGTTCCCGCCACTACCGACGAGCCTGCTCGGGCCGGCCGGCGAGGCCGACGATGGAGACGAAGAAGCCGCCCCAATCGTCCCGGAATCGTCCGGTCAGACTGGCGCGGCTTCTAACGTGCCGAAACTACAGCGTGAAAGTTGGCGGGGTGGACGGGACTCGAACCCGCGGCCTCCGGCGTGACAGGCCGGCGTTATAACCAACTTAACTACCACCCCATGGGGTACTGCCACCGCAACGCATCCACCGATCGTGACACCGGTAGGCGGGACAGGATTCGAACCTGCGACCACCGGTGTGTAAGACCAGCGCTCTACCACTGAGCTACCCGCCCGGCGAAGAGGACGCGGACAATACCCGGAACCACGAGCACGTCAAGCGCATCCTCGAAGCCGGTTCCATTTCCCTTCGCCGGGAGCACCGGCCGCCGGCTCCCGGCGCCGCGTCCGGTCGCAGCACGACGGCTCGACGCGCGCATTCGCGGGAGACATCCTCGTCGAATCGCGCTCTCATTGCGCTACGGCAGCGCACGGCGATTCCGCGCCGCTCGCGCGTCGCCGATACCTCGCGCCAAGAGCAGGGAGCGACCACAAGCATGACGGTGAAGATCGGCCTCCTCGTCGGGATGGAGGACTCCTTTCCGCAAGCGTTCATCGAGCGCTGCAACCAGCGGCCCGGCGTGCACGCGGAGCTCGCGCGCATCGGCGGCACCGACGAGCGATTCGAGAAGCGCTACGACGTGCTCATCGACCGCATCAGCCACGAGGTGAAGCACTACCGCTTCCACCTCAAGGCGGCGGCCCTCGCCGGCACGCAGGTCGTGAACGACCCGTTCTGGTGGAGCGCCGACGACAAGTTCTTCGGCTACTCGCTCGCGGCGCAGCTCGGCCTCGCGGTCCCGCGCACGGTCATGCTGCCGCAGAAGGAGTACATCCCGGCGATCGACCCGAGCCGCAGCCTGCGCAACCTCGAGTACCCGCTCGATTGGCAGGGCATCGTCGACTACGTCGGCTTCCCCGCCGTCCTCAAGCCGGCCGACGGCGGAGGATGGAGGGACGTGTCCATCGTGCGTGACGCGGCCGAGCTCCTCGCCGCCTACGACGCCTCCGGCCAGAACGTGATGACGCTGCAGGAGTTCATCGACTTCGACCAGTACATCCGCTGCATCTGCGTCGGCAAGGACCGCATCCTGCCGATCCAGTACGACCCGAAGCGCCGCTGCTACGTCCACAACGAGGCCTTCCAGTGGCTCCCGAAGGACCTGCACGATCGCGTGATGCGCGACGCGCTGACGATCAACCGCGCGCTCGGCTACGACATGAACTCGGTCGAGTTCGCCGTGCGGGACGGGGTGCCGTACGCCATCGACTTCACGAACCCGGCGCCCGACATGCACCGGGACTCGATCCTGCCGCAATACTTCGACACGGTCGTCGACTGGATGGTCGACCTCGCCGTCGAGCTGGCGGCGGCCCCTCGCAGGACCCGCGACGCCTACCCGTGGGCCGCGATGCTGCCGCGCGCGCCCTCGGCCGCGCCGTCGCCGCCTTCGGCCGGGGAGGCGTCCGGCGCCCCGTGAGCCGCGCCGCCGCCCCCAAGCATCCGTGGGAGCGGGCCGTCTGCGAGGCCGTCGACCGGTACCACGACATCCTCACCGCCTACATCGACCGGGGCGGTGAGGATCACGAGGCGCTGCTCGCGCGGATGGTCGCGCGCGGCGCCGTCTTCGCGGGGAGGCCGCTCTGCACGTCCTTGCGCCCGCAGTTCCTGCTGCGATCGCAGGTCGATCTGCTCACGCGCACCGCCCACCTGTTCCGCAGCGCGTGCTCGAAGGCGCGCGACGCCATCCTCGACGACCCGTCGCTGCTCGACCTCGTGGGCCTGACGGACGGCGAGCGGCGGCTGCTCGAGATCAACCCGGAGTTCAAGTCGTTCGCCGTGGTCGCGCGGCTCGACACCATCTTGACCGGGGCCGACCTCTCGATCGTCGAGCTGAACGCCGAGGGCGCGTTCGGGGGCAGCTACTCGGACCGGCTCACCGACCTCTTCCAGGCCTTCCAGCCGCTGCGCGAGCTCTGCCGCGAGCGCCCGATCCGGCCCTTGTACGCGGGCAACTCGCTCGTGGGATCGATCCTCGACAGCTGGTACGAGTTCGGCGGGACGAGCCTGCCGCGCGTCGCCGTCGTCGACTGGAACGAGGTCGCGACGCGCGCCGAGTTCGACATCGTCTGCGAGCGCTTCGAGCGGCACGGCGTGCGCGCGCGCTTCGTCGATCCGCGCGAGCTCGAGTACGCCGACGGCGAGCTCCGCGCGGGTGGGGAGGGGATCGACGTCGTGTACCGGCGCGCGCTCACGAGCGAGCTGCTCGCCCGCGAGGACGAGGTGCGCCCGCTGTTCGAGGCGTACCGCGCGCGCGTCGTCTGCGTGGTCAACAGCTTCCGCGCCAAGCTCCTGAACAAGAAGATCCTGCTGGCGCTGCTCTTCGACGACCGCGTCACGGCGCGGTGCTCGGAGGACGAGCTCGCGGTCATCCGCGACCACGTGCCGTGGACGCGGCGCGTGGCGCCGGGGTTCACGCCGGGGCCGTCGGGCGAGCCCGTCGATCTCGTCGAGTGGGCCGCCAACCGCCGCGAGGAGCTCGTGCTGAAGCCGAACGACGAGCTCGGCGGGCGCGGCGTCGTGATCGGCGCGAACGTCGACCAGGCCGCGTGGGAGCGCGCGCTCGCGGTCGCGGTCGCCAATCCCTCGGTCGTGCAGCGCCGCGTGCCGCTGCCGACCGCGATGTTCCCCGAGGTCGGCGCGGCCGGAGAGCTCGCGTTCTCGCGCCGATACGTCGAGGTCGACTCGTATCTGTTCCGTGGCGAGGCCAGCGGCATCATGACGCGCCTGTCGTCCACCACCATGTCGAGCGTCCACGCGGGGGCTGGCACCGTGCCGACCTTCGTGCTGGAGGACGCGTAGTCACCAGCGAAGAAAGGGGAGCCGATGTCCGAGAGCGTTCGTGGGGTGCTGGATGGTCAGTTCACGCTGGGGGTCGAGGAGGAGTTCCAGATCGTCGACCCGGAGAACCGGGAGCTGCGCGCGTACGTGAGCCAGCTCCTCGAGGAGGGGAAGCACAACGCGCTCCTCCGCGAGCGGGTACGGCCCGAGATGCACCAGTCGGTCGTCGAGACGGGCACGGGCATCTGTCGCGACGTCAAGCAGGCACGCGACGAGATCTGCGAGCTGCGCGGCACCCTGGGCGCCATGGCGAAGAAGGGCGGCCTGCGCATCGTCGCGGCGGGCACGCACCCCTTCAGTGACTGGAAGAAGCAGGAGATCACCGAAGGCGACCGCTACAAGGGCCTGACCGACGAGCTCCAGGACGTCGCGCGCGCCAACCTCATCTGGGGCCTGCACGTGCACGTCGGCATCAAGGACCGCGAGGTCGCGATGGCCCTCGCGAACCAGGTCCGCTACTTCCTCCCGCACATTCTCGCGCTCTCGACGAGCTCGCCGTTCTGGCTCGGCCGCGAGACGGGCCTGATGAGCACGCGGAGCGAGATCTTCAAGCGCTTTCCGCGCACCGGGATCCCGAGCCACTTCGAGTCGTACACGGCGTTCCAGGAGTACGTCGATCTGCTCATCAAGACGGGCTGTATCGACAACGCGAAGAAGATCTGGTGGGACGTCCGCGCTCACCCGTTCTTCGACACGGTCGAGGTCCGCGTCTGCGACATGACGACGCGCATCGACGACACCCTGGCCATCACGGCGCTCATCCAGGCGCTGATGGGCAAGCTCTACCTGCTCTACCGGCGCAACCTCGCGTTCCGCACGTACTCGCGCGCGCTCATCGAGGAGAACAAGTGGCGCGCCGTGCGGTGGGGAATCGACGGCAAGCTCATCGACTTCGGCAAGCGTGAGGAGGTCCCCGTCCGCGACCTCGTGGTGGAGCTGCTCGAGTTCGTCGGCGAGGCCGCCGACATCTTCGGCACGCACGACGAGCTCGACCGCGTCCGTACGATCCTCGCCGAGGGCACCAGCGCCGACCGGCAGCTGGCCGTCTTCCGATCCACGGGCAGCCTGGCGGCGATCGTCGACTACAACATCGAGCAGACGCAGATCGGCGCGTGATTCGTGGGCCGGGGGGGGGCCTACCGCGCGCTCGAGGCCGCTTGCCGGACGCGCCGGCCCCATCCTCGGCCACGATCGGAAGGATCCTACGCCGAGGATTTCGAGCCTGGCACGCGCCTCTGCTACCGTAGCGACGTGGCGTCGAAGAACAGTCGGTCGCAGCACCTCGTGAGGGCGGCAGCCGCCGTCGTCGGCCTCGGCATGGCGTGGGCGACCGTGCCCGCGTGTGCGTCGACCGAGTTCTTCAACGAGGGGCCCGGACAGCCCTCGGATCGCGCGACGGGAGCGGTCCCACCGGGCGCGCTCGGCGTGTGCAAGCGCCAAGGCGCCAAGCGCCCGCCCATCGTGAGCGAGAGGCTCTGGGAGGACGCGCGCCCGTGCACGAACCGCACGCCACCGAGCTTCGTGCGGCTCGGCTACGGCCGGCTGATCGAGGGCGGTGACCCCGAGGCCGACGCCCAGATGGCCAAGACGCTCCAGATCCTCGGCGACGCGGCGAAGGACGACAAGGGCCGTCCGGCGTTCACCGGCATGATGCGCGGCCTGCGCGAGGTCGCCGCGAAAGACCCGTGGATGAAGGACCGCGTGTTTCACCCGAGCGCGACGAGCGGCACGTGCGACATCGCCTCGCTGCTGTCGACGATGAGCGTGGAGCGCGCCAAGATCGAGCACGGCGACCGCTGCGCCACGTACGCCTACGACTCCAGAATGCGCGGCGAGACGTGCCTCTTCGACGCGACCCGCGACGACGTCGTGTGGCTGACGAGCGCGTGGTCTTGCGTCACGCACACCGGCGCCGTCGGCGAGGAGCAGTCGTGCTACCGCCTCTGCGCGTACGACGACTACTGCGCGCGGCAGGTGAGCTGCGCCGCGCCGGACCTGGACCTGCTCCTCTGCACGCTCGGCGTATGTCTGCCCGAGGCGCGCGAGGGCTTCTACTGACGCGCGATCCTCCGCGCGCCCTCCAGCAGCCCGGTCCGGCGGCAAGGCCCCCGACCGGAAGCGCGATCTCCGGGCGGCTACGGCCTCGAGGTCGCGGGGGGCAGGGGAGCCGCGGGGGAAGGTCGTCCGTCGACCTCGGCTGCCCCGTGGAGCTTCTGGTAGAGCGCGACGAGGCCCGCTCCGCCGAGGAGCGCGAGGACCGCGGCAACGATGATCGGCCACGTCGCGTGGTTCGACGTCCGCCACGTCGCGGTCGTCGGCACGATCGGGACGCCGTCGAGGTCGACGTGCGGCACGCTGACGCGCGAGGACGGCGGTCCCGGCTCGACCGAGTCGTCGAGATCGACCGGCAAGATGCCGGAGAAGGTGGCCGGCAGCGGCGCGCCGCCCCGACGCTCCGCCGCGCGACCACGGGGCGAGGGCCGCGTCGCCTGCGCGCGCGCGTCGCCGACCTCGATCGCGGCCGCCAGCTCGGCGCGTCGCTCGGTGTGGAGCTCGCCGAGCGCCTCGCGCACGAAGCGCGCGAGGTCGGCGTCGGGCACGACCGCTCCGCGCGAGGTCAGGAACTCCTCGAGCGCGCGCTGCATCTCCGCGCACGTCTGCCAGCGGTCGGCCGGATCCTTCTCGAGCGCCTTGGTGACGAGCGCGTCGATCGCGGGCGGCACGTCGGGCACGAGCGTCGCCAGCGGCACGGGCGCGCGCGTGACGATGTTGTCCATCGTCTTCCTGTCGTCGTCGCCGCGGAACGGGTGGCGACCGCTGACCATCACGTAGGCGATCACGCCGAGCGAGAAGATGTCGGCGCGCCGGTCGACCTTCTCGCCGACGAGCTGCTCGGGCGACAGGTACGGGACCTTGCCCTTCATGAGGCCCTTCACCTGGGTCTCGTGCAGGCGGCCCTTGGCCTTCGCCACGCCGAAATCGACGAGCTTCACGACGCCGTCGTACGTCACCATCACGTTCTGCGGCGTGATGTCGCGGTGCACGAGGTCGACCAGGTGGCCGCCATCGTCGGCGAGCTCGTGCGCTGCGTGCAGCCCGGCGCAGGCGTTCGCCACGAGCCGCGCGAGGATCGGCATCGGGTAGCCGCCGAGGGCCCTCACGCGCTTGTTGAGGGTCCCGAACGTCTCGCCGTCGACCCACTCCATCACCAGGTAGAGCCAGCCCTCGTCCTCGCCGAGGTCGACGATCTCGGCGACGTACGGGTGACGGACGCGCGACGCGAGCCGCGCCTCGTCGAGGAACATGGCCTCGAAGTCCGGGTCGTCGCTGAGCGCCGGGAGCATCGTCTTGACCGCGACGAGCTTCTTGGCGCCGTGATTACCGTGGATACGCGCAGCCCACACCGAGGCCATGCCGCCCTTGGCGATCAGCGCGAGGATCTCGTAGCGCCCGAGGATGTCGCCGGGCTTGATGTCGGTTGGAAGCATCAGGATATCGAGGGGTGCGTCGCGACCCGAGCGACCACCCGGGCTGACCGAGCCCGCGTCGTCGCGCGGGCTCGGCCGATGATACGCAACCCCGGCGCCCGTTCGCCGGGAGAAAGCGAGGCGTTGCCATGACGATCGAAGAACCCCGCGAGCGGCCCCACAGGATCCGCATCACCGGGCTGCAGGAGGCCCAGCTGCCCGAGCTGCGCGAAGTGGATCGCAGCGCCGCAGCCATGTACCACGAGGCCGGCTTCGACGGCGCAGAGGTGCCGATCCGGTCGGTCGCCGACCTCGTCGCGCTGACGCGGGACCACGAGGTCCTCGTCGCGGAAGCGGACGGCGTCGTGGCGGGCTACCTGGCGTGGCGCGACGAGGCGCCCGGGGTCGCGTACCTCGAGGAGCTATCGGTCGGGACCGGCTTCCAGCGGCTTGGCGTGGCGACAGCGCTGATCGACGAGCTCTGCCGGCACGCGCGCGCGGTCGAGGTCGGCACGGCCGACGGCCCGCGCGGCCTCGAGCACGTCGTGGCGCGGTGCTGGCGCCGTGCGACGTGGGCGAGGAAGTTCTACGAGCGGTACGGCTTCCACGAGCTCGAGCCGGGCGCGCCGGACGACGTGCGCGGCTGGTACGAGGACCGGGCGGCGATCGGAAGGCCGGTCACGCGCCCGGGCGAGGTCGTGCTGTGGGCGTCGACCCGACGACCGGAGCCGCCCGGCGACGCCGACGAGAGCGAAGCCGACGAGGGCTGAGCTGAACCTGGGGCGAGCGACCCGAACGGGCCCGTCCGGTCCACGAGCCGCCGGGCGGCACCGCGCCGCCCCCCCGCCCGGCCTGCCCAATCAGTTGACATAATGTTTCTTATGCGATCTGCGCACACCACGAACGAGGGCGTTTCGAGGGCTTTCGCGCGCTGCCCCCACCGGTCCCCCCGCGCCTCCACGTCGTGACCTGGACGGCGCGCGCGAGCCCCATGCGGACCACGCAGCGCACGAGCCAGGGCCCCGCAGCCGCGCGGGCGTTCGGCGAAAGGCAGCGCGCGCCCCGAAGGCTCGCCGCCCGACGCGGTCGCTCAGCCCTTCGGCGGCGGCTGGATCATCAACCCGAGGAACGCGCCGCCGTTCGACATCACGAACGCGCGCACGCCCGCCGCGGCCGGCGCCATCGCGAAGCCCGAGTCCGTCTGGATGCCGTCGATGAGCGCGCCGTCCACCGGCGAGAACAGGAACATCCCGTACCGGGTGGTGCCCACGAGCACGGCGCCGGCCACCGGAACGGGCGCCGTCATGCCGCCCTCCGGCAGGTTGCGGTGCCAGAGCGTCCGACCCTCGTTGGGGTCGATGCCCCACAGGCCCGTCAGCCCCGACGACGCTAGGAGCACCTTGCGCGCGGGCGTTTCCGGGCCGCCCGCGGTCGCCCGGTGCGCGGGCTGCGTCCAGAGCGCGAGCTCCGTCACCCCGGTGGCCTTCTCGTTGACCCACGCGCGCGCGCCGTTGTCCGTGTCGAGCGCGAAGACGCCACCAACGTAGCTCGCGACGAACACGACCTCGCCGGACGCGATCGTGTCGACGATCGGGGTCGTGTCGACGTCCAGGTACTTCGGGGTCTCGCCGCCGGCCGTCTGCTCGGCCTCGGCCGCGAGGTCGACGCCGCCGGGCCAGCGCTCGGCGCCGTCGACGGCCGAGTACACGTCGACGAGGCCGTCCGAGTACGCCGCGAACACGCGGTCGCCGGCCACCGTCGGGCCGGCGTAGCCGCCGATCTCCATGCCGAAGGCAGGCGTGCGGTGCTGCGTCCACTTGAGCGCGCCGGTCTTCGCGTCGAGCGCGAGCAGCGTGTCGTTCGCGTTCATCACGTACAGCATGCCGGCGCGGAGCACCGGCCGACGCGCGACCTCGCCGTTCGTCGCGAAGCGGTACAGGAGGTGGCCATCGACGGCGCGCACCTTGTACAGCGCGCCATCGTTCGACCCGAAGTAGACGACGTCCTCGGCCGGATCGTAGAGCGGCTCGCACTGCACGGAGCCCATCGTCTCGAAGCGCCAGATCAAGCTGCCGTCGTCGGCGCGCAAGGCGTAAAAGCCGCGGTCGCTCGACCCGACGAAGACGCGTCGGTGCGCGAGGTCGAGCTCGGGGCGACCGCGCTCGTACTCCTCCATGATCGGGCCGCGCCGCGTGGCGCCGGTCAGGTCGCGCCGAAAGGTCACCGAGAGCGCGCCCCCCGGATGATGGAGCCAGCTCGGCGACTCGGGCGTCGCGGAGCCGCGCAGCGTCTCGCAGCCAGCCGCGCCGAGCGCCGTGGCGGCGGCCGCGAACGCGATCGCCAAGCGCCCGTCGAACCTCGAGCGAACCGCCGCCGGTCGTCGCGCGCCGTGCTCGCGCTCCGAAGCAGCCGGGCCCGCCGATCGCGTGCCCACGGCGCCGGTCACTGTCCGCCCTGCTTCTCGCCTTGCTGCTTCTGCTTGGCGGCGTCCTGGGCCGCCTTCTGGAACTGCTTCTTGAGCAGCTCGATCTGCTCGGCCGTGAGCTGGGCGCCACCGCCCGGACCGGCGGCCACCGCGGCCTTCGGGACCGCGGTCGGATCGACCTCGGCGAGCTTGCGATCGACCATCGCCTCGAGGAACTTGAACGGCTTCGACCCGTCCGGCGACGGCGCCTGGAGCTTGTCCCGCACGCCCTTGAGCAGCTCCTTGGCCTTGTCCTTGTTGCCCTTGGCGACGAGCACGCGGGCCTCGTGGTACTGGCCGAGCTCCTTGTAGCCCTTGCCCTCGATGTTCTGCAGGTCGCGGAAGGCCGCGAGGGCGCCGTCGAGGTCGCCCTTGCCCTCCTTGGCGAAGCCGCTGCCCTCGATCGCGCGGGCCCGAACGTCCGAGTCGGCAGCGGCGAGCTTCGACGTGAGGACCACGCCGTAGGCGTCGAGCGCCTTGGCGAAGTCGCGCTTCTCGAGCTCGACGCCGGCGACGCCGAGCGTGGCGAGGATGGCGGCGCCGGAGCCCGGCTCCTCCGCGGCGACCTTCTGATAGCTCGAGATCGCAGCCTCGCTGCGCTCCTCGGGCGTCTTGAAGATGCGGGCGAAGTCGTACTCCTTCTCGTCGTCGGAGCGCTTGTCCTCGGCCATCACGCGACCGTGCTCGGCCGAGATGGCCGAAGCGAGCAGCGACGCCGCCCCGCCGGCCTTCTTCTCGACGCGCCAGTTGTACGTGAGCACGCCGGCGGTCACGACGATGGCGCCGAACGCCACGTACTGGATGGCGGCGAGGTTCTTGCGCAGCCACTTCATCGTGCCGGACGTCGCTCGGGCGAGCGCGTCGTCGACCATCTCGCCCGGCAGCAGGCCGGAGCTCACCTGGGCCTCCCGCTCGGCGGCCTGCTCGCGTCGGCGCAGGAGCAGCTCCTTCGCGCGCGCGTTCTTGTCCCTGGGGAGATCCTCGTCCTCGACGGGCGTCGGTGCGGCGGCGGCGCCCGCGGCCTTCTTGCGGCGGCGCTTGACCGCCTCATCGCGTCGGCGGGAGGCGCGGTTCGCGGGCCCGGAGTCGATCCCCGCCGTCTCGCCGCCCTCCGCGACGGCGGCCTCACCGCCCTCGTCCTCGTCGACGCCCAGGGCGTGCGCGACGCGCGAAGCAGCGGCCTCGTCGCCCTCGGTCCCCTCGCCCGCCGCGTCGTCCTCGCGGCCCGCCTCATCGTCGTCGCGACCTGGCTCGCTCGTGCGGTCGTCGCCCTCGTCGCCCTCGTCGGGCTCTCGAACGTCCACGCCCCGCGCCTCGCGCTCCTTCGTCGATTCCTGGTTCGGCACGCGGCGGACTCTAGCCGCGTCCCCCGCGGCGTCAATGCAGCGGAGCGGCCAGGGACCGCAAAACGACGCGCTCAGGGCGAAGGGTCCTCCTCCGCGGTCGGGGTCCACGGCTCGGGCGGCGGCGGGGGGATCTCGTCGCTGAGGGGCACGAGGGCGCAGGCCGCGACCTCGACGTTCTGCGTCGCGTACACGACGAGCTCGCCGTGCTCGCCAGGGCGCGGGCCCGTCCCTGCGGGGAGCGTCCCGAACACCTCTCGCGCCAGGGCCGACGCCGGAACCTCGAGGACGAGGGCCGAGGAGGCGTCGAGCTCGGGGGCCTCGGCCGGCACCGAGGAGGATCGGTCGACCTTGGCGGGACCGCGACCGCGGGGCAGCGCGTGTCCAATGCGCAGCTCGCCGGGCTGGCCGTCGGTGGACCGCGCGCGGCAGAGGGCGCGCACGCCCGCGCCGTTACCGCCCTTCGGCACGGTCATGCCGACCGCGACCCCGCTCTTGGCGAAGCTCCGCAACCGTTCGAGCTCGCGGGCGCGCGGGCCGCCGACGAGATCGAGCAGGCCCGCGTCGAGCGCGACCCGCAGGCCATCCGGCAGCGGGTCGGGCGTCCCGAGCAGCCGGACGAGCGGCGCGCGGAGCTCCGGCCCAGCGCCGAGCTTCACGAGGGCCTCGGCGAGCGCCACGCGGGCGGTCTGGTAGCGCTCGGTCTCCAGGTGAAGCGCGAGCGCCGGACGCGCCCCGTTCTCGCCGATCGCCGCGAGGGCGGCGGCGGCCCACGGTCGGAGCCGCACGTCGTCGAGCGCGTCGATGAGGGCCGGCAGCGCGGCCTTCGTGCGGATGCGCCCGAGCGCCAGCACGATCTCTCGCGCGCGCTCGAAGGGGACGGTCGCGCCACCGGCCTTGCGCGCCGCGGGCGCCCCCTTCCCCTCCCCGGCCACCGGCACCGCGTCGCGCAGCCACCCGACGAGCGTGAGCTCGCCTCGATCGTCGCCGGACTCGGCCAACGCGAGCGCCGCCAAGCGCCGCCAGACGAGCTCGCGATCCTGCACCAGATCACGCGATTTCGCCGCGCCTTCGCCCAGCCGCGTGAGCGCGAGCGCGCACCACCTGCGCACGTCCTCGTCCTCGTCGCGCACCACCGCGAGCCGCAGCGCGGACGCCGCCTCGCCGCGCCGCAAATCGAAGAGCACCTCGCCCGCCCGCCGACGGATGACGGCGTCGGCGTCGTCGAGCAGCGCGGCGACGTCGAGCGCGGCGTCCGCGTCGCCGGCGATCCCGCGCCGCAGAGCCTCGGGCCAGCCCTTCCCCTCGGTGCGGAGGCCGGACAGCTCGTAGCGGCCGTGCGACGCCTCGACGCCCCGCAGCTCCGCGCGGAGCGCTGCGACCTCGGCGGCGTGGGAGGCCGCGACGTCGCGCTGCTCACCCGGGTCCGAGCCGACCGCGTAGAGCGCGCACGCGCCGACGCGGCGCTCGCAGACGAGCCGAGAATCGCCGCGCGCGAGCAGGGTCTGCGAGTCCGTCTCGGAGAACGCGAAGCCCCTCGCGGACTCGGGCGGCGGCGGCCCTCCGGCCAGCAGCGGGCCGAGATCGGCGCCGCGGACGCGCGCGGGGCGCGGAATGTCGAGGCCCGCGAGCACCGTCGGCAGGAGGTCGACCAGCTGCACCGGCGCGGCAACGTGGTGCGGCGGGAGCAGCCCGGGCGCGTTCACGACGAGCGGCACGCGCACCTGCTCGTCGAACACGCTCGTCCCATGGTAGCGGCCGCCGTGCTCGCTGAACTCCTCGCCATGGTCGGCGGCGACGATCACGACCGCGCCGGGGCGGGCCGCGCGAACGGCTGCGACGATGGCGCCGAGGCCCGCGTCGGCGGCGGCGATCTCGGCATCGTACCGATCGATGTCGCGGTCGCCGAAGGGGTGATCCGCGTGCGCCTCGTAGGGCTCGTGCGGCTCGAAGAGGTGGACCCACAGAAACAGGCGCTGATCCGCCTTCACGCGCCCGAGGTAGCCCCGCACCTGAAAGGCGCGCTGCGCGGCGGAGGCGAACTCGACCTTGCGGTACTCGAAGTCGAGCGATCGGTCGCGGAAGCCGCCGAAGCGATCGCCGTCGATGAAGAAGACCGCCGGCGGGTAGAAGGCGGCGGTGCGGTACCCGTATCGCCGCAGGTGCCCGGCCCAGGTCTCGGAGTCGCCGCCCAGGCCCTGAAGGAGGAGCGGCCGCATGTACTTGCCGGTCATGATCGACGTGACCGCGTACGAGGTGTGCGGCGTCGGCGTGTACGCGGCCTCGAAGAGCACGCCTTCGGTCGCGAGGCGGTCGAGGTGCGGCGTCGTCGGGCGCGAATAGCCGAGCGCTCCCACGTGATCGGCGCGGAGCGCGTCGACCGTGACGAGCAGGAGGTCGCGCCCGGAAAGGTCGACCGATCGCGCGCCCGCCACCGGCGCGGGGCCGGCCGGCCCGTCCTCGATCGGGACCGGAGGCGCGAGGCGGGCCGCGATCTCGACGGCGTGCCCGAGCAGCGGGCCGTGCGTGAGGTAGATGATCCGGACGTTGTCGGCGCGCGAGAGCCGCACCGCGCCGCCGGGCGCGACGGCGGATGCCCCCGCGAAGAGGCACAGCGCGAGCGCCGCGCGGAGGAGCTTGGGAGCCGCGAGGGCGCGCAGGCCGGACGCGCGCGGGCGGGGCGCACCGGGCTGGATCGCAGCGTCGAGCGCGGGGGCGACGAACGGCGCGACGAGCAGCGCGAGGGCGCCGAGGCCGACGTGGAACGCGGGATACAGGCGCGGCAAGACGCGCAGGTTCACGAGCGCGATCCCGAGCTCGACGAGCACGACGGACGCGACGATCCCGAGTCGAAAGCGCAGCCCGGGGCGCGGCGCGATCGCGCGAGCGAGGCGCGGGCCGATCGCCCACGCGAGCCCGGCCGCGGCGAGGGCGACGGCGAGCACGAACGAGGGGCGCCGCGCGCCCGCGAGGTGGCGGCCGGTCGACACGCCGAACGCGACCACGGCAGCGAAGGTCGCCGATCCGAGGGCCGCGAGCGCGCGCGGGACGGGGCGAGTCGCGCGCACGGCGAGCTCGACCGCTGCGGCGCCCGCGAGGGCGAGGGGCGCGACCGCGGCGCACGCGATCGGCAACAGCGAGGTGCGCGCGAGGGTGAGCTCGTAGTTGCCCACGAACTCGCGCCAGCTGGTCGCGGCGACGAGGACGAGCTCGGCGCCGAGCAGGGCCACCATCGCGAGGTAGGCGTCCGCGATGCGCCACCCGAACGCCAGGCCGGGCAAGCGGACCGGCCGCGCCGGCGGTCCGGGTGGCTCGGGCCGCTTCGCGGGGCGCACCGGGCGCGAGCGGTCCGCCCGCGGCGCCGAGGGAGGGAGGCTCGCCTGCCCGCCGTTTCGGACCGACGAGGGGGGCCCCCCGGCCCGATCCGTCACGCCCAGCTGACTTCGAGGACCTCGAACGCGCGAGGGCCGGCGGGCATCACCACGCGCACCTCGTCACCGACCTCGTGGCCGAGCAGACCGCGTGCGAGCGGGGACGCGACCGAGATGCGGCCGATCTTCAGGTCGGCCTCCTCCGGGCCCACGATCTGGAACGCCTGCTCCTCGCCGCTGTCGACGTTCGCGAGCTTCACCTTCGCGCCGAACTGGATCTTCTTCCCGCCGAGCTTCGACGGGTCGATGACCTCTGCGCGCGCCAGGGCCTGCTCGATGTACGAGATGCGAGCGACGATCATCCCCTGGCGGTCGCGCGCAGCGTGGTACTCGGCGTTCTCGGACAGGTCGCCGTGCTCGCGGGCGACGCCGATGTCCTTCACCACGTGGGGGAGCTCGACCTCCTTGAGCTTCTTGACCTCCTCGCGGAGGCGGGTCTGTCCCTCGGGCGTCATCGGAACCTTGTCAGCCATAGCCCCGCCGTTCTAGCACGACTCTGCGGCGAGGAAGGGCGATCGTGGCGACGAGCTCCGCGACCGAGGCGTGCGGACGGCCCGCGAGGCTCGCGGCCCCGTCGCGACTACCGCCAGCGCACGATCCGGCGCGGGGGACGGCGGCCCTCGGCGATAGGCGCCCTCACGACCGCCCGGACGAGCGCGGCGGCGGCCCGTTCGAGGTCGGCGCGCGATCGGGCGCCCCCGGGATCGGCCTCGACGACGGCCGTGACGCCCGAGTCGGCAGCCCGCACGACGATCGGAAGGTCGGCGTCAGGCAGGTGGACGAACCCTCGGTAGACGACCTCCGGCCCGGGCTCGCCATCGACGCGGTCCACCGCGAAGCGCACCCCCGAGCTGGGCCGCAGGCTCATTTCGCGGCGGGCTTGGGCGCAGCGGCGGGCGCCGGCACGGGGGCGGCCGGCGGCGGGGCCGGGATCGCGCCGCCGCGCCGCGAGTCCTGCGCGGCCATCTCGGCGAGAAAGGCCTTCGCGGTGCTGCCGAACGGGCCGCCGTAGTCCTTCAGCACGCGGTCGAAGACCTGGCGGGCCTCGTCGCGCTTCTTCATCTTGAGGAGCGTCTCGCCCTTCAGGACGAGCGCCTCGGGCTCGAGGCTCGACCCGGGGTACGACTTCACCGCGAAGTCGATGCGCGCGACGGTCGCCTCGAAGACGTCGCGCTTGAGGTAGTACCGCGCGACGTACAGCTCGTGCCGCACGAGGCGCCCGCTGACGACGTCGAGCATGTAGCCGACGTCCGCGTGGTAGCGGCTGCGCGAGTACTCGCGATCGTAGCTGCGCAGCTCCTTGTACGCCTCGAGCGTCGTCGCCTGATCGCGCTCCTCGCGCGAGGGCAGGAAGATCGTGTCGTCGATGTCCAGAAAGAGCGACTTGCAGATCCGGTATTTCGCGTACTCGACGTCGCGGTCGGTCCGGTGGTTCTGCACGAACTCGCGATAGCCGGAGATCGCCTCGCTGAACTTCTCCTGCTCGAAGGAGATGTCGGCCAGGCGCAGCTCGGCGAGGCGCGCGTAACGGCTGTAGGCGAAGCGCTTTTTCACCTCGCCGAAGAGCGCGCGGGCGTCCTCCCAGTCGCGTGCCCTGAACGACGAAATCGCCTGGTTGTAGGCGGCGCGCGCGTCCTCCGTGTAGGTCAGCGTGGCCCGCGTCGGGTCGCCGAAGTTGAGGTCGCAGCCGCCGAGGCCGAGCGTGGCCGCGAGGACCGCCAGGCAGAGCGCGACGTGACGGGGCGCGTCGCAGGAGGCAAGTCGGGGCCGGCGCATGAGCCCTGCCCTCGTAGCCAATTCCCGCTCGCTCCGCCAGCTATTCCCACGATCGAGCGCGCGGGCGCTCGCCGAGCCTCGCGAGACCGCGGTCGCGCCGGCCCCGGGAAGCTCTGGTAACGTCCCGGGCCATGGCCCCGTCGAGCACGGACCCTAGCCGCCCCGCCGCGGTCGCACCGGAGGGCGCGGCGGTCGCGCCGACCGTCCTCGTGGTGGACGACGAGCGCAACATCCGCCGCACGCTCGACCTCGTGCTCGCGGGTGAGGGCTACGGCGTCAGCGAGGCGAGCTCGGCGGAGCAGGCGCTCGCGATCCTCGAGGGCGGCGAGACGCCGGTCGACCTCGCGATCATCGACCTGATGCTGCCGGGCATGAGCGGCCTCGAGCTGCTCGAGCGCATCCGCCAGGACGACGCCATATGCGAGCTCCCGGTGATCGTCGTCAGCGGCCACGCCACGGTCCACGACGCGGTGAAGGCGATCAAGCTGGGCGCGAGCGACTTCTTCGAGAAGCCGCTGAACCGCGAGCGAATCCTGGTCAGCGTCAAGAACGCCCTGAAGACCTCGCGCCTGGCTCGCGAGGTCAAGGACCTCTACGCGCAGATGGAAGCGCGGTACGAGATGATCGGCCAGAGCGCCGCGATGCAGCGCCTCTACAAGGAGATCGACCGCGTCGCGCCGACGAAGGCGACCGTCCTCATCACGGGCGAGAGCGGCACGGGCAAGGAGCTCATCAGCCGCGCGATCCACAGCCTCTCGCTGCGCGCGAAGGGGCCGTTCGTGAAGGTCAACTGCGCGGCCATCCCACGCGAGCTCATCGAGAGCGAGCTGTTCGGGCACGAGCGCGGCGCCTTCACCGGCGCGCAAGCGAAGAAGCGCGGCTTCTTCGAGCAGGCGCACGGCGGCACGCTCTTCCTCGACGAGATCGGCGACATGGAGCCGACCGCGCAGTCGAAGGTGCTGCGCGCGCTGCAGAGCGGCGAGGTCAGCCGCGTCGGCAGCGAGCACATCCTGCACGTCGACGTGCGCGTGCTCGCGGCGACCAACAAGGACCTCTCCGTCGAGGTCGCGAGCGCTCGGTTCCGCGAGGATCTCTACTTCCGGCTCGCGGTCTTTCCGATCCGAAGCCCCGCCCTGCGCGAGCGGATCGAGGACCTGCGGCCGCTCGCCGACGCGTTCATGGAGACGTTCTGTCGGGACAACGGCCTCAAGCGCAAGGCGATCGAGCCCACCGTCTACACCGCGCTCGAGCGGCGATCGTGGCCGGGCAACGTGCGCGAGCTCAAGAACGTCATCGAGCGCGCGGCGATCCTCTCCAGCGACGTCGTGACGATCGCCGATCTGCCCGAAGATCCGCACGCCAACCCGTTCGACGACGACGCGCAGGACGGCGCGATCCCCGCCGGCGCCCATCCGGTCCCGCCGACCGAGGCCGAGGCGGCGCAGCGCGGCGCCGGCGCGCTGAACGTCGCCCGTGACGCCGGTCGCCCGCGGGCGACGCTCCGCGAGTTCCGCGACGGCGCGGAGCGCGCGTACATCATCGAGGTGCTCGCCAGCCTCGAGTGGAACATCTCACGAGCGGCCGTCGTGCTCGGCGTCGAGCGGACCAACCTCCACAAGAAGATCCGCGCTTACGGCATCAAGCGCGGCGAAGCGCACGCCTGATCGAGGGGCCCGGCGGGCCTAGCCGACGCGCGAGGAGAGCGCCGCGAGCATCTCGCCGACCCGTCGCGCGGGGGCGGCGCCGGCGTCGACCGAGAGCGGGGGCGCGTCGCTTCGGCGGAGGTGGGGCTCGCCGAGGAAGAGCGCGAAGGTGGCGTATTCGTGCAGCCACTGCGCCAGCGAGGCGTCAGCCTGCTCGGGCCCGACCAGGGTCTCGACGTTGTCCGCGAGGCGCGCCCCGTCCACCGTCCCGTCGCGCCGCGGCCCCGCGCCATCGAAGAGCGACATGTACACGCCGCCGCTCGCCGCGAAGTTCGCGAGCTGCTCGCGGACGGCGTCGCCCCTCGCGCACGCGTCGAGCTCGCCGAAGAGGCACGCCATGATCTGGTTGAAAATCTCGGCGATGGCCGCCGGGCCGGTCGGCCGCGGCGCGTGGACGACGACGTGGCCGGACTGCACGAGCTGGAAGAGCGCCTGGGTGACCTCGAACTCGCCTCGGCCGACGACGCGTCCGATCTCGGCGACGGTGCGGACGCCATCGACGGAAAAGTAGACGGGCTCGACCTCCGCCGCGGGCACGCCATGACCCACGACCCGCTCGGGCACGTGCTCCTCGGACGGGATGCGCTGGCGGAAGAAGCTCATCTCGTCCATCCGACGCACGCCTTCCATGAGGAGGCCGTTCACGCCGAGGTTGAGGCGCGCCGCGATGCGCTTTTCGTCGTACGTCTCCAGGAAGTAGAACATCCCGTCGCCCACGCGGAGCACGGCGTAGAGGATCTCCTGCGCCTGGATGGCGATGATCTGGAACAGGCGCTCCGGCGTGATGAAGCCGAGCTTGACGGCGACCTCGCCAAAGCGTGCGTCGGCGCTCGACGCCGCCACCGTCGCGCCGACCTGATGCGCGGTGAGGGCGCCGTACTGGTAGAGCACCTCGCCGATCCGCTCGCCGCCGGCGCTCGAGCTCGCCGCGATGACCGTTCCCGCCTCGAAGAAGATCGAGCGGCTGGCGTACCCGTCGAGGACGACGAGCTCGCCCGCCCAGCCCGCGTGGCCGACGAGCGCCACGATGTCGCAGAGCGCTGCGTGCGCGGTGATCTCCCCTGCGAGGCGAAAGACCGGGCCGTCGTTGTCGTCGCGGCGGCCGTCCTCGCCGACGTACCGCATCACGACGAGGTGGGCCGGCGCGGGCATGAGCCGGAACGCCCCCTGGCGTACGCGCATCCGCTGGCTCGCGGTCCGCCCGACGGGGTGGGCGGTTCCGGTCGCGTCGATGCGAACGAGCTCGGAGCGCGGGTCGTCCATTCCGGCGCAACCATAGCAAGGCGCGCTGCGATTGGCCCCCTTCCGTGCGGCGCGGCCGCGCGGGCGGCGTGCTAGCGTGGCCCCCATGACCGACCACGCCGGTTCGGGCGGCCGGATCGGGGCGAACACCTCGATCCCGAAGTCCGCCAAGGACCTCGAGGTCGCCCTCGCGGGCGCTCGCTACCTGCCCGACCCGACGACGGCGCTCTCGGTGTGGCTGGCGCTCGCGATGGAGCGACCTCTCCTGCTCGAGGGGCCTGCCGGCGTCGGCAAGACCGACCTCGCCCGCGCGACCGCAGAGGCGCTCGGGCGGACGCTCATCCGCCTCCAGTGCTACGAGGGGCTCGACGAATCGAAGGCGCTCTACGAGTGGGACTACGCCAAGCAGATGCTCTACACGCAGCTGCTCCGCGACGCCGTCGCCCGCGACCTCGCCGGCACCGGCTCGGTGGCCGAGGCCGCCGCGATCGTAGAGAAGAGCGAGGCCACGTTCTTCAGCGAGCGGTTCCTGCTCGCGCGCCCGCTGCTCGCGGCGCTACGCAGCGACGCGCCGGTCGTCCTGCTCATCGACGAGGTCGACCGCGCCGACCCGGAGTTCGAGGCCTTCCTGCTCGAGGTGCTCTCCGAGCAACAGGTGACGATCCCCGAGCTCGGCACGATTCGCGCCACGCACCCGCCGCTGGTGTTGCTCACGACCAACGCGACCCGTGAGATGACCGAAGCGCTCCGGCGCCGCTGCTTGCACGCGTTCCTCGACTACCCCCCGCCCTCGCGCGAGCTCGCGATCCTCCGGCTGTCGGTCCCGGGCCTCGAAGAGCGCCTCGCCGCCGAGGTCGTGGCCTTCGTGCAGGGCCTCCGCACCCTGGAGCTCCGCAAGCTGCCGGCGATCAGCGAGACGCTCGACTGGGCCCGGGCGCTCGCCCTCCTCGGTGGTAGGGCCCTCGGCCCCGAGCTCGTGCGCGACACGCTGGGCCTACTGCTCAAGCACCAGCACGACAAGGAAGACGTCGAGCCCCGGCTGGCGGCCCTCCTCGCCGAGGCGGGGCGCGGCGGCTGACGGGGCCCTCCCCGAAAGGGGCCAACTTCCCGACGTTACGCGCCCCGGGAGCGCGCCGTTCGGGGTAGACTCCTCGCGCCTCCGGACCGCCGATGCCGACCCGTCCTCCCCGACCGCTCGACGCGCGACCGATCCGCGCCCTCCCTCCGGGAGTAGCCAGGTGATCCGGCCTCGTCTGCGCCACGTGATCGTCGGCGGCGCCCTCGCGTGCGGCGGCGCCGGGTTCCTCGGGGCCCTCGGGTCGCCGCCCCTGCGCGCGTCGCTCTCCGCCGCGTGGGTCGCGTTCCGCGATCCAGGCCGCGTGGCCGATCGCGCCGATACGGTCTGCGCGCCCACCGCGCCGACCGAGCGCGGCGGCCTGCCGCGCTGCTCGTCGCGCGATCCTCTCTCGGACGCCGAAATCGCCCGCGAGCTCGCGCGAGGCGAGGGCCGCGACGTCGACGACCCGGACGGCCCCGCGATCGAGAGCCTCGCGAAGCCCGATCTGCGCATCCCGATCACGCGCCGCACGATCCGCTACGTCCAGTTCTTCACGCGCAGCGTAGCGGGTCGCGAGAGCTTCACCGAGCGCTACCGGCGCGCCGGATCGTACCGCCCGATGGTCGAGCGAGCGCTGCGCGACGCGGGCCTGCCGGAGGACCTGGTCTGGGTCGCGGCGATCGAGAGCAGCTTCGACCCGCGCGCGGTCTCGCCCGCCGGCGCGGCAGGCCTGTGGCAGCTCCTGCCGGGCACCGCCCGCCACTACGAGCTCTCGGTCTCCCCCTGGCTCGACGAGCGGCGCAGCCCCGAGCGCGCGACGAAGGCCGCCGTCACCATGCTGCGCGACCTGTACGAGCGCTTCGGGCGCTGGGACCTCGCGCTCGCGGCGTACAACCTCGGCCACGACGGCCTCCTGCGCGCCATGGATCGCGCGTCGGACAAGCGCGGCGTGCGCGCGGGCCCGGTCGACCTCGCGGACCTCGCGGAGGCAGGCGTCATCCCCGAGGAGACGGCGAACTACGTCCCGAAGGTCGTCGCCTTCGCGATGGTCGCGCTGAACCGCGCCCGCTACCGCCTCGACGACCCCGACGCGCCGCCGCGCGAGCCGCTCACCCCGGCCGAGCTCGTCGTGCCGGCGGGCACGCGCCTCGCGACGATCGCACGGGCCGCCGAGGTCTCGATCGCCGCGATCCGCGAGTACAACCCCGGGCTCCTCCGCGACCGCACCCCGCCGACCGGCGGCGACGTCGTCGTCAGCGTCCCCGCGCACCGCGTCTCGCGGGCGCTCGCGAGCTTCCCGGTCCTCTACGCAGCCGAGCAACGCGCCGACGCGCAGCGCGCCCAGGACGACGAGGCCGAAACGGGCATCCCGGCGCCAGCGCGCGACGGCGAGATCGAAGCCATCGCCCTCGCGGACGAGCGCCTGCCCCCTCGCCCCTCGTACCTCGGTCACAACCGCCTGCCGGAGTTCTCCCTCCCGCGCCGCGCGATGATCCCCCTGGCCGCCCTCGGCGTCGTGGACGCGCAGCTCCCCGCGCGCACGATCGGCGTCGGCATCGGCTGGCGATCGCTCCTGGTCGAGCAGGGAGGCGGCGGCTTCCTCGGCGACCCGGACTCGTGGACGACCATCGCGGGCGCGCACGAAGCCGGCCGCGCGATCGAGCGCACGCTCGCGGCCGCGCTGCGCAGCCCGGGCACCGTCGCGAGCGGCATCCTCGCCGACGACGGCGGAGGCGAGCGCTTGACGCTGCCGAACGGGCTCACGGTGGTGCTGCGACGCGATCCGCGCGCCGTCGACGTCGCGATCGCGCTCCGCCTCGCGCGGCCTGCGGGGAGCGGCGGCGTCCTCACGGAGACCTCCGAGGCGCACACGGTCGTCACGGTCCCGCCCCCCGACCTCGACGTCGGCGTCCAGATCGCCGCCGCGCGCGCCCGAATGATCCTCGCGGAAGGCGGCGGCGCCTACCACGCCGACCTGCGGCGACGCGCGAGCGAGGGCGTCCGCAAGGCGCTGGCAGCACGACCTTACGGCGCCGCGTGGCTCGCGCTGTCGAGCACGCTCTTCCCCGTCGGCCATCCGCTCGAGGGCTCCGTCGTCGGCGGCGGCGACGACGAGCCCGCAGTACTGCGCGACGCCCTGCTGCTCGAGGCGCTGCGATCCGAGCGCACCCCGCGGCGCATCACGGTGACGCTCGCCGGCAACGTCGATCTCCCGCGCGCACGCGCGCTCGTCGAGCCCCACCTCGGCTGGCTCCTCGCCCCCGCGGACGTCCCCATCGACAGGCCGGCGACCGGTCAGCGCGTCGTCGTCGAGGAGCACGTGCTCACGCCGGCCGCGCTCTTCGGCTGGCTCGTGCCACCGGAGGGCGATCCGGAGCACGCGGCCCTGCGGGTCGGCCTCGACGCGCTGTGCCGCGGCCCGAGCGCCCGCCTCGAGCGCGCGCTCGTCGGGCGCGCGCACGTAGCCCGAACGGTGCGCTGCACGATCGACCCGGGGCCTCGCGCCGGCGTCGTGGCGATCGAGGTCGTCGGCGCCCCGGCGGCGGAAGCGGGGGCGATCGAGCGCGAGCTGCGCGCCGCGCTCGACGAAATCAGGCAGAAGGGCCTCGGCGGCGGCGAGGTCGGCGTCGCCCGCGCGCTGCTCCGCAAGCGCCTCGAGCGCCGCATCTCGGAGCGCACGACGGGCCCGCGCAAGGGCGCCCCGCCGGAGGTCTCGACCGCGCGGCTCCGCGCCGTCCTCGCGCCCGGCAGCGCGGAGCGCCTGCTCGCCGACGTCGAGCGCGTCGACGTCGAGCACGTCGACAAGGCCCTCGCGAGGGCCCTCGATCCCGCCCGCGCCGTGGTCGTGACCACCGTGCGCAGGTTGCCGAGCGGCATCGCCAGCGCCGAGGCGAGCGCAGCGGGACTCGGCGCGAACGGCGAAGTCCGCGCGCACTCGAGCGACGCCGCGCGCGAGGGCGGCGGCCTCGACGCCAGCTCCGCGGGCAAGCGCGTGCCGCTCGGCATCACCACCGGGCAGTAGGCGCGAGGGGCCGCGTGGCCCGTTCGGCTCCGCGAGCGCCCCGTCCGCGCACAGGCGCCGCGCGGGGGCGCTAGCGCAGCTCCGCCACCTTCTCGCCGAACAGCTTCTCGAGTCGCGCCAGCATCCCGTCGCTCGGCTCGATGCGCAGGTCCTTGCCGAGCGCGAGGATCGCCTCGGCCCCGTCCTCGAGCGTGATCGTCAGCGACACCGGGCACGGCCCCGGGCTCTGCCGCAAGATCTCGCCGAGCCGCCCGATCTGCTCGCGCTTCGCGCGCCGCGCGTGGAGCCGGAGCGCGATGCTCTTCGTCGCAGCGCGGATCGCGTCGGCGAGCGGAACCGCCTCATCGAGCAGCAGCGTCGGCTCCTTCGGCCCGTCGGGCTCCTCCGAGCCCTCCTCGACCTGGGGGAAGCTCACCTTCCCCGAAACGAGCACCGGCTCGCCGCTCGTCAGCACGGCCGCGTAGGTCTCGATCTGGTTCTGCCGGACCTTGACCTCGACGCGCCCGCCCGTGTCCTCGAGGATGAAGAACGCGACCTTGCCGCCTCCCCCCTTGAAGATGCGCTCGCGATAGCCTTCGACCACCCCGCCGACGCGCACCTTCGACCACGGCTGCATGTCCGCGAGCCCGCTCGCCGCGACCACGTCGAAGCGCGCGAGGTCGACCCCGTAGCGATCGAGCGGGTGACCCGAGACGTAGAAGCCGAGCGATTGCTTCTCACGCGCCAGCGTCTCGCGCATGTCCCACGGCTCGCAGTCCGGGTACTCGTCGAGACGCTGCGTCTCCGGCGCGGCCGCGCTGAACAGGCCGAACAGGTTGGTCTGCCCGCGCTCGCGGTCCTTGCTCGCGGATCGCGACCGCTCGAGCGCCTGGTCGACGGCGGCGTACGCCCGCGCGCGCGTGATCCCGCGCGACAGGAGCGACGCATCGAACGCCCCGCACTGCACGAGCGACTCGAGCACGCCCTTGTTCACCCGGCGCGCGTCGACGCGCTGCGCGAAGTCGAACAGATCGCCGAACGGCCCGCCCGCGTCGCGCGCCTCGAGCACCGCCTCGAGCGCCGACTCGCCCACGCCGCGGATCGCGCCCATTCCGAAGCGGATCTTGGGGTTGTACGGATCCTTCGTGCGCTGCCCGCCGCTGCGCCGCGTCGCGCGCTTGCCGCCCTTGTGCGCCTCGGCCCCCGGCTTCTCGTAGACGACCGTGAAGTCGACCTTCGACTCGTTGATCTCCGGGGGCATGATGTCGACGCCCCACGCACGCCCCTCCGCGATGATGCGCACGACCTTCTCGATCTTGTCGCGATCGGCCGTCATCAGCGCGCAGAGAAACTCCACGGGGTAGTGCGCCTTGAGGTACGCCGTCTGGTACGTGAGCAGCGCGTACGCGGCCGAGTGGCTCTTGTTGAAGCCGTAGCCGGCGAAGAACTCGAGCAGCGCGAAGATCCGATCCGCGTCCTCCTGCGACACGCCCTTCCCGAGCGCCCCCTCCACGAAGGTGGCCTTCTGCTTGGCCATCTCCTCCGGCTTCTTCTTGCCCATCGCGCGCCGCAGCAGGTCGGCGCCGCCGAGCGTGTAGCCGGCGAGGAACTGGGCCACCTGCATGACCTGCTCCTGGTAGACGATGACCCCGTACGTCGGCTTGAGCAGCTCGTCGACGAGCGCGTGCATCTTGGCGATCGGCTTGCGCCCGTGCTTGCAGTCGACGAAGTCCTTGACCATGCCGGACTGGAGCGGGCCGGGCCGGTAGAGCGCCACCGCGGCGACGATGTCCTCGAACGCGTCGGGCTTCAGGTCCTTGAAGAGCTGCTGCATCCCGCTCGACTCGAGCTGGAACACGCCGGTCGTCTCGCCCGACTGCAGCAGCGCGTAGGTCTCCTTGTCATCGAGCGGAATCGCGCTGGGATCGAAGCGCTTCTTGCCCGTCCCCCCGAAGTCCGGCCGCGTGTTGACGAGCTTGGCCGCGATGTCGAGCACCGTCAGCGTCTTGAGCCCGAGGAAGTCGAACTTGACGAGCCCCGCCAGCTCGACGTCTTCCTTGTAGTACTGCGTGACCAGCGTCTCGCCGTTCTTGAAGCACGGCACGTGGTCCCAGAGCGGCCCCTCGCTGATCACGACGCCGGCCGCGTGCATGCCCGCGTGCCGCGTCAGGCCCTCGAGCTTCTGCGCCTGCTTGAGGAGCTCGGCCACGTTGGGCTCCGTCTCCATCGTCGCCTTGAGCTTCGGCTCGATCTCGAGGGCCTCCGGGATCGTGTACATCACGCCCGGGCCCTTCTGCGGGATGAGGCTCGCGATGCGCTGCGCCTCGATCGGCGAGAAGCCCATCGCGCGCCCGACGTCCTTGATGACGCTCCTGGCCTTGAGCTCGTGGAACGTCGCGATCTGCCCGACGCTCGTCTTGCCGTACTTGTCGGCGACGTACGCGATGACCTCCTCGCGCCGGTCCATGCAGAAGTCGACGTCGAAGTCGGGCATGCTCACCCGCTCCGGGTTCAGGAACCGCTCGAAGAGCAGGTTGTACGGGATGGGGTCGAGGTCCGTGATCCGCAGCGCGTACGCGACCAGCGACCCGGCGCCCGATCCGCGGCCAGGCCCGACGGGAATGCCCATCTCCTTCGCCTGGCGGATGAAGTCCCAGACGATGAGGAAGTAGCCCGGGAACTTCATCTGGCAGATGACGTCGAGCTCGCGATCGAGCCGGGCCTTGTACGCATCGTGATCGATCGCGCGCCCGAGCGCGCCGATCTCGCCGAAGCGCTTGGCGAGCCCCTCGTGCGACACGTGCCGGAAGTACGAGTCCGTGTCGAAGCCCTCGGGCAGCTTGAACGTCGGCAACATCGGCGTGCCGAGATCGAGCTTCATCCCCGCGCAGCGCTCGGCGACCTCGAGCGTCGAGGCGACGGCCGACGGGTGGTCGCGAAACAGGTGCGCCATCTCGTCGGCCGACTTCAGGAACATCTCGAAGCTGCCGTGGTGCTGCTCCGACATCTCCGCGTGCGTGCGGTTGGCCGCGATGCACGACAGGTAGAGGTGCCCCTCGCCATCGTCCCGGGCGCCGAAGTGCACGTCGTTCGTCGCGACGACCGGCAGCGCGAGATCGCCGGCGATCCGGGCGAGGATGCCGTTCAACACCGACTGCTCGACGAGCCCGTGGTCCTGGAGCTCGACGTACAGGCTGCCCGGCTCGAGCGCCTCGCGCAGGCGCTCGAGCGCGACCTTCCCCTCGCCCTCGCCCTGCTCGAGCACCCGCTGCGCGACCATGCCGCCCATGCAGCCCGTCAGGGCGATGATCCCCTCGCGGTTCGCGGCGACGGTGTCGAGCGTGATGCTCGGGCCCGCCTGGCTGACCGGATCGACATGGCCGGCCGACACGATGCGGACGAGGTTCTTGTAGCCTGCGCTCGACGACGCGAGCAGCACGAGGTGCTCGAGGACCGAGTCCTCGCCACCCTTCGCCGCGGGGCGCCCGGTCTTGCGCGCGACGTTGACCTCGCAGCCGAGGATCGCTCCGATCCCGGCCTCCTTGCAGGCCTTGTAGTGCTGAATCGCGCCGAACATGTTGCCGTGGTCGGTCAGCGCCACGGCGCGCATCCCGAGGCCTTTTGCCCGGGACGCGAGGTCCTTGACCCGCAGCGCCCCATCGAGGAGCGAGTACTGCGAGTGCGCGTGGAGATGGACGAACTCGGCGGTCACGGGGGGGCTCCTCGCACGGAAATCGCCCCGCGCAAACCCTTGCTGGCCCCCCTTGCTCGGGCTAGCATCGAACGGTCCGCCCGAGCACTTACTCAATTACTTGTCACTCGTAGCGCCCGGCCCTCGCCCGTCGAGAGCGGGAAGCCGCCGCCTCCGCCGAGGCCGGCGACGCCTAAACTCAACGCTCCCGGTGCTCGGGGACAATGAGAAAGTGAGGTCCGTGCCCATGCTTCGTTCCCGTCTCCTCCTCGCCGCCGCCGCTCTCGCCACGCTCGCCGCCTGCGGTAGCTCCACGACCGAGTCCAGCTCCACGACCGGCGGCGACGGCGCAGGCGGTGGCACGGCGACCGGTACGGGCGCCCAGGTCGGCCTCCCGCCCGGCCGCCCGGCGGAGGGCAAGCCCGGTGACGGCGCCACGGTCGTGATGGCGATCGACAAGCTCTTCCTCGGCGACATGAACCGCGACGGCACGCCGAACGGCCAGAATGGCTGGAAGCAGTACGGCTTCAACCTCGACGGCAAGGTCTCGGACAAGGCTGCCAAGGACCTCTGCAGGCCCGCCGGCGGCGCCTCGCCCGCCCAGGCCTACCCGGACGGCAACGACGGCATCGACAACTCGTTCGGCAAGAACATCCTGCCGATCATCCTCGGCCTGGCGTCCGATGCCGGCACGAAGGTCAACGACAGCATCAACAAGGGCAGCTTCACCATCATGCTCGCGATGGACAAGCTCGGCTCGGGCAAGACCTACAACCCGCTCGCCGCCAAGCTCTACGCCGGCGCGGACCTCGGCGGCGCGCCGAAGTGGGACGGGACCGACGAGTGGCCGATCCGCCCCGAGCTCCTCAGCAACCCCGCCGACCCGACGTCCTCGAAGGTCGTGTTCGCGAACGGTTACCTGACGGAGAACACCTGGGTCAGCGGCAACAAGGGCGACCTCACCCTCAGCCTCAGCATCTCGGGCTTCACCCTCGACCTCAAGATCTCGAGCGCGCTCCTCGCGGTCGACCTCGACGCAGCCCACAAGGCGGGCTCGAACGGCACGATCGCCGGCATCATCGAGACCGAGGTCCTCATCGCGGAGATCAAGAAGGTCGCGGGCGCGTTCGACAAGACGCTCTGCTCCGGCTCGACGATCGACGGCATCGCGAACCAGCTCCGCCAGGCCTCCGACATCATGAAGGACGGCTCGCAGGATCCGGCCAAGACGTGCGACGGCATCTCGATCGGCCTCGGCTTCAGCGCGAAGCAGGTCAAGCTGGGCAAGATCGCGCCCGCCTCCACGGGCGCGGCCAACCCCTGCCAGTGAGCTGACCGGCGGGGTCGCCCCCGCCCGCTCCGCTCGCCTGAAGCGGGCCGCAACCAGCGCGTCGGCTCCGGCCAACCGCCAGTTCGCGGCCCGTTTCCTTTCGAACATTCGTCCAGCAAATCGACGTTACCGCGCCGCGCGTGAGCCGTCCCGACCGAGGCGCGCGTCTTAGGGGGGCGAACGTCATCGCGTCGTGTTCGGGGCCAGCCGCTCGGCTTGTCTCGCCTCGCAGCGGGCGTCGGCACAGCCGACGAGGGCCCCGCGGGGACACGGCGGGATCAGAGAAAACGCCGAGACGCCCGTTTTTGTTTCGTCCGCGGGCACTATTGGCTACAAGTCGTCCGTCGTTTTTGAACGAAACGTGCCGAGCCACCGTCCAAGCCGCGCAGATTCCGAGCTTCGAAGCGAAGCCGGCGGTCGCTTGTCCAAGGAGACCACTTCCATGCGTAGATTCGTCGCCCCGGTTCTTGCCACCATCATGATGGTCGGCGTGGTGGCTTCGGCCACGGGTTGCAAGGCTTCCGCCTCGATCGGTGAGGTCCCCGCCAAGGCGCCGGCCCCGCCGCCCCCTCCGGCCCCCCCGCCCCCGCCGCCCCCGCCGCCCCCGCCGCCCGTCAAGGCCGAGCCGGCTCCCGCTCCGAAGAAGGAGTTCACCATGGAGAAGGGCGCCCTCAAGCTCCCCGGCCCCGTGGTCTTCGAGACCGGCAGCGACAAGCTGAAGCCGGAGAGCGACACGGTCCTGCAGTTCGTCAAGGACTACCTCGACGCGAAGCCGGACGTCACGCTCCTCCGCGTCGAAGGCCACACGGACAACGACGGCGCCGCCCCGGCAAACCAGACCCTCTCCGAGAAGCGCGCCCACGCAGTCGCGAAGTGGCTCGTCGGCAAGGGCATCGACTGCCACCGCCTGCTCCCCGTCGGCTTCGGTCAGACGCGGCCCACGGCCGGCACGGCCACCGCCCAGACGCCCGACGAGAAGTCGCAGAACCGCCGCACGGCGTTCGTCAACGCGGCCCTCAAGGGCAAGCCGATCGGCGGCCTCGCGGTCGACGCGGGCGGCAAGGTCGCTGGCGACCCCTGCAAGTGAACGGCTGACGACCTGAGGGTCGTCGCGAGCGAGGGCCTGCTCTTCGGAGCGGGCCCTTCGCTTTTTGTTCGTCGGGGCGCGCTCCGCGTCCGCGGCGGACAAAAAACGCGCTATAGGCCAGGCTCCCTGCCCAACCCGCCCATAGCGTAATGACACCTCGACCCCTCCGCACCGGCGCGCACTTCCCTGCCCTCGCCCTCGCCGCAGCGTTCGTCACGCTGCTCGCCGGTTGCGACCGCGCGCCCGGCGACGTTCGCGACTGGACGGCGGCCGACCACGACCAGCCCCCCGAAGCCGACCAGGCCCCGCAGCCGGGCCGCGGAGGCCGCGCGGGACAAAACCAAGCGCAGGCGCCCGGGCCGGACCCGGACCTCATCGACATCGCCTGGCAGCGCAACTGCCTCGACTGCCATGGCCGCATGGGCCGCGGCGACGGACCGAAGGGAATGGGCGTTCGCGCCCCGGACCTCACCCGCGCGGAGTGGCAGAGCCAGGTGACCGACCAGCAGATCACCGAGACGATCCGCAAGGGCCGCGGCAAGATGCCAGCGTTCCCGCGCTTGCCCGCCCAGGTCGTCGACGGGCTCGTCAAGCGCATCCGCGGCACCCGCAGCGCCCCCTGAGGGGTTGCGTGCGTCGACCCTGCGCGCGCCCCTCCTCCTCGGTGACACCGGTCACGTCATGACGTTCGCGGCTCCCCCTCCGTCGACGGAACCCCCGCCCGACGAGGCCACTCCGGCCGACGAGCTCGCGGACGATCCGGCGAGCCCGACCCCAGCGCCGCGACCGACGCGAAAGGGGCGCCTGGCAAGGCTCGTCCTGCTCGGCGGAGCCCTCCTTGCGGGCTCGCAGCTCCTTCCGCACCTTCCCCACGAGCGCCCGCTCGTGCTCCGCCTCGACGACCCCGCCACCGTGACGTCCATCGACTTGGCCTGGACGCGCGCAGGCCGTGACGAGCCCGTCGTGGGCAGCTCCTGGCGGTTCGAGGCCGGCCGGGCCCCACGCAGGCTGGAGTCCACCGTCCGCCTGGCCAACGGCTCCTACGAGGTCGAGATCGTCGTGCAGCGCGCCGACGGCCCGCGCGCGTCGAGCCGCCTCGTCGCGCTCGACGGCAGCGACGAGGTCACGATCATCGTTCCACGCTGACGGTCGGGCGGCTCGGGCCAGGCGTGCCTTCGCGCCCCGGCATTGACGCGCCGCGAGAGGCGTCCCTGCGCGACGACCTTCCTCGAAGGTTTCGCGACGCCCCGAGTGTGTCTCTCGAGCACTGGATTGCGTCTGGGTCGACACGGACCGTGACCGACGAATCACCTGAGCCGTGCGCAGGCAACCACACGATATAAGCGAATGATTCGCCATTCTGATCCGCACGAAACCCAACGGCACGGGACGTGTGAGACGAAATCGCTTGATGCAACGCCCCATGACCCGCTACTTGTTTGGCCCGAACCAGCGGACCGTAGCACCTTATCCTACACGCGCTTACCCACTCCCTGACCTCATCGCTCACGACGATTCGAGTTGGGGGATGGACCAACGGCCAATAGTGGCCGGTCGCAGCGAAGATGGAGGACCGATGAAGATCACCCCCTGGTACTTGGCGGCCCTGGCTCCGTTCGCCGCCATCGGCGCGAGCGGCGCCTATCTCGGCCACGCCGTGGTCGTCGCACTGACGGTCGGCATCTTTCTCGGGACGCTCTCGCTGGGGCGCGCTGCCCCGCCGACCGAGCCCCCGAGCGCGCGAGCTTCCTGAGCCTTATCTTCCCCGCTTCCTGCTCGTCGACCGGTGCCTCCCCCGCGGGGCCCGGTCGGCGAACGCAGAGCCCACCGGATTCTGCACGCCGCGACGGGTCCGCTTGGTAGCCTCCCGCCATGCCGCCTAGCGACTCGGTCGGACGCCTCAAGCGACTCGATGAGTTCTCGCGCATGGACCTCGAGTCCGTGAAGCTCATTCTCCGGGGCGATTCCGTCATCGATTGGCACCGCCTGCACTTCGACAGCGAGGTGGGCCCGGCCGAGCTGCTGCGCGCCGAGGAGTTCCACCCGGACAACCCGAACGACCGGGTGCGCCTCGACGCGATCAAGAACGAGGCGATCAACTACCTCCGGCGGCACTTCGACTTCCCCATCCCGGGGCCGGTCGCGCGCGCGTCCGTCGAGGAGCTCCTGCTGCTGGCCTCGGGCAAGGGGCATCGGCAGCTGTGCGCCTGCACCATCCTCAAGGCCATGCACATCATCCACCACGTGGATGGCCGGGAGCTCCTCTATTCCATCCCGATGTCGGACCAGGAGGTCTTTCACCTCGTCGAGGAGAAGATCTACCGAGTCATCGGCGGCATGCTCGCCTCGGGCTTCCCGATCGTGGAGTTCGTCGGCGGGCGCAAGAACAAGGACTCGCTCTACACGAAGCTCTTATCGAAGGCCGACACCACCGCGTCGGCCGTCTACGACAAGCTGCGCTTCCGAATCGTCACGCGCAGCCCGGACGACCTGGTGCCCGTCCTGCACTACCTCTCCGAGCGGCTCTTCCCGTTCAACTACGTCGTGCCGGGACAGAGCATCAACACGATGTTCCACTTCCGGAGCTACTGCGAGGCCCACCCGCACCTCCGGCCGCTCCTGAAGGAGCTTCAGACCAACGTCGACGACGAGCTCACGCTGAGCGGCAACTCGTTCAGCGACGAGAGCTACCGGGTCATCCAGATCGTCGTCGACCTCCCGGTCAGGCTGCCGCCCGAGGTCATGGAGATGGCGCCCCCGGCGGCGTGGGCGCTCGGCCCCATCATCTTCGTGCTGTGCGAGTTCCAGCTCGTCGACCGCGAGACGGAGTTCGGCAACGAGCTCGGCGAAGCCAGCCACGCTCGGTACAAGGAGCGCCAGAAGCAAGCCGTGATGCGGCGGCTGAAGCTCGGGGTGCGACCGATGCGCGAGCCCCCCCGCAGCGTGCGGAAGAAGTAGCGACGCGCGTCTCGGTCAGCGGCTGGTGGCGGGCGGCGCGGAGCGAGGCGAGGGCGAGTCGGCCGGGCCCGACCGGACGATGGCTGCGACGAACAGGACCAGCACGAGGACGACGCCACCGAGCATCAGGGCGAGACCCTTGCGCAGCGCCGGCTGATCGGCCGCCTCGAACGCACGAACGTGGAGCTCGAGGTCGCGCTCCGCTGCCGCGAGGCGCTTCTCCGCGGCGGCGATGTCGCCGCGCTCGGCCTCGGTGAGGTCGTCGGGCCGCTTGGCCAGCACGGCGCGCGCGACCTCGGCGTACGCCGCGAAGCGATCGCGCTCGGCTTGCCGCGCACCCTCGGAGCGAACCTCGAGCTGGTGCTCGGCCGTCTGCTCGATGCGCTTGCGCTCGTCGCGCAGCGCCGTGACCTTCTTGCGGGCCTCGCGCTCGTCGCTCTGGCGGCGGCGCGCGACCTCGGCCGCGTCCGTCCACGCCTCCATGATCGGCACCAGCTCGGCGGCGCGCGCTGCCTTGTCGGACTCGAGCGCGGCGATCCGGTGCGCGTGCTCGGGCGGGGCGAACTTGGCGTCCGGGCCGGCGGCGAGGCGGGCGGCGTCGTGCGCGCTCCGCAGCTCGATCTCGATCCGCTTGCTCTTGGCTTCGTTGCGCGCGCGTTCGGCGCTCAGCCGGCCGAGCTCGAGCGCGGCGTCCTCCACGAGGCGCGCGAGCTTGCTCCGCTGCTCCTCTTCGGCCGACATGCGCTCGTCGACCTGCGCGAGCTGCTCGGCGTACTGCCGGCTCGTTTCGTGGAGCGCGACGGACCTCGACTGCGTGAGCTCGTCGTACTTGCCGAGCTGTCCGTACAGACCGATGGCCGGGTGCTCCGGATCGATCCGACCCCGGAGGGCTTCGGCTGCGCGCGCCATGCGCTCCACGACCGCGTCGTCCGCGTCGCTGGCGAGCTTGCGCTGGCGAGCGAGCTCGCGCCCGAGATCGCGCTGCCGCTGCATGACGCGGACGGCGTAGATGGGCGCCTCGAACCACGCCCGGGGCGCCGCGCCGTAATTGGCGAACGCGACGACGTCGATCGGATCGACGAACACGGCCGGGCGCACCGACACCGCGGGCGCAGGCGTGGGCCTCGCGGCGGGCGCGGGACGCGGCGTACCGGGCTGCCCGGACGGTGGCGCCGGCGTGCCGCCGGGCGAGGAGGACGGTGCGGCCGCGCCACGCGACGACGCGGGCGCTGACGTCAGGTTCGCCAGCTCGAGGCTCGGCAGGCCCTCGACGCCGTCGTCGAGGTCGTCGTCCACGTGCGAGTCGGACGCCTGCGCCGCCCCTTGTGGCATGGGGGATGCGGACGCCGGGGGCCCCGCGGCGGCCCGCGGACGCGCGCTGGCTAGCTCGAGAGGAGGAAGGTCCGGAAGGTCGTCGTCGAGTTCCATCGGTTCACGGCGGGGGCCGGGACCCGGCATCATATCCTGTGTGCCCCGGTGTCCGCGAGGGGACGCGCAGGAATCCTCGGGAACCGACCGGGGCCAGACGCGGCGGCGCCGCCCCGGGAAGCCGGGGCCGGCCCACGGAAGCGCTCACACTCGCTGGCGAAGTGCCTCGCGGTCGAGCACGACGATGCGCCGGCGGTCGACCTCGAGCACGCCGCGGCGGCGCAGATCGCCCAGCGTGAGCGTGACCGTCTCGCGCGTCGACCCGATCATGCTCGCCATCTCCTGGTGAGTGAACGGAGCGGCGATGAGGACGCCACGCGGGTCGGGGATGCCCCAGCGGGTCATCGCCTTGAGGAGGAACTCGGCGAGCCGCGACTCGACATTGCGGAAGAGCATGGACGCGAGACGCTCCTCCGTGTCGCCCTGCCGCTCGACCATGACGACCATGAGCGCCGCGGCGAGGCCGCCATCCTGCACCATGAGACCGCGGAGCGTAGCGACCGGCACGCTCAGCGCCTCGACGTCCTCCGCCGCGACCGCGCTCTCGCGGTGCGTGGCGGCGGCGCCGAGGGCGGCCTCGCCCAGCATGTCGCCGATCCCTCGATATCCGAGCGAGAGGTTGCGGCCGTCGCTCATCGCCCGGGCGAGCCGGACCCGCCCCATGCCGACGAAGGCGATGGCCGTAGCCGGGTCGCCCTGGGCGGCGAGGATCCGTCCCCGCGAAACGCGTCGGATCGTGCCACCGTCGCACAGCGCGCTCTGCGAGGCTGCCGAGGCCGCGTTCGCGATGGCGGACCGGCGGAGGATCCGCCGCTTGCGGGCGTCGAGGTCGAGCCCTCCGTCGTTGCCGAGCGTCGAGGGTCGGACTCGCATGTTTCGCGCCAAGGCTTCCTTACCGATCATCATTTCTGGTGCTCCTGGTTCGTCGGTACTGCTGGGGCCAGAAGACACCCGGCCCGGGTTTGAATGCCGGCCCCCCGGCCTCGGCCCTCCCATCGGGAGGCGCCGTGGCCGCGACCACCGTCGCGCGCGTTTTGGTCCGCTTTCGGCCTCGAAATCGAATGGGTACGTTGACATCCGAGAGATGCGGCTCGTACCTTTCGCCGGCCTCCGGCTGAGTCGTTCGCCGCCGGGTGAGCTCGAGCGAGAACTCAATCCACCCGGGCAGCACTTCTGTGCTTCTGCCCCGTGCTACGGATCGCCGGATGCGTCTCTTTAGTGGCAAAATCGCCCCCCTCAGCGAGGAGCTCGTCGAAGCGCTCGTCGCGGGGGGTGACATCGAGTGCGAGTCGAAGAAGGAGGTCGTGCTCGACGTGCAGTCGGTGTTCACGAGCTACCTCCAACAGGAACGCGAGGTAACGGAAAAGGCGAAGAGCACAATGGAAGCCCGTGGGCTTCCGCAGAGCGAGTTCGCCCGCGTCAAGAAGCTCGCGGCCGAGCAGAAGGGCATCAAGGTCGGCGACGACCTCCTGGACTTCCTCCTCGATCAACTCATCGAGATGCTGCTCCACTCGGGCAACGTCGACGAGGTGTTCGCGCAGGACCACGACCTCCGCCGGCGCATGCGTCCCGTGCTCAAGAAGCACCTCGAGGTCGAAGAGGCGCTCGAGAGCGAGGTCCGCGGGCAGCTCAAGCACCTCCAGGAGGGCTCTCGCACCTGGGAGATCGAATACCAGCGCGTCATGAGCGACGTTCAGCGGCGCAAAGGGCTGCGCTGAGCGGGCGACCGACCGTCGAGGCGGAGCGGAACGATGAGCTGGATCCCGAAGCTCGAGCAGAAGCGCCACTTCTGCCACAAGTGCAAAAACGAGCTGGTCTTCGAGGTGAAGCTCCAGCGCGCCGACACCTGCCCGCACTGCGGTGTCGACCTCTACTGCTGCAAGAACTGCGAGTACTGGGAGCCGTCCGCGCACAACCAGTGCCGCGAGCACATCGCCGAGTACATACCGGACCGCGAGCGCTCGAATTTCTGCACGTTCTTCACGTTCAAGAGCGGCGTCCCGGAGGATCCGAGCGCCCGGCAGGCGGCCGCGAAGGCCCGGCTCGACTCCCTCTTCAAGAAGCCATAGCGAACGAACTCGCCCCTCCTCCGCGGCTGGCGCCGTGATAGGACGGTCGAGCGCGAGAAGCGCGAGAAGCGCGGGGTCGGCCGATTCGGCCCGGCCCATCGGAGCAGGACATGGCAAAGGCACGGTACCTCGTCACCGGCGGCGCCGGCTTCATCGGGTCGAACCTCGTCGCGGCCCTCGCTTCGGCGGGCGAGCGGGTTCGCATCCTCGACAACGTCTCGACGGGCTCGTGGGAGCACCTCGACGGCATCCCGGAACAATCCCTCATCGAGCGAATCGAGGGCGACATCCGCGACGCCGATGCGGTCGCGAGAGCGGTCGCGGGCGTGGAGGTCGTGTTCCACGAGGCCGCGCTCGGCTCGGTGCCCCGCAGCGTCGAGACGCCGGTCGAGTCGGACGCCGTGAACGTCGGCGGGACGGTCACCGTCCTGGACGTCGCGCGCCGATCGGGCGTCAGGCGCCTCGTCTTCGCGGCCTCCTCATCGGCCTACGGCGAGACGCCCGAGCTGCCGAAGCGCGAGGACATGGCCGCGCTGCCGCTCTCGCCCTACGCGGTCACGAAGCTGGCGTGCGAGAAGTACCTCGAGGTCTTCGCTGCGCTCTACGGCCTCGAGACCTTGAACCTCCGTTACTTCAACGTCTTCGGCCCGAACCAGACGCCGAACGGGGCCTACGCCGCCGCCATTCCGCGCTTCGTGAGCTGGGCCCTCGCGGGAGAGCCGATCCAGATCTACGGCGACGGCGAGCAGACACGCGACTTCTGCTACGTCGACAACTGCGTGCGCGCGAACCTGCTCGCCGCCGCCTCGCCGAAGCGCCTCACGGGCCAGGTGGTGAACGTGGCCGGCGGCCGGCGGATCGCGCTGAACGACCTCTGCCGCGAGATCGAGCGCGTGCTCGGCCGCCCCGTCGACGTGCGACACGTCGCCGAGCGCCCGGGCGACATCCGTCACTCGCTCGCCGACATCTCGCGCGCGGGCGAGCTGCTCGGCTACGAGCCCCGCGTGCGCTGGGAGGACGGCATCGAGCCGACGGTGCGCTACCTTCGCACGCTCCGGACCGAGGGGCGCGTCGCCGCGGCGTCGACGATCGTGCCCGGCAAGGCCGAGCTTTCGTCGAGCGTGTTCGGGAGGGGGGCGGCGTAGCCGCCCGGGTCGACGTGCGAAGCATGACCGGGTTCGGGATCGGCGACGTACCGTTCGCCGATGGGCGTGTCGTCGCCGAGATCCGGTCCGTCAACCAGCGGTTCCTCGACGTGCGCGCTCGCATGCCGCGCGAGCTCGCGGACTTGACCTTGTTCGCCGAGCAAGTCGCGCGAGAACAGCTGCGCCGCGGGCGCGTCGAGCTGGTGGTGCGGACCGAGGGCGCGGTGGTCGTCCCGTGCGTGCTCGACAAGGCGCGCGCGCGGACGGCGCTGCGAGCGCTGGGCGAGATTCGAGACGAGCTCGCCCCGGGCACGGACCTGCCGCTCTCGCTCCTCGCCGCGGTGCCCGATCTGTTCGTACCGCCAGCGGGCCCCGAGCTCGTCGCGCTGCGTACCGCCGTGAGAGCCGCCATCGAGCGGGCGATCACCGGGATGGACGCGATGTGCCGGCGCGAAGGCGAGGCCATCCTCGGCGACCTGAGCAGCCGATCCACCACCGTGAAGCGCCTCGTCGGCGAGGTCGACGCGCGAGCCGACGGCGCCCGGGAGGGCATTCGCCGCCGGCTGCGCGAGCGCATCGACCGCCTCCTCGCAGGCAGCGAGGTCGCCGCCGATCCGACGCGGCTCGAGGTCGAGATCGCGCTGCTCGCCGAGCGCGGCGACATCAGCGAGGAGCTCACCCGGCTCGGCAGCCACGTCGAGCAGTTCGAGGGCGCGCTCCTGACCCCCGAGGGCGAGCCCATCGGGCGGCGGCTCGACTTCCTCTTGCAGGAGATGGTCCGCGAGGCGAACACGCTCGGAGCCAAGGCGCAAGATGCGCAGGTTTCCCAGCTCGTCGTCGCGATGAAGGTCGAGCTCGAGCGCCTGCGCGAGCAGGTCCAGAACGTCGAGTGACGCCCGGAGTGACATGGCGCTTGAGCTTTCGAACGACTTCCTCCTCCTCATCGTCTCGTCGCCGTCCGGCGCCGGGAAGACGACGCTCTGCAACCGCCTCCGTGGCGAGTTCCCGGGCCTGCGGTTCTCGGTGTCCCACACGACGCGGAGGCCGCGGCCGACCGAGGTCGACGGGCGCGAGTACCACTTCGTCGAGCGCGACGTCTTCGAGCAGATGATCCGCGCCGGCGCCTTCGCCGAGTGGGCGCAGGTACACGGGCACCTCTACGGCACGTCGCTCCACGAGATCGAGGTCGCCCGCGCGACGGCGCGCGGCATGCTGTTCGACATCGATCACCAGGGAGCGCGGCAGATCAAGGCCGCCCTGCCCGAGGCCGTGGCCGCGTTCATTCTGCCCCCCTCGCTCGGCGAGCTCGAGCGACGGCTGCGCGGTCGCGGGACCGAGGACGAACCGACGACGCGGCGCCGACTCGAGAACTCCAAGGGCGAGATCGAGCACTATGGCTTCTTCGACTACGTGATCGTGAACGACGACATCACGCGGGCCTACGAGGAGCTCCGCGCGGTGGTGTACGCCGAGCGCGCGCGGCGCCACCGCCACGCGAGGCTGTGCGAGAAGCTCCTCGCCGAGTGGAAGGGACGCTGACATGCCCGGAGTGCTTGCGGTCATCGGTGGGAGCGGGCTTTACGTCGCGGACGACCTCGAGGACGTCGAGGAGCTGCACGTGTCGACGCCCTTCGGGGCGCCGAGCGACGCGATCGTGCGGGGCCGCATGCGCGGCACGGACACCACGCTGCTCTTCCTGCCACGGCACGGGCGCGGGCACCGGCACTCGCCGTCGACCATCAACTACCGCGCGAACATCTGCGCCCTGAAGCTGCTCGGCGCGACGCACGTGATGAGCGTGAGCGCGGTCGGATCGATGAAGGAGCACATCGCGCCGGGCGACCTCGTCGTGGTCGACCAGTTCATCGACCTCACCAAGCGACGCACCTCGACGTTCTTCGACGACGGCATCGCGGCGCACGTACCCTTCGCCGATCCGGTCTGCCCGATCATGGCGGACGCCATCCACCAGGCGGCGAAGACGACGAACGCCCGCGTGCACAAGGGCGGGACCTACGTGTGCATGGAGGGGCCGCAGTTCTCGACGCGCGCCGAGAGCCTGCTCTACCGGACCTGGGGCGTGGACGTCATCGGCATGACGAACATGCCCGAGGCCAAGCTCGCCCGCGAGGCCGAGCTCCCCTACGCGACCCTCGCGCTCTCCACGGATTACGACTGCTGGCACGCGACCGAGGCGGACGTGAGCGTCGAGGCCGTCGTCGCCGTGCTCAAGAGCAACGTCCAGTACGCAAGGCAAGTGGCACGCAAGCTCGCCGAGGCGCTGCCGGACGTGTCGAAGAGCCCCGCGCGCAACGCGCTGAAGAACGCGATCATGACCTCGGACGAAGCGCTGACCGAGGAGGTCCGCGCCCGCCTCGACTGGATCCTCGGCGCCAAGCAGCCCTGATTCGGGCCGCGGCGCCCGCGACAGGTCTTTCGTTTCGACCGGAACGACGGTAAGGAGCACGCCCGGTGAGCACCCAATCCCCCATTCTCATCGTCGGATCGATGGCGTTCGACGACCTCGAGCTCCCGAGCGGACACGCGACGAACGTCGTCGGCGGCTCGGCGACGTACTCCTCCTTCGTCGCGTCCACGTTCGCGCCCGTACGGGTCGTCGCGGTCGTGGGCGACGACTTCCCCGAAGGCACGCTCGGCAGCATGCGGGCGCGCGGCATCGACACGGTCGGCATCGAACGCGCGACGGGCAAGACGTTCCGCTGGGCCGGGCGCTACGACGCCGACCTCGTCCACCGCACGACGCTCGACACGCAGCTGAACGTGTTCGCGAGCTTTCAGCCGAAGATCCCGGCCGAGTACCGCGACAGCCCGTTCCTCCTGCTCGGCAACATTCACCCGGCGCTGCAGCTCGAGGTGCTCGAGCAGGTGCGTGCGCCGAAGCTCGTCGTCGCGGACACGATGAATTTCTGGATCCACGGCGAGCCCAAGACGCTCGCGGCGCTGCTCGCCCGCGTCGACACGCTGGTCATCAACGACGAGGAGGCGTGCGAGCTCTCCGGTACTCGCAACGTCTCCCGAGCCGCCCGCGAGATCCTGCGTCGCGGTCCGAAGCGCCTCGTGATCAAGCGAGGCGAGCACGGCGCGCTGCTCTTCGACGAGTACGGGCTCTTCGCTGCGCCGGGCTTCCCGCTCGAGGACGTCGTGGACCCGACCGGCGCGGGCGACTCGTTCGCGGGCGGGTTCCTCGGTTACCTGGCCGGGCTACCGGAGGTCACCCCGCTCGCGCTGCGGCGCGCGATGATCCACGCGACGGCGGCGGCCTCGTTCTGCGTCGAAGCGGTCGGGACGAGCCGCGTCGCCACACTCGAGAAGTCCGACATCGCCCGCCGCGTGAGCGAGATCCGCGCGCTCTACGATTTCGGCGCGTCCACGATGTGAGGGCGGGCCGGCACGCCGCCGGCCCCGCACGATTGAGGTTGGGGGGGCTCCGCGGCTATCCTGGCGCTTCCCACGGGACATCCTTGGAGGATTACATGCGCTTGTCGAACGTGATCATTGGTTTCGCGGTCGCCGCGGTCGGCGGGCTCGCCGGTTGCAGCTCGGACACCACGCCGAGCAACACCAACGGTGGCGGCAACTCGGGCGGCGCGGCCTGCGCCGTGTCGGCCGCGGGCTGCAAGACGGAGATCTCCGACTGCGTCTCGCTCGTCGACAACAAGGACCTGAAGACGTTCGGCCTGCGCATCTCGCAGCTGACGGTGACCAAGCCCGCGGCGCTCGCGTCGGGCGTCATCTCGACGGTCGTGAACAACGCCGTCGCCTCGAACTACACGGCCTGCACCATCGGCTCGAGCGCCGACTCGATCTACGGCACGGGCACCGGCACGTTCTCGTGGCTCCTCGAGTTCGACACGGCGAAGGGCACGCTCAAGACCGGTGGCGCCAAGCCGGTGGCGGATCCGACGACCGGGTACTGCTTCGTCAACGACAGCAAGATCAAGTGGTTCAGCGCCAAGAGCCCGATCGCTGCCGACGGCAAGTTCGCGATCGTCGACGGCCAGGACCTCACCGTCCCGATTTACCTCGACGCGGCCGCGAAGAACGTCGTGCTCCTTCCCCTTCACAAGGCGCGCCTCTTCAACGG